>NZ_JAVRFJ010000046.1:0-90362 GCF_031845845.1 Streptomyces gottesmaniae
TTTGGGGGGGGGCCTGCCGGGGAAAGGGCGCCTGCCGTTGGCGGGGACGGTATCAGGCCGGTGACGTGCGCGGACACGGGGATGTGACGGGGGGTCAGGGTGGGGGTCGACCCCGGGGGGCAGGGGCTGGGCGGGGGCGGGTTCCGCTCACCGGCGCTCGCCGGGTGCCGCCTGCGCCCACCCGTGCCGCCCCGGCCGCGCGGCGCCCCAGCGAAGGTCCCCCGCAACCGCAGCCGCCGCGCCCCAGCCCCTCCCCCGCCGCCTACCCCGCCCCCTCCAACGTCTCCGCCAGCACCCGAGCCGCCCGTTCGGTGTCGGCGAAGGTGACGTAGAGCGGGGTGAAGCCGAAGCGGAGGACGTCGGGGTGGCGGAAGTCGCCTATGACGCCCTGGGCGATGAGGCGCTTCATGATGTCGCCCGCGTCGTCGCAGCGCAGGGCGACCTGGCTGCCGCGCTCCGCGTGGGCGGTCGGCGTGAGGGACTCGACACGCCCCTTGGGGACGTACGCCGCCACGCAGCGCAGGAAGAAGTCGGTCAGGGCGAGGGACTTCGCGCGGACCGACTCGATCATCGCCCCGGCCTCGTGCGCCGCGCCGCCCGCGTCGCCCCCGCCGCTCCAGCCGTACCAGACGTCGAGTGCCGTCTCCAGGGCCAGCATCGACAGGATGTCGGGCGTACCGACCCGGCCCCGCACCGCGCCCGGTGCGGGCTCGTAGCTCGGGTGCATCGCGAAGGGGGCGGTGTGGGAGGTCCAGCCGGGGAGGGGTGAGTCGAAGCGGGGCTGGAGGTCTCGGCGGACGTAGAGGTAGGCCGGGGAGCCGGGGCCACCGTTGAGGTACTTGTAGGTGCAGCCGACCGCCAGGTCGACCCCGTGCTCGTCGAGGCCGACGGGGAGGGCGCCCGCGCTGTGGCAGAGGTCCCAGACGGCGTAGGCACCGGCCTCGTGGATCGCCGCCGTCAGACCGGGGAGGTCGTGCAGGCGGCCCGTGCGGTAGTCGACGTGGTTGAGGAGGACGGCGGCCGTACGGTCGCTCAGGGCGGCCGGGACCTCCGCCGGGGTCACCGGGCGGAGGGTGCGGCCGGTCATACGGGCCGCCGACTCGGCCATGTAACCGTCCGTGGGGAACGTCGTCGCGTCGACCAGGATCTCGTCGCGTCGGCCCCCACCCTCCTCCTCCGCCATCCGGACCGCCGCCACGACCGCCTTGAAGACGTTGACGCTCGTGGAGTCGCCGACCACGATCTGGCCGGGGGCCGCGCCCACCAGCGGGGCGATGCGGTCACCTATGCGTTCCGGTGCGGTCCACCAGCCGCTCTCGTCCCAGGAACGGATGCGCAGCTCGCCCCACTCGCGGTACACGACGTCCGCGAGCCGGCCGGGGACCGACACCGGCAGCGCGCCGAGCGAGTTGCCGTCGAGGTACACCGCGTCGTCGAGCACGAAGCGGGTGCGCAGGCAGGACAGTTCGTCGGCGGCGTCCAACTCACTTGCCCGGGCGGCCAGTTCAGCGCTGAGTGCGGTGAGTTCAGACATGGGAGCGCGCCGTCCACAGCTCGGGGAAGACGTTCTTGCGGGCGCGCTTCTCCAGCCAGGCCACACCGGCGGAGCCGCCCGTGCCGGCCTTGGCACCCATCGCGCGACGCGTGGCGACGAGGTGGTCGTTGCGCCAGCGCCAGACGAGCTCGGCGACATCGGTCAACGCCTCGCCGAGGCGGGCGAGTTCGTGGTCCGGGTCGCCGGAGTACAGCGCGGTCCACACCTCCTCCACCTCGGGGGACGGCTCGTAGCGCTGGGAGACGTCACGGCGTACGACGGACTCGGGGATCGCGTGGCCGCGCCGGGCCAGCAGCCGCAGGACCTCGTCGTAGAGGCTCGGCTCGTGCAGCGCCTTCTCCAGCTCGGCGTGGACGCGGGGGGCTCCCCGGTGCGGGACGAGCATGGAGGCGGACTTCTCGCCGAGCAGGAACTCCATCCGGCGGTACATCGCCGACTGGAAGCCGGAGCCCTCGCCGAGGGCGGCGCGGTAGGAGTTGAACTGGGCGGGGGTGAGCTGGGCGAGCGGGCGCCAGGAGGCGTTCAGGGCCTCCAGTTCGCGTACGGAACGCTTCAGCGCGTCCCTCGCCCGCGCCACGTCGTCGCCCCGGAGCGCGGTGGTCGCGGTCTCCCACTCGTGGACGATGACGGTGAACCACAACTCCATGACCTGGGTCGTCACCAGGAAGACCATCTCGCCGGGGTCGTCGGAGAGGGGGTGCTGGAGGTGGGTGAGGACGTCAGCCTGGACGTAGTCCTCGTACGGGGTCGTGCCCTGGAAGTCGAGATGCGGGGTCTCGGGCTCCGAAGCCTCATGGGGCTGAGCCTGCTGGGACATCGCTGTCTCCTGTTGTGTACTCCGGGTAGCGGTCCGCCCCTGCCGATTCCGACACGGGGGCCCCGGTCCCCACCGGCATGGTCGGCGATACCACCCCCGCACCGCAAGGTCCGCCCGGTCACACCAGGCGGACCCGCGCGAACGACCCTCCGGTCAGCCCAGCGTCTGCGCCGCCGTCGGGGAGGAGTCCTTCAGGAACTGGGAGCAGCGCTGGTACTCCTCCTGCTCGCCGATGTCCCCCGCGGCACGGGCGAGGGCGTGCAGGGCGCGCAGGAAGCCGCGGTTCGGCTCGTGCTCCCAGGGGACGGGCCCGTGGCCCTTCCAGCCGTTGCGGCGCAGGGCGTCCAGACCGCGGTGGTAGCCCGTACGGGCGTAGGCGTACGACTCCACGACGCTGCCCCGCTCGTACGCGTCGTCGGCGAGCCGGGCCCAGGCCAGGGAGGAGGTGGGGTACTTCGCGGCGACGTCGGCGGGCGGTGTGCCGTTCGCGAGCAGTTCGCGGGGCTCCGGGTCGTCGGGGAGGTGCGTCGGGGGCGGGCCCCCGAGGAGGTTCTCGTGAATCGTCATGGGTTCCAGTCTGGCTCATGAGCGTGCGGGTCGTGGCACCTCCCGGGAGTGGTTCACCGGGCGCGAAGCCGGTCCGGCGGACGGGCCGACCCTCTCGCCCCCGTCAGGACACCGCCTCGTCGACGCGGTGTCCTCTCGGACCGACGTCTCCTCATTTCTCCCGGCCGCCCTCCAGACCGCCCGCCTCCGGATCGCCCGCCCCCGGGTCGCCCGTCACTCTGCCGGCCGCCCCCACCTCACCCGCCTCCAGCGGCGGCGAGACCACCCCGCAGTGCGTCCGGCACTCGGGGTGGCGGCAGTCCGGTTCCGGTCGGCGGATCGTGGTGTAGGACAGCACCGCGCCCACCACCAGCGTCGCGGCGCAGACGATCATCGCCGTGCCGAACGCCTCGTCGAACTGGCTCGCCGACCGGTACGCCTCCGGTCCCATCCCCGCGATCAGCGGCAACGCGGCCACGGCGACCAGACCGGCCGCGCGGGCGGCCGCGTTGTTGATGCCGCTCGCCAGGCCCGCGTGCTCGGTGTCGACGGAGGCCAGGACCGTCGCGGTCAGCGGCGCGACCAGGGTGACCATGCCGAGGCCGAGCACGAGCAGCGCGGGCAGGACGTCGCGGACGTACGACGCGTCCGGCCCCACCCGCAGGGCCAGCAGCATGCCCGCCGCGCACAGCAGCGGACCGACGGTGAGGGGGATGCGGGGGCCGATCCGTTCGCCGAGCGCGCCCGCGCGGGAGGAGAGCAGGAGCATCAGGACCGTGATGGGGAGCAGGGCCGTGCCCGCGCCCAGTGCCGAGTACCCCGACACCACCTGGAGCTGGAGCGCGGCGAGGAAGAAGAAGCCGCCGAACGCCGCGTACACGCACAGGGTGACCAGGTTGACCGTCGTGAACTGGCGGGAGGCGAAGATCTCCGGCGGCATCATCGGGTCCGGGCGAGCGCGTTCGACGTACACGAAGGCGACGCCCGCCGCGACGCCGGCGACGGCCGAGACGGTCACCACCACCGAGCCCTCCGCCGCCTCGATCAGGGCGTACGTCACCAACGCCAGCGACGACGCGCCGAGGAACGCGCCCAGCACGTCGAAGCGGCCCTCGTGGGTCCGGCCGTCGCCCGACTCGGGGACGTGGCGGGTGGCCACGGGCACGCACAGGAGCGCCAGGGGGACGTTCAGCAGGAAGACCCAGCGCCAGCCGGGGCCGTCCACCAGATAGCCGCCGAGGAACGGGCCGACGGCCGCGCCGATGCCGCCGAAGCCGGACCACAGGCCGACGGCCCGCGCGCGGTCGTCGGGGTGGAACGAGGCCTGGATGATGGCCAGCGAGCCCGGGGTGAGCAGCGCCCCGCCCACGCCCTGCAGCGCGCGGGCCGCGATCAGGACACCGACGTTCGGCGCGAGACCGCACAGCAGGGAGGCGGCGGCGAACCACACGACGCCGATGACGAACACCTTGCGGCGGCCGAAGCGGTCGCCGAGTGCGCCGCCCAGCAGGATCAGACCGGCGAGGGTGAGCATGTACGCGTTGACGGTCCACTGGAGGGCCGCGAGATCCGCGTCCAGGTCCTCCCCCATCCGGGGCAGGGCGACGTTGACGACCGTGGAGTCCAGCAGCGCCATGCTGGAGCCGAGAATCGTGGTGAACAGGACCCACTTGCCCTGGGGCGAGCCGAGCCGGATGTCGGGCATGGATCAGGTATACAGCCGCCCCCGCACACGCGGCGAGCCCGGCGCCACGATGGCACCGGGCTCGCCGTACGACAGTGACGTACGCGGGGGACCACGCGGTCGGACCGCGCGGTGGACCGAGCGGTGGGACTACTTGATCTTCTGGCCCGCCGAGCGCAGGTTCTGCGTCGCCTCGACGACACGCGCGGCCATGCTCGCCTCCGCGAGCTTGCCCCAGGTGCGGGGGTCGTACGTCTTCTTGTTGCCGACCTCGCCGTCGACCTTCAGGACGCCGTCGTAGTTCTGGAACATGTGCGCGGCGACCGGACGCGTGAAGGCGTACTGGGTGTCGGTGTCGATGTTCATCTTGACGACGCCGTTCTCCAGCGCGGTGCGGATCTCCTCCTCCGTCGAGCCCGAGCCGCCGTGGAAGACGAAGTCGAACGGGGACTCCTTGCCGAAGCGGGCGGCCACGCCCTCGTTCAGCTCCTTGAGGAGGTCGGGGCGGAGGACGACGTTGCCCGGCTTGTAGACGCCGTGGACGTTGCCGAAGGAGGCGGCCAGCAGGTAGCGGCCCTTCTCGCCCAGGCCGAGCGCCTCGGCGGTGCGGATCGCGTCGTCGACCGTCGTGTAGAGGGAGTCGTTGATCTCGTGGGAGACGCCGTCCTCCTCGCCACCGGTCGGGGTGATCTCGACCTCCAGGATGATCTTCGCGGCGGCGGCTCGGGCGAGGAGTTCCTGGGCGATGGAGAGGTTGTCGGCGAGGGTCTCGGCCGAGCCGTCCCACATGTGCGACTGGAACAGCGGGTTCCGACCGGCCTTGACGCGCTCCTCCGACACGGCCAGCAGCGGACGTACGTAACCGTCCAGCTTGTCCTTCGGGCAGTGGTCGGTGTGGAGGGCGACCGTGACGGGGTACTTCTCGGCCACGATGTGCGCGAACTCGGCGAGGGCGACGGAACCCGTCACCATGTCCTTGCTGTACTGACCGCCCAGGAACTCGGCTCCGCCGGTCGAGATCTGGACGATGCCGTCGCTCTCCGCCTCCGCGAAGCCCCGCAGCGCGGCGTGCAGCGTCTGGGTCGAGGTCACGTTGATGGCCGGGTAGGCGAACTTGCCTGCCTTCGCCCGGTCGAGCATCTCGTTGTAGACCTCGGGGGTTGCGATGGGCATGGTCCGCTCCTTGTATGTGCGGGTGGCGTTGTGCTTACGGTCCCTGACCTAGGGTTGCGACGTCATCGTCGGCCCCATCCTTCCAGACGGGACCCGATGCTCCGGCCAGGGTGTCCGGAACTGTTCGGTAACCCCTGACCTTGGTGTTCCGCCCGGCGTGCCGACCTCAGTCGAGACCCAGTTCGTCCTTCGAGAACGCGAACCGGTACGGCACCCCGGCGCCCTCTTCGATCTTCTCGGCGGCGCCGGTGGCGCGGTCGACGATCGTGGCGACGGCGACGACCTCGGCACCGGCCTCGCGGACGGCCTCGACGGCGGTGAGCGGGGAGCCGCCGGTGGTGGAGGTGTCCTCGACGACGAGGACACGGCGGCCGTTGATGTCCGGCCCCTCCACCCGGCGCTGCATACCGTGCGCCTTGGCCGCCTTGCGCACGACGAACGCGTCCAGCCTGCGGCCCCGGGCGGCGGCCGCGTGCAGCATCGCGCCGGCGACCGGGTCGGCGCCCATGGTGAGGCCGCCGACCGCGTCGAAGTCGAGGTCGGCGGTCAGGTCGAGGAGCACCTGCCCGACCAGCGGGGCGGCCTCGCCGTCGAGGGTGACGCGGCGCAGGTCGACGTAGTAGTCCGCCTCCAGACCCGACGACAGGGTCACCTTGCCGTGCACCACGGCCTTGTCCTTGATCTGCCGCAGCAGAGATCCACGTACGTCCACGTCAGTCATGGCAGTCAGCTTAAGGGGGCCCTTATGTCCGCTTACAGGCGACGCCAGGTCCAGGTCGTGGCCGCTTCCAGGGGGTCGATGGGGGTGACCAGGCGGGGGTGGGTGTTGAGGCCGTTGGGCGGGCCGGTCTGCGGTTCGACGCACACGGCCTCGGCCTGCTCGTCGTAGACCACGACCCACTCCTCCCGCGAGGTCACCTTCAGTTCCAGCCGGTCCGGCCAGGTGAGGGTGACGTCGACGCCGTCGGGCATGCCGAAGCAGTCGTCCCAGGGGCCGGGCCGGGGATCGACGCGGTTGCCGGTGGGGAGGTGGTCCGCGCCGCGCTCCTCCTGCCAGGCGGGGTGGAAGTCGATCCGCACGTCCTCGCCGCCGTCCCCGAGGGCCCGGTTGAACCAGGGGTGCCAGCCGACCTGCGCCGGGAAGGAGGAGTCGTACGTCTCCACGGACATGGTGAGGGTGAGGGCGTCCGGGGCGAGAGTGAACACCTGGGTGACGCGGCCGGGGTAGGGCCAGGGCTCGACCAGGTCGTACGTGAGGACGGCCTCGGTGGCGTCGTGGCGGGCAACGCGCCAGGCTCCCTCGCGGGTCGTGCCGTGGATGGCGTGGGGCGGGGCGTTGAGGGGCATCTGCTGTACGGAACCGCCGCTGAGGAAGCGCCCGTCGCGGATGCGGCCGCACCACGGCACCATCGGGAAGCAGCCGAACCGCTCGCCCTGACGCAGCAGTTCGACCCCACCGACCCGCAGCCCCGCCACCCGGCCGCCGTTCGCCGGCGCCAGCACGACCTCCGCGTCACCCGCGGCCAACGTGATCTCTTCACTACTCACCCCTCGACCCTACTGGTCGAACCCACCGGTGAGTTGCCCTACCGTCCCGGTCCGGGCGGAGCCGTGGGGGGGGGTGTCGGGTCAGCGGCGTTTGCGCAGGGCGCGGCTCACGATGATGGCCGAGGCCACGGCCAGGGCCGCCGCCGGGGCCGCCCAGCGGAGGGTGGCGCTCGCGGAGACCGCTTCGGGCGCCGGGACCGGGGCGTACCGGCCGCGGGGCGGGGCGTGGTCGACCTCCTCCGCGCTGCGTCCGATCATCGTCCGGCGCGCGTGCGCGGCCTCGGCCGGCGGTTCGTCGCCGGCGACGTAGCCGCCCTCGCCGAAGGGGTCCGGTACCGACGGCGGGCCGTCGGCCTCGAAGTCGGAGGCGGACGGCTCGTCCTCGGCGGGGGCCGGGGGCTCGTTCTTCGGGGGCGTCCGGGGCTCGTCGCGCTCGTCCCGGCCTGCGGTGTCCTCAGTGGGTCGGGGGCCTTCGGGCGGCGTCGACGTGTCCGCTGCCGTCGGCTTCGGCTCGGGCCCGGGAGCGGTCTCGGGCGACTCGGGAGCGGTCTCGGAAGTGGTCTCGGGCTCGGCCGCCAGGTTCTCCGCGAACTTCTCCAGCAGGCGGGTGGCCGCGGAGGTCACCGGGTCGGGTGGGAGTTCGGTGATGCGGCCGGTGGTGGTGGCGGTGGCGGAACAGGCCAGCGTGGCGCCCTCGGCGGCCGGGACGAGGCGGAGCGTGAGGGTGAGTTTCACGGTGCCGGAGCCTCGGACCTCGGCGGCGTCCCCCTCCACGACGTAGGAGCCGTCCTCCTGGGGGGTCACGCGCAGGGTGCCGCGGTAGGTGATGGTGTGGCCCGCGGCCCGTACCTTCAGGCGGCCGGCGACGGGTGGCGTGCCCGCGTCCTGCTGGAGCCCGGGGACCGCCCGGGCCACCCGCTCGGGGTCGGACAGCGCCTCCCGGAGGCGGCCGACGGGAACCGGAACGAACACCTCATGCTCCATGGCAGTCGAGCCTACCCACGAGGCCCCGCACCGCACCCGTACATACGCGTTATTGCTCGTGTTCCGCCCACGCGGCCCCACTCGACCCCATGCGCCCCACCACGCCCCCTACGTCACACACCGGACGCATGACACACGCACGGCGTACGCCTCAGCCCCCGTACCTCGGGTGCACCAGCGTCGACGGTGGCAGGTCCCGTACCCCGGCGGCGGCGGTGAGCCGGGTGGTCCCGGTGCCGAGGGCCAGGGGTGGGCGAGGGCCGTCGTCGGGGCGGGTCGCCAGGACGAAGCCCCGGTCGTGGGGGGCACCGGAGGTGTGGGCCGTACGGTCGGGGCCGGTGCCGAAACCGGGGTCGGCGGCGGTGACACGGTAGGGCGTGGTGCGCAGCCCGGCGGCGCGGACGGTCGCGTCGACCGTCCAGAACACCCGCTGCCGGGACGCCACCGGCCCGGCGTGCACCACCATGCGCCCGTCGGCCGCCAGGACCTCGCGGGCCAGCCCGTAGAACTCCTGCGAGTACAGCTTGGTGCTCGCCGTGATCCCGGGGTCGGGGAGGTCCGAGATCACGACGTCGTACGGCTCGGCCGGCCGGGCGCCCCGCAGCCAGGCGAAGGAGTCCTCCGTGTGGACGCGGACCCGGGCGTCGTCGTAGGCGTGGCTGTTGAGCGCGGAGAGCGCCGGGTCCGTGCGGGCCAGGCGCACCACGCCCGGGTCGATCTCGACGATGTCCACCTGGCGTACGCCGTCGTGGCGGAGCACCTCGCGGGCGGCGAGGCCGTCACCGCCGCCGAGGACGAGGACGCGGGCGTGCGGTCCGGCGTCCAGGGCGGGGTGGACGAGGGCCCGGTGGTAGCGCTGTTCGTCGCTGCCGCTGATCCGCAGCCGGCCGTCGAGGAAGAGGGAGAGCGGGCGGCCGTCGCGGCCGCCGGTGAGGACGACCTCCTGGCGGCCGGTCTGCCACGCGACCCGTACGTCCTTGCCGTACACGGCGCGCCGGGCGGCGCGTTCGAAGTCGTCGACGTGCAGGGCGGCGGTGGCGAGGAGACCGAGGACGGCGAGGTTGGTGACCAGCAGCAGCCAGCGGGCGCGGCGGCTCAGGTCGCGGTGGAACAGGCCGAGGACGAGGGCGCCGCCGACGAGGGCGTTGACCGTGCCGGTGAGCAGGGCGCCGGTCAGCTGGCCCAGCCAGGGCAGGAGGAGGAAGGGGAAGGCGAGGCCGCCGACGAGCGCGCCCACGTAGTCGGCCGCGAACAGGTCGGCGACCGCGCCGCCGGCGTCCTGGCGGCGGATGCGCTGGATCAGCTCCATCAGCAGCGGGACCTCGGCACCGATGAGCAGGCCGATGGCCAGGGAGAAGGCGACGAGGAGATAGCGGGAGCCGCTCGCCCACATGCCGCCCCAGTCGCCGGTCCAGGCGAACGCCGCGTACAGCGCGAGGGCGCTGCAACCGCCGACGAGGGCGAGGGCGGCCTCGATGGCGCCGAACCCGAGGGCCGCGCGGGGGCGGAGGCGTTTGGCGGCGAGGGAGCCGATCCCCATGGCGAAGACCATGACCGAGAGGACCACGGAGGCCTGGGTGACGGAGTCGCCGATCAAGTACGAGGCGAGGGCGACCAGTTCGAGTTCGTACACGAGTCCGCAGGCGGCGCAGACGAACACCCCGGCGAGGACGAGGAAGCGGCCGATTCCCGGGCGGACGGGGAGCCACGCCTGGGCACCCGGGCCGCCGTGGCCGCGCCAGGGGGGTGGGGCGCCGGGGGGTGCGGGGGCGTGCGGCTCGATCACTCCTGGCACGCTACCGTCACGGTCACGCTGCGCTGGGTCACCCACACGAGTGGTCTGCGGAGCTTGGGCGGGTGCGCAATAGCTCGGGGGTTCGGGTGCCCGGGCGGGCACGGGCACATCACGGCGCCCGCGGGACGGCTGTCTTTCAGGCCCGAAGGGAACCGCTGCCTTTCAGGCCCACGGGGCCGAGGGGTGAAAAGCAAGGGGCGCAGCCCCTGCTTTTCAGGGGCGCGGGGAACTGCGCGACCAGCCCCCACCGGACCCGCACCCGCCCACACACCACAACCACCCCACCCCAGACCGCACCCACGCACCCACGCACCCACGCACCCACGCACCCACCAAAAACGAAAACCCAGGTCACCCACCCCTCACAGCGCCACCGGCACTCTCACCCCCACCCTCGTTCTGGTGGCCACCAGTTGCCCGTCCTGTGGATACGCGTGCCAGGTACGCCAGTGCACCTGCCCCTCATGGCGCTGCGCGAGCATCGCGGTGAACGCGTGCGGGCTGCCGGGGAAGACCCCGGCCAGCCCATGGGGATGGTCGGAGACGAGCGCCAGGAGTTCCTGGGCACGTCCGGCGAAGGATCCCGGCGACAACACCTCGACCCGGGCGGCGAATTCGTACTCCCAGTCGCCCACACGTTTGGCCACGCCGAGCGGGAGGGGTGTGCTGGATCCCGGGATGCACGCGACCGTCTCCGAGCAGTGGCTCCCCCGCTCCTCCTCCAGGAGCACCTGGTGGGACGCGCCGAGCAGCCTCAACTGCATTTTCGCACCGGTGAGTTCGAGATCGAGGGTGGCGAGCGCGGGCAGCGGCTCACGCCCCAGGGCCCAGGCGAGGTCTGCCGCGCGCGTGTCGGTGTAGGCGGTGTTCAGGGTCGTGAGCATGGGTCGGCTCCGCAGCGACGCAAAGAGAAGAGGAGTGGGTCCGGCGCACCCCGGTCGGCACCGGGGGATGTGGTCCGGTCAGCCAGGTCGGGTGAGGACGACGTCCCGGTCGGTCCGGTCAGCCAGATCAGGCCTGCCGGGAGGGACGTCCGGGGGCTGCGTTGGCGATTTATAGGGAATCATGAACTGTGGCGCCACCACAGCGTTTTTACCCAACTTGACGTGCTTTCCATCCCCCCGAGGGCTGCCCAGCTCAACTGTTCAACCAGGCGTGCGCCCCGTCGACCGACGTGCTCCCCGCGCGCCCGTCGAGCCGGGCGCGCGAACTTAGGGGAGCGCCTGCCGGACAACCGGGCCCACCCGGCGTACTCAGGCGTGAAATGGCACCACATCGGTGCGCCTGCCCCGTTCTGGCGGAACTACACACACGAGCGCCCGCCGGGAAGTTCGTCCCGGCGGGCGCTCGTGTCGTGGAGCTCGGCTGCCCCGTGTCAGCTGCCTCCACCGCATCCGCCCCCGCCGCCGCCACCGCAGGAGGACCCGCCACCGCAGGACGAGCCACTACTGCTGCCGCACGAGGACCCACTGCTACTGCCGCAGGACGAGCCACCACCGCCGGACGACGAACCGCGGTCGTCGTTCGACGAGGAGTGGGACGACCCCGAGTCGCCGACGGCCGCCGCCCCCAACACCCACCAGCTGCTGTCGGAGCCGCTGTTGTGGGAACCGCCGCCGCCCCGGCCGCCGCGGTACGCGCTGCCGCCCCGGCCGGACGACCGACGGCGTCGCGCCGCCGTACGTGCCGCGTTCGCCCTGCCGCGATTGACGGCCACGACGATCACCGTCACCACACAGACCATCACCAGGATGATGCCGATCACCGCGATCGCGTTCATGGCGTCACCCCTCCCCTCTGTTCCTGAGTCCCCCGAAGCGACCCCCCATGGGTGCCTCGCTCACTTCTGTGTCGCGGGGATGCCCCCGCCGACGACCACGCCCCCGACCCCGACCACGACCGCTCGAAGCGCGTGGTCAACTGCCGCCGCCGCAGCCGCCGCCTCCGCCGCAGGAGGACCCGCCTCCGCACGACGAGCCACTGCTGCCGCACGAGGATCCGCTGGACGACGATCCCCCGGACGAGCCCCCGCCCGCCCACCAGCTGCCGCGCCGGCCGCGCCGCCTGGAACTCCTGACGACTCCGACGACGATGGCCACACCGATGGCGCTGAGCACCAGGATGAAACCGGCTTCCGCCATGGCCCACCCTCCCCTCTTCCTTGCCTGTGTCCCCCGAAGCGACCCCCCGTGGGTGCCTCGCTCACTTGCGTGTGGCGGGGATGCCCCCGCCGACGACCGCTCAAAGCCGAATTGAGCAAGTCCAGAGCTTGTCTCCCGCACCGGTTGCCCGCGCGGCCGGCTGCCGCCGAACAGGACCGACGCTCAGTCCCCTCCACCGCCACCACCGCCACAGGAGGAACCGCCGCCACAGGACGAACCGCCCCCGCAGGACCACCACCCCCCGCCCGCGTGGGACGAGCCGCTGTCCTCCCACCAGTTGTGCGAGCGGCGACGGCCCGGCCGCGAGCCCCGGCCCCCCGAGACAAGACCGATCACGACGACCGCGCCCACGAAGAGGAAGAAGAAGATCTCCATCGCGGCACCTGCCTTTCGTTCCCCCGTGCAGACCCCCCGTGGGCCGTGCGTGACGTGGGGATGCCCTGGCGTGTCACCGGTCAAAGCCGAGTTGAGGAAGTCCAGAGCTTGGGCGCAGGATGACGGCCATGACCTCCAGCGCAAGCCCCGCCCGCAGCCCTCGTCCGCCGCTCAACCGGAGGCTCGCCGAGTTCGGGACGACGATCTTCGCCGAGATGTCGGCGCTCGCCCTGCGGACCGGGTCGATCAACCTCGGGCAGGGCTTCCCGGACACGGACGGCCCCGAGGAGATCCGCGAGGCGGCCGTACGGGCGCTGCGGGACGGCCGTGGCAACCAGTACCCGCCGGGCCCCGGCGTGCCCGAGCTGCGCGCCGCGGTCGTCGACCACCAGCGGCGACGGTACGGGCTGACGTTCGACCCCGACACCGAGGTGCTGGTCACCGCCGGTGCCACGGAGGCCATCGCGGCCGCGCTGCTCGGACTGCTGGAGCCGGGCGACGAGGTGGTGGCCCTGGAGCCGTACTACGACTCGTACGCGGCCTGCATCGCGATGGCGGGCGGGACGCGCGTACCGGTGACGCTGCGGCCGTCGGAGGGGTCGGGCGAGGGGGGCGGGGACCGGCGGTTCCGGCTGGACCTCGACGAGCTGCGGGACGCCGTCACCGACCGGACGCGACTGCTGCTGATCAACACGCCCCACAACCCGACCGGGACGGTCCTCACCCGCCAGGAGCTGACGGCGATCGCCGAGCTGGCGGTGGAGCGGGACCTGCTGGTCGTGACGGACGAGGTCTACGAGCACCTGGTCTTCGACGACGCCGAGCATCTGCCGCTGGCGTCGTTCCCGGGGATGCGGGAGCGGACGGTCACCATCGGGTCGGCGGGCAAGACGTTCTCGTTCACCGGGTGGAAGGTGGGCTGGGTGACGGCCGCGCCCGCGCTGGTGGCGGCGGTCCGCTCGGCGAAGCAGTACCTCACCTACGTGGCGTCGGGGCCGTTCCAGTACGCGGTCGCCGAGGCCCTGAGCCTGCCGGACTCGTACTTCGAGGAGTTCCGCGCCGACATGCGGGCCAAGCGCGAGCTGCTGGCGGGCGGTCTGGAGCAGGCGGGCTTCAAGGTCTTCCGCCCGGCCGGCACGTACTTCATCACCACCGACATCCGCCCTCTGGGCGAGAGCGACGGCTTCGCCTTCTGCCGCTCCCTGCCGGAGCGTTGCGGGGTGGTCGCCATCCCCAACGCGGTCTTCTACGACCACCGCGAGCACGGCGCACCCTTCGTGCGATTCGCGTTCTGCAAGCGTACTGAGGTGCTGGCGGACGCAGCCGCCCGACTCAAGTCGCTGACCGCGCCGGGCACCGCACCGACGCGCTGATCCGGCGTCCGCGCCTCACGCCGCCCTCGGGGCCGCCGGGCGACCCACTCAGTCGCTTCGCCGCGCCCGGGCCACTCGGTTCACCGGCCGGGCACGGCCAGCGCGAGCTTGCCGACGACGCGGCCGTCGAGGAGGTGCCGCACGGCCGCGGCGGTCTCGCTGAGCGGGTAGACGTGGTCCACGACGGGCTTGAGCGTGCCCGCGTCGATGAACGCGGTCAGGTCGCGCAGCCCTTCGGCGTGCTCGGAGGAGATGAAGGTGCCGAGGTGCTGTCTCGTGAACGGGGAGAGCATCTGCGCACGGAGCTGGCGGTCGGTTCCGCCGAGCCAGGGGCCGTCCGTCTCGCCGCCGGTGATGATCAGCCTGCCGCGGGGGGTGAGCGCGCGGCGCAGCTCCCCGAGGCCGCGGTTGCCGGCGATGTCGATGATGACGTCGTAGCGTCGCCCGTCGGCGAGGAAGTCCTCCCGGGTGTAGTCGATGACGCGGTCGGCGCCCAGGGCCCGTACCGCGTCGAGCTTGGGCGTGCTCGCGACGGCCGTGACCTGGGCCCCGCCCGCGTGGGCGAGCTGGACGGCGAAGGTGCCCACGCCTCCGGCGGCCCCCGTGATCAGGACCTGCTGCCCCTCCTGGACCCGGCCCTCGTCGCGTACCGCCTGCAGCGCGGTGAGCCCGCTGACGGGCACCGTCGCCGCCTCCTCGAAGGTGAGTCCGGCCGGCTTGGGAGCGAGCCTGTCGGGGCGGGCGGCGACGTACTCGGCGAACGCGCCGACCGCCGTGCCGTACACCTCGTCGCCGGGCGCGAACCCGGTGACGTCGGCGCCGACCGCCTCGACGACACCGGCGAGGTTGCGCCCGGGATTGGGGTACTTCGGCCGGCGCAGTCCGAACACCGCCCGGACCGGATACGGCAGGCCGGCCATGGTGTGCCAGGTGCCCCGGTCCACGCTGGACGCGCGCACCCGCACGAGTACCTGGTCCGGCCGGGTACGGGGCCGGGCGAGCTGTCCCGTCCGGAGCACGGCTTCCGGCTCGGCGCCGTACCGCTCCTGCACGACGGCCGTCATCAACGCGGTCGCATCGGCGGGCGCGGTCGCCTCGCTCATGTTCCCCATGTCGCTACTCCCGGTTCGATCAGCATCATTTACTTACTCTGTAAGTCTGCACTTACATCGTAAGTTCGAGCTTACGCCGTAAGTAGAGCACTTACGGCGTAAGCTCGTCAACGCTCGGAGTCGAGGAAGAGGGAGTGACCGTCCGCCGTGTCCCGCCGCAACACCACGCAGCCGCCCCGCGAGACGCTCAGCCGACCACGGGTGCTGCGTGCCGCCGTCGAACTCGCCGACACCGGCGGCCTGGAGACGCTCAGCATGCGCAAGCTCGGTGAGGCCGTGGGTGTCGAGGCGATGTCCCTGTACAACCACGTGGCGAACAAGGTGGACCTGCTCGACGGCATGGTCGACCTGGTCTTCGGCGAGGTGGACCTGCCTTCACCGGGCGACGACTGGCGGCCGGCCATGCGGCGGCGGGCGATCTCCATGCGTGAGGTGCTGGGCCGCCACCGCTGGGCCATCGGGCTGATGGAGTCGCGGTCCGCCCCGGGCCCCGCCACCCTGCGGCACCACGATGCCGTTCTCGGATGCCTGCGTGAGGCGGGGTTCTCCCTCACCCTGACCGCCCACGCCATCTCGGTGCTCGACAGCTACATCTACGGGTTCGCCCTGCAGGAGAAGACCCTGCCCTTCGACACCCCGGCCGAGACCGCCGAACTGGCGGAGTCCATCATGAGCGGGTTCGACGACGGCGAGTACCCGTACCTGACCGAGATGGCGACCGTCCATGTCATGCGCCCCGGATACGCCTACGGTGACGAGTTCGAATTCGGGCTGGACCTCGTTCTCGACGGCCTCGGGCAAGCGGCGGTCGCGGGGGACGGAGTGAGGTGAGTGGCGCGGCAAGGGCGGAGGGCGGTCTTCTACGGCCGTCCTCCACGAGGCCGCCGCCCCCTCTTCGACGTCGGCGGTGTCGACGCCGGTCAGTGGCGCCGCCGGGCCACCTCCGCCGGCTCCTCGCCCGCGCTCGCGGGCGCGAGGAGACGCCCAGCCCTCTACGAATCGGACGTCACCGGGCGTCCGACTCGGGTTCGGGACGCGGTGGTTCGTCCAGGTCGAGACGGCCTCGGAGATCAGCAGGACGTCCTTGAAGCCGTAGCGCTTGACCTCCCGGCGGCGTCCTCATGAAGGATCGCCGGAGCGGGGGCGGAGTTCTCGTCGGCGGGGAAGTCGATGTAGACGTCGGAGGCGGTCTTCGCGTGGCGTCCGAGCGACACGATCGTGTCGTACTGCATCGACTTGATCGTGCTGGAGTGCTCGAAGCTCTGCGGGGCGCACTGTCCCTCGTGGTCAAGCGTGCTGAGTCGTTGCCGTCTCAGACGGCGGCGGCAAGTTCGTCCCTGGACCGGCAGTCCCGGCAGTGGCTGTGTCCCGCGGAGCGGAAACCCCGGTCGCGGCCGTCGCAGTTCCGCATTCTCAGTCTCAGGACCGCCGGGCGGCCTGGGGCCTCGGGGCTTCCGGCCGCCGGTGTGGTCAGCGGAGTCTCACTGAGCCGGTAGGCGAGGATGCCGACCGGGCGGACGAGGAGGTCCCCCGGGAGTCGTGCGGTGAGGTGGTCGGTGATCTGGGTGGGCAGCAGGCCTGCCCCGAGCCACCGGGTGACGGCCGGGGCGAGGCGGGCGGCTTCCCGCTCGGACAGGACGAGGCGGGGATCGACACGGCGGAGGCCGGCGAGTACGGAGATGGCTCGGGGGTCGATGTCGGCGAGCGGGACCGGTGCCTCGGTCTCGGCCTCGGCCTCCGCTTCCACCTCCGGCTCGGCTGCCTCCTCCGTCTTCTCCTCCGCCCGTAGGGGCGGCTCAAGCGTCTCCCGCCCGGCCCCGGACGCGGGCGACGCGGGCGCGGCAGCGGCGGTCCGCTGACGCGGGCGACGAGGCTTGGGGGGCCTAGGAGGCCTGCCCGGGGTCCGGGCCCGGTTCGCCGCCGGGTACGTCGTAGAAGTACGTCCGGGTGCGGACCTGACCGGTGGGCGTCCGTTCGCGGCGGCGTTCCAGGTATCCGGCCGCTTGAAGTTCCCTGAGCGCTCGCGAGATCAGGATCTCCCCCTCGGCGAAGTGCTCGCGGAGGGAGGCGATGCTCACGGACGAACCGTCAGGCAGGGAGGAGATGTACGCCCCGACACCGACCGTGACCGCGCTGCCGCGCCGCTGCGCGAGGGCGTTGGAGAGCACGGTGAAGTCGGCTGTGAGGCGGGTGCGTACGTGGATCACGCCGGAGGTCGGTGCTCCGGCCTCGGCGCGCGGGCGCGCGTTAGACTGCCGGTCAGCCATCGGGAAGCTTGCTTCTTCCTGATCGGTCAGGCCCTCGTTCGGGATGCCAGTCCCGGCCGGGGGCCGTATCTGTCTGCGGTTGTCGCGGCGAACGTAACCGCCCGCATCCCGCACCTGTAAGCCGGTCACCCGGACGGGTGACGCGGGCCTCCCGACCGGGGAGGGAGGGTGGGCGGGTAGTTCTTTCCCCCGGTTCTCAGGGGAGGTCAGCGGCCCGCCGGACCCTCGTGGACAAGGGCCCGGTGAGCCGGGAAGACGGTCGATGGCCGGGGCCCGGCCGACTCGGGGACGGCGACAGCGCCCGGCCTCCGACCCGCCCACGAACGCATCGGCGGCGCCCCTCGGTCACGGCGAGAGCCCGGCCGTGGCGCACCGCCGTGGTGGCGGGCGCTCCGGCCGGGCTCTCGTACGTCTTACGTCTGTCTGCGTCTGTGGGACTGTGGGGCTGTTCCGGCCGTCGTGGGCCAGGCCTCCCCTCGTCCCCGGGGGTGGATGGCCACCGGGGCCGCGGAGGTGTGCGGGGCGGCTACTCGTCGCCCTCGTCGTCCTTCGGCTTCTCGGCCTCGTCGACGTCCTCGGCCAGGCCGAGCTGCTCGACGAGCCACTTGTCGAACTCGATGGCGGCGCGCACCCAGCTGACCGTCGACGAGACGAAGTGCTCCAGGCTGACGCCCGTGCCGATCAGGAGCTGGGCCTCACCGATGAGACGGACCGTGCCGTCGTCGTGGGTGTGGCTGTAGACCTTGGGCCACAGGGTGCGGCGGTTCCAGTCGTCGATCGTCTCCAGCAGGGCCGACTTCTCGTCGATCTGGTGCGGGCGGTCGTAGAACGTGCGCACCGAGAAGACCTGCTGGTCACCCTCGCCACGGAACATGAAGTACGTACGGAATTCCTCCCACGGCGCCGCGAGGTCACCCTCGTCGTCGACGACGTACTTCAGCTCCATCTGGTCCAGGAGCTGCTTCACGAGGTCCTGATCCGGGACGACGGGGCCGGGCGGCGGGCCGGGCTGCGGCTCGGGCTGGCCCCCGAAGTTCGGAATCGAGGACGGGTCGATGCTCACCGTGATTTTCCCTTCGTACGGATTCCGCCATCCTCCCCCATGCGGGGGCGGGAGTGGCAACCCCCGCCCCGCGTGGTTCGTCGCCCTTGGCCGGATCCGGGAAGGGATTCAGCTACGAGCGTGGACGGGAACCTTTCGGGTACCCCCGCTCACGCGTTCTTCTCCATCGACGGGGCGGTCGGGCCGTCCGCCCCGGCGGTGGTCGACGCGCCCGTCACCGGCCCCACGATCAGGCCCTCTCCCTCCCCGAACGCGTCCACCCGGACCGTGTCGCCGTCCTTGACCTCGCCGGCGAGGATCTCCTTCGCGAGGCGGTCGCCGATGGCGGTCTGGACGAGGCGGCGCAGGGGGCGGGCGCCGTAGGCCGGATCGTTGCCCTCCTCCGCGAGCCAGGCCAGCGCCTCGGGGGTGATCTCCAGGGTGAGGCGGCGCTCGGCGAGGCGCTTGGCGAGGCGGTCGATCTGCAGCTTCGCGATGCGCTGCAGCTCCGCCTTGTCCAGGGCGGAGAAGACGACCAGGTCGTCCAGGCGGTTGAGGAACTCCGGCTTGAAGGAGGACCGGACCACCTCCAGGACCTGCTGCTTCTTCTCCGCCTCGGTGGTGACGGGGTCGACCAGGTAGTGGCTGCCCAGGTTCGAGGTGAGGATCAGGATCGTGTTGCGGAAGTCGACCGTGCGGCCCTGGCCGTCGGTGAGCCGGCCGTCGTCCAGCACCTGGAGGAGGATGTCGAAGACCTCGGGGTGGGCCTTCTCCACCTCGTCGAGCAGGACCACGGAGTACGGACGCCTGCGGACGGCCTCGGTCAGCTGGCCGCCCTCCTCGTAGCCGATGTAGCCGGGGGGCGCGCCGACCAGCCGGGCGACGCTGTGCTTCTCGCCGTACTCCGACATGTCGATGCGGATCATGGCCCGCTCGTCGTCGAAGAGGAAGTCGGCGAGGGCCTTCGCCAGCTCCGTCTTGCCGACGCCCGTGGGGCCCAGGAAGACGAAGGATCCGGTCGGGCGGTCCGGGTCGGCGATGCCCGCGCGCGAGCGTCGTACGGCGTCGCTCACCGCGCGTACGGCCTCGGTCTGGCCGATGAGGCGGCGGCCCAGTTCGTCCTCCATGCGGAGCAGCTTCTGGGTCTCGCCCTCCAGCAGCCGGCCGGCCGGGATGCCGGTCCAGGAGGCGACGACGTCCGCGATGTCGTCGGCGCCGACCTCGTCCTTGACCATGGTGTTCTTGGACGCGGCGGCCTCCTCCTCGGCCTCGGAGGCCTCCTCCAACGCCCGCTCCAGCGTGGGGATCTCGCCGTAGAGGAGCTTGGAGGCGGTGTCGAAGTCGCCGTCACGCTGGGCGCGTTCGGCCTGGCCGCGCAACTCGTCCAGTTTCTCCTTGAGTTCACCGACGGCGTTGAGGGACTGCTTCTCCTTCTCCCAGCGGGCGGTGAGGCCGCGCAGCTCCTCCTCCTTGTCTGCGAGGTCGCGGCGCAGGCGCTCCAGGCGCTCGCGGGAGGCGGCGTCGGTCTCCTTGTCGAGGGCCATCTCCTCCATGCGCAGCCGGTCCACGGACCGCTGCAGCTCGTCGATCTCGACGGGCGAGGAGTCGATCTCCATCCGGAGCCGCGAGGCGGACTCGTCGACGAGGTCGATGGCCTTGTCGGGGAGGAAGCGGGAGGTGATGTACCGGTCGGAGAGGGTGGCGGCGGCGACCAGCGCCGCGTCCGCGATGACGACCTTGTGGTGGGCCTCGTAGCGGCCCTTGAGTCCGCGCAGGATGGCGATGGTGTCCTCGACGGTCGGCTCGGCGACCAGCACCTGCTGGAAGCGACGCTCCAGCGCCGGGTCCTTCTCGATGCGCTCGCGGTACTCGTCGAGGGTGGTGGCGCCGACCATGCGCAGCTCGCCGCGGGCCAGCATCGGCTTCAGCATGTTGCCGGCGTCCATCGCGGAGTCGCCACCGGCGCCCGCGCCGACGACGGTGTGCAGTTCGTCGATGAAGGTGATGATCTGCCCGTCGGAGTCCTTGATCTCCGCGAGCACGGTCTTCAGCCGCTCCTCGAACTCGCCTCGGTACTTCGCCCCGGCGACCATGGCGCCCAGGTCGAGCGCGACCAGCCGCTTGTTCTTCAGCGACTCGGGCACATCGCCCTTGATGATCCGCTGGGCGAGCCCCTCGACGACGGCGGTCTTGCCGACGCCCGGCTCACCGATGAGGACCGGGTTGTTCTTCGTACGGCGGCTGAGCACCTGCACGACCCGCCGGATCTCCTGGTCCCGGCCGATGACGGGATCGAGCTTGCCCTCCCGCGCGGCGGCGGTGAAGTCGGTCCCGAATTTCTCCAGGGCCTTGTACTGGCCCTCCGGATCGGCGGTGGTCACGCGGCGTCCTCCCCTTGCCTTCTGGAACGCCTCCTGCAACTTCCTGGCGTTCGCCCCCTGCCGGGAGAGTACGTCCGCGGCCTGGCCGCCCTTCTCCGCGATCCCGATCAGGAGGTGCTCGGTGGAGACGTACTCGTCACCGAGCTCCTTCGCCTTGGCCTGGGCCTCGGCGACGACGCTCAGCAGCTCGCGGTTGGGCTGGGGCGGCGAGACGGTGGAGCCGGTCACGCTGGGCAGACCGGCCAGGACCTTCTCGGCGCCCGCGCGCACGGCCGCCTGATCGGCGTCGACGGCGGCGAGCAGGTCGGTGATGTTCTCGTTGTCCTGGCCCTGGAGCAGAGCCAGCAGCAGGTGGGCGGGGGTGAAGTCGGGGTGTCCCTCGGACACGGCCCGGTTGCTGGCCGCGTTGATCGCGTCCCGGCTCCTGTTGGTCAGCTCGGCATCCACGTTCGCGCTTCCCTCCTTGCGTCAGCCGTCGGCCACAGTGACTTGGGCAACGTGCATAAAGTTGAGTCTATTCCACTCAAGGTGGAGTCGGGAGGCATCCCGGCGATTGGATCGAGGGAGCCGGCGGCGGTCCGGAGCCGGGCCGGGGGGCGGTCCGGGCCCGGAGTCGGATCCACCGCTAGATTCCACGACCGTGAGTACCTACCGAGTGGACCCGGGCGCCCCGGACGCCGCCTATCTGGCCTTCTGGCAGGAGCGCCACGTGTGCACCCTGACCACCCTCCGCGCCGACGGCAGCCCCCATGTGGTGCCCGTCGGAGTGACATACGAACCCGGGGCGCGTCTCGCTCGGGTGATCACCAGTTCGACGAGCGCGAAGGCACGGCATGTGCGCCTGGCCGGGGAGGAGGGCGCCCGGGTCGCCGTCTGCCAGATGGAGGGCAAGCGCTGGGCCACGCTGGAGGGGCGCGCGTTCGTCCGTACGGACCGGGAGCGGATCACGGACGCCGAGCGCCGGTACGCCGAGCGGTACGGCAGGGACCCCCGGCCGAACCCGCAGCGCGTGGTGATCGAGATCCAACTGACGGGGGCGCTGGGACGGGGGTGAGGGGTGAACCCCGAGGACGGCGACGCGCCGACGGTGACCGTCTGCTTCCGGTTGACCTTTTTTCGGACAGATGAGGGGCGGGTGGGGAGCTTCCGATACCGGGTGGCATCCCGAAATGTCGCCGTAAACCTGCAGCGGCGTCACCGTGTTCAGGGTACGGTGACGCCGCTGCTGGGGGGAAGCGCCTGAGCGATTTGAAACGACGGGGGAATCGCTTCAGGCACTGCGGGGGGTGGCTGAGACGGCCGTGGAGGCCTGGGTCTCCGGCTCGGCGAGCCGGTGGTCGCGTTGGTCGAGATTGACGAAGACCATCCCGTACCGAACGGCACACCGCACTGGCTGCGGCGCGCCGCGCGGTCGCCGCAGACACCGGTACGCCCGGATGTCCTCGTCCTCGTCCCGGGTCACCACCACCGGTTCGCCGAACACGGTCACCATCAACGAGTCACCGCTGTGGGGGATGGCGGTGGCCAGGTCGATGAAGTGCCAGCCGGAGCGATAGGCGGTCGCCATCTCGCGCCGGAAGGAACGGTCGTCGGGAGGAGTCGTCATGTCAGGCCTGCACAGTCTCGTCCGAACCCTGTGGCGCCAATGGCCAGATACTGTCGCCCGGCACGGCGGTGTCCACAGTCTCCACCGCCGCCCCACCCCAGTAGCTGTCCGCAGGCGCGTCGCTCTTCGCAGCGGAGTGCGTGCTTACCACCCCGAAGGCCATAACGGCGGAGAAGGCGGCGACAAGCACCGAGCGAAGCAATCCTCTACGCATAGTCGGCTTCGTCCTCACTTGAAGGTCCCCTCTTCCCCCGTCGCCTACGACGATGGCTCATTCGGGCACGTCATGGCCACATAATCGGTGCATCATGTTCCTGCATGTTCAGGACCCTGGGGGGTGGAGATTTGGCAACAAGCTGGACCAAAGGGACACATCCTCACACGGTGACCGAACTGTGCGAGGACGGCGGCCGTCTTTACGCGAACGCTCTTCGCGCGGGACGCATCGACCGTACGGAGGTGGAGACGGCTCCCTGCCTGATGGAGTTCGGTCTGCTCCAGCCGGATCCGGACGACGCGAACTGGCTGCGCCCGGTTCCCCCGGCGGCGGCTCTGGCCCAGCGGCTGCACCCGCTGGAACGCGAGATCACCGAGCGTCGGCGTCTGACCACCGAACTGGCCGAGACCTTCGAGCCGTTCATGGCCCTCAGCGCCCGGGCGACCAGTGACACGCATTCGATCACAGTGCTGGAGGGCAGCGACCGGATCAACGCCGCGCTCGACCTCGCCACGTCCCAGTGCCAGAGCCAGATGCTCACGGTCCAGCCGAGCGCCAACCGCCCCGAGCGCAGGATCGTCCAGGGACTGGAGCGCGACCGGCCGCTGCTCGAACGCGGCGTGAGCATACGTACGCTCTACCAACACACCGCCCGCTACAGCCCCGCGAATCTGGCGTACGTCGACCAGGTGGCCGGCAAGGTGGAGATCCGGACCATCGACGAACTGGTCGAACGCCTCATCGTGTGCGACGAGACGGTGGCCTTCATCCCCACGCGTGACGACCGTCAGGTCGCCCTGGAACTCCGCCACCCCGGCCTGGTCCGCTATCTGATCAAGGTCTTCGAGTTCATGTGGTCCCGGGCGGTCCCCCTCAACGCCGGCGCCCCCTACGAGACCGCCTCCGACGGCATCACGGAGATCCAGCACTCCATAGCCAAGCTCCTCGTCGAAGGTCATGTCGACGAGGCCATAGCCCGTCGCCTCGGCATGAACGTCCGCACCTGCCGCGCTCACATCGCCAAGCTGGCGACGGCGCTGGGCAGCGGGAGCAGGGCCCAACTCGGCTATCTGATAGCGCAGTCGGGGATCCTGGAGCAAGGGCAGGACCACTGACGGCCGAGGGAAGCGAGCGCGGGTGACCAGCGAGGTCCATGGGCACCGGACCGACGAACTCTGCGCGGTCGGCACCGAGTTGTACGCGCGAGCACTGCGGGACGGGCGGGTGCGGGACGTGGACGCGTCCGCGGCGCCCTGCCTGATCCAGGCCGGACTGCTGCACCCGGCGGTCGGGGACCCCGGCTGGCTGGAGGCGACCGGCCCCGCGACCGCCCTGCACCGGCTGTTGCGCGGCATCGAGGACCGGGTCGCCGAGGAACGGCGCCGCGAGGAACAGCTGGCAGCGGCCTTCGAGCCGTTACTGCGCATCGCCGAGCGACGGACGGCGCCGGCCGACAGCATCACGACGGCGATCGCCCTGCTGGGCGGCATCGAGCAGATCAACGCCGCCATCACCGGGGCCATGGCCGAGGCGACCCGGGAACTGCTCTGCATCCAGCCGCACACCCACCAGCACGGCACGCGCGGACTGGAGGGCCAAACCGCCTCCCTGGGCCGCGATCAGGACCTGCTGGCCCGGGGCGCCCGCATCCGTACGCTCTACCCCCACACCCTCCGGCACTCGCCCCTCATCCGGGCCCGCTACGAACAACTGCGCGGCGACGCCCAGGCGCGCACCCTGGACGAGGTCACCGACCGCCTCATCCTCGTCGACCGCACGGTGGCCTTCATTCCCGCCGACGCCGAGCGGACCCTGGCCCTGGAGATCCGGCATCCCACCCTGATCTCCTTTCTCGCCACCACCTTCGACCGACTCTGGCACCTGGCGACACCCATGTACCCCGACGCCGTCCACCTCCCCGTGATCGACGGCATCACCCCGCGCCAACGCGCCATCGCCCGCCTCCTGGTCGAGGGGCACACCGACACGTCCATCGCCGATCGACTCGGCCTCAACGTCCGCACCGCCCGCCTCCACATCGCCAAGCTCGCCGCCCAGCTCGGCAGTGAGAGCCGGGCTCAGCTCGGCTATCTCATCGGACAGTCGGGGATTCTGGAGCAGGAGCCGTAGAAGCCGCAGGAGCCGCAGGGGCCGGGGACGGCAAGGCGGGGAGGCCGTCCGGGGCCGAGCGGGGTGGGCCGTCGAGGCCGGCCTCGGCGATGCGGACGCCGAGTTGGGTGCGGCTGGCCGCGCCGAGGCGTTCGGAGAGGCGGGCGATGTGGGCCCGGCAGGTGCGGACGCTGATGCCGAGCCGCTCGGCGACCACCGCGTCCTGGTGGCCCTCCGCCAGCAGCGCCGCGATGGACCGTTCCCGGTGGGTGATACCCGCGACGCCGGTCGAGGGGAGGGACGCGGCCAGCGGGACGCCGAGGCGCCACAGCCGTTCGAAGACGGTGACCAGGTACTCCACCAGCGCGGGGTGGCGGATCTCCAGGGCCATGGTGCGGTCGGAGTTCGCGGGGATGAAGGCGACCGTGCGGTCGAAGACGATGAGGCGTTCCACGACCTCGTCCAGGGTGCGGGCCTCCGCCGACTCCCCCATCAGCTCCATGTAGTTGTGCAGGCCTTGCCCGTGCCGGGCCACATGCGTGTACAGGTCCCGCATCCGCACACCCCGGCGGCACATCGCCAGCGCCCGGTGCAGCCCCTCGCGCAGCTCGTCCTCGCGCCGGATGCCGCCGGGCTGCACGGTCAGCACCTCGGTCGTGCAGCGCTCGGTGGCCTCGTCGATCGCCGCCCGGATCCGGGACAGCCCGTCGAGCACCCGGATCGCCGTGCTCTCCGCCGCCTGCCGGGCCCGCGAGCCGCCGAGGCCCGCGTACCACTCGACGGCGTCCACCGCCGCGCCCATCCGGGCCTGGCTGGCGCTGACCTCGGCGTGGACACTGCGCAGCAGCCGGGTCATGACCTCCTGCGGCGAGGTGGGCACCAGCCAGCCCATGTCGTCGGGGTCGGGGTGCAGCAGGGCGAGTTCGAGCAGACAGGGCACGGGGTCGGCGTCCGCGCGCGGGACACGGCCCCGTCGTACGGCTCGGGAGTACACGCGGTCCCCGGCAGCGCAGAGCCGGTCGGCACCGTGCGGATGCTCCTCGGTCGCGTGCCCGGCCATCACCCAATTCACCCCCGGTTCCAGCCCTCTCGCAGCGCAACTATGCGCGGCACCACACCGGCACCGCAACACAGCTCCGTCATGTTTCTGCCCCGGTAACCATGATTTCGCCCGCCTTTCTCCACCCCTCAGGCAGTGCGCTCTGCAACAAGCTGAAGTCGGCGACGGGAGCCCCCGGGCACGGCCCGGTACGCCGCGCAGTCGTGCCCTGGCGCACCGCGGACCGCCCGGGTGACCGTACCCCCGGCTCCCCCACCCGGCCGTACTTCAAACCCTCCGTTTCCGCAGGTCGTGGCCGTCCCCGCAAGATGGCGGAAACGCTCCGGTGATCGCGGCGTTACGGAGCGCGCTTACCGTCGGGCCATGGCGGACATATTTGACGCGTACGCGTTGGCCGACGCGTGGGACGAGATGTTCGAGCGGCCGGGTGAGGTCAGGGCCGCCTACGAACCGGTGCTGGCGGCGCTCCAGCCGATCGAGCCGGCCGAACTGCGGTTCAGGGCGGACCAGATGGCCCGCGCGTTCACCGACCGGGGCGTCACGTACGCCTTCGCGGGCGAGGAGAGACCCTGGCCGCTGGATCTGGTGCCGCGCATCCTGGACGCCCTGGAGTGGGATCTGATCCAGCGCGGAGTGGCCCAGCGCGTCCGCGCGCTGGAGGCGTACCTCGCCGACGCGTACGGGCCCTGCCGGGCCTTCGAGGACGGCGTGGTGCCCTGGCGGCTGCTCCTCGACTCCGCCCATTTCCACCGGGCCGCGCACGGTGTCGAGCCCCCGGGAGGGGTCCGTATCCATGTCGCCGGCATCGACCTCGTACGGGACGAGGCGGGCGACTTCCGGGTGCTGGAGGACAACGTCCGGGTGCCGTCCGG
Source organism: Streptomyces gottesmaniae (assembly GCF_031845845.1). NCBI lineage: Bacteria > Bacillati > Actinomycetota > Actinomycetes > Kitasatosporales > Streptomycetaceae > Streptomyces > Streptomyces gottesmaniae. The sequence goes on from NZ_JAVRFJ010000046.1 coordinate 26,679, forward strand.
GGTCTCGTACGTCATCGAGAACCGGCGCGCCATGACCCGCGTCTTCCCCTCGCTCTTCGCCGAGCAGCACGTCGTGCCGGTCGACGGGTACGCGCAGCGGCTGCTCGCCGCGCTGCGGGCCGCCGCGCCCGGCGGGATCGGCGACCCGCGCGTCGTCGTCCTCACCCCCGGCCCCAGCAACGCCGCCTACTTCGAACACGCCCTGCTGGCCCGGCTGATGGGCGTGCAGTTGGTGGAGGGACACGATCTCGTCTGCCGGGGCAACCGGGTGTGGATGCGGACGACCCGCGGGGAGATGCCGGTCCATGTCGTATACCGGCGCCTGGACGACGACTTCCTCGATCCCCTCCACTTCCGGCCCGACTCGGTGATCGGCTGCCCCGGCATCATGGGCGCCGCGATGGCGGGGAACGTGACGCTGGCGAACGCGGTCGGCAACGGCGTCGCGGACGACAAGCTCCTCTACACCTACGTCCCGGACCTCATCCGCTACTACCTCTCCGAGGAACCGATTCTCCCGAACGTGGAGTCGTTCCGGCCGGACGAGCCCGGACAGCTGGAGGCGGTCCTCGACCAGCTCGACCAGCTGGTGATCAAGCCGGTCGACGGGGCCGGCGGGCAGGGCATCGTCATCGGGCCGAAAGCGGACCGGAAGACGCTGGAGCGCACCCGACAGGCCGTGGCGGCCGATCCGCGCGGCTGGATCGCGCAGCGGCCGGTCGCCCTGTCCACCTCCCCCACCCTCGCCGGTGAACGGATGGCCCCGCGCCACATCGACCTGCGGCCCTTCGCCGTGAACGACGGGAACGAGGTGTGGGTCCTGCCCGGCGGGCTCACCCGCGTCGCCCTCCAGGAGGGCAACCTCATCGTCAACTCCAGCCAGGGCGGCGGCTCCAAGGACACCTGGGTGCTCGCCGAGGGCCCCGCCGAGCAGCGCACCGAGGAGACCGGCGGCCCGCTCCCGCAGAAGGCACCGCGCCAGCTCGGACCCGACGGCACCCGCGTGGTCGCCCAGGAAGGGGCGCAGCAGCAGTGAACGACGTGATCCTCTCCCGGATAGCCGAGGCCCTGACCTGGACGGGGCGGTACGTGGAACGGGCCGACGCGACCGGCCGCATCCTCGACGCCTACCTCCACCGCCTCCTCGAAGACCCCTGGCGCGACGAGGACGCGGCCTGCCGCTCGCTCTACGCGATCCTCGGCGTCGACGCGCCCGACCAGCACTGCGACATGCAGCAGGTGCTGGACCGGCTGGCCTTCGACGCCCGCTCGACGGGGTCGATCGAGGGCGCGCTCGGGGCGGCACGGCTGAACGCCCGCAGCGCCCGCGAGGCGGTGTCGTCGGAGATGTGGGAGTGCCTGAACTCCACCTGGCACGCGCTCGCCGACCAGCGCACGGCCGCGCGCCGCACGGGCGGCCCGTACGCGTATCTGGAGCTGGTACGGCGTCGCGCGGCCCTCTTCTTCGGGCTCGCGGACTCCACGATGAGCCGGGACGACAGCTGGCGTTTCGTGGTGCTGGGCCGCAGCCTGGAGCGGGTGGACATGACGGTGCGGCTGCTGTCGGTCCGGGTGCTGGACGCGGCGCACGCGCCGGACTGGCCGACCCTGCTGAGCGCGAGCGGCGCCGACGAGGCGTACGCGCGGGTGCACGGCGGCTTCGGCGACAGCCCCAAGGTGGCGGAGTTCCTGCTCCTGGACCGCGACTTCCCGCGCTCGGCGCTGCACGCCCTCACCACGGCGGAGGAGTGTCTGGCGGCGCTCGGCCGCCCCCGCCAGGACCCGGCCCGGCGTCCGATCGGCGCCCTGCGCACGCACCTCGAATACCTCGACTCCGAGTCGCTGGAGGCCGGGCTGCCGGCGCTGCTGCGCGACCTCCAGCAGGCGTGCATGGCCTCGGCGGAGGCGGTCGCCGAGAGGTTCTTCCCGTACCAGGGCCCCGTCGAGTGGGCCCAGGAAGGCGCGTGAGCACGATGAACCTGCCCGCAACGGCCGCGACGGCTCCCCGGGCGACCCGGCGCCTGCGCATCCGGCACACCACCCGCGTCGCGTACGCCCAGCCCGCGGCCTCGTCCCACAACGAGGTCCGCATGACGCCGCTGACGCTGCCCGGCCAGACCACCCTGGACGCCCGGGTCCTGGTCAACCCGTCCACGCCCACGTGGTCGTACTGGGACTACTGGGGCACCCAGGTCACCGGCTTCGACCTCATCGAGCCGCACTCCGACCTGACGATCACCGCGACCAGCCTGGTGGAGACGTCCCCGCCCGAGGCGCTCCCGGACGCGCCGGACCGGGCGGAGATCCGCCGGGCGGCCGCGGGCTCCCGCCTCCTGGAGTACCTGACGGCGACGGGCCGTACGACGCTCCCACAGGCCCTGCTGGACCGGGCCCGGGAGGCGTCGGAGGGTCTCTCCGCGCACGGAACGGCGATCGCGGTCTCGGCCCTGGTCGCCGACCACGTCGCGTACGTGCCGGGCGCGACCGGTGTGCACACCAGCGCGTTCGAGGCGTGGGAGCAGGGGGCGGGCGTCTGCCAGGACATCGCCCACCTCACTCTCGGCATGCTCCGCGGCCTCGGCCTGCCCACCCGCTATGTCTCCGGCTACCTCCACCCGGAGCGCGACGCCGAACTCCACCGCCCCGTCGCCGGGCAGAGCCACGCCTGGATCGAGTACTGGGCGGGCGACTGGACCGGCTACGACCCCACCAACCGGGTCCCCGCCGACGAGTCCCACGTGATCGTCGGCCGGGGCCGTGACTACGACGACGTGACGCCCCACAAGGGCATCTACCGGGGGGTGGCCGGGGGGCCGCCGGAGGTGACGATCGAGTTCACGCGGGTGGCTTGAGGACTCGGGCGGCTTGGGGACTCGGGTGGCATGAGGACCCGGGCGGTCCGGAGACCCGGGCGGTTTGGGGGGCGGGAACGGAGTGGGGACGCAGGGGTACGGCCCGGCAGGAGCACCGCGCGGCCGGAGAGCCGGTGGTGGCCCTGCCGGGCCGTGGGAGCGAGAGGGAACCCCGAAGGGCTCGTCCGTTACTTCAGGTTGACCGCGTCGCAGTCGGACTTAAAGGCGGCGGTGCAGATCTGCTTGACGGTGTAGATGCCGTCGGCGACCACCGTGTCCGCGATGTTGTTCTTGGTGAGGGCGACCGGGGGCACCAGCTGGGCCGGGACCTTCTTGGTGGTCGGGGAGTCGACGCTGTCCTTGGCGAGGGCGTCGAACTCGATGGAACGCCCCTGGACCTTGGCGACGGCCATCTCGGCGGCGGCGCTGGCCTGCGTCGGGAACGACTTGTACACGGTCATGTACTGGTCGCCCGCGAGGATCCGCTGCACCGCGTCCAGGTCGGCGTCCTGCCCGGTGACCGGCGGCACCTTGGCGACGCCGGCGGTCTTCAGCACGTCGATGACGGCCCCGGCGATCCCGTCGTTGGCCGCGTAGACGGCGTCGATGTTGTCCACACCGAGCTTGGCGACCGCCTGCTCCATGTTGACCTTGGCGACCTTGGGGTCCCAGTCCTTGGTGTCGAACGACTCGGAGATCGTCACCTTGTCCTGGAGCTCGGAGAGCGCGCCCTCCTTGAACATGGCGGCGTTCGGGTCGGAGGGCGACCCGTTCATCATGACGATCTTGTTGGCGGCGCTGTCACCCAGGTCCTCGACCAGGGAGCGTCCCTGCACCTGCCCCACCAGCTGGTTGTCGAAGGAGACATAGCCGTCGATCGGCCCCTCGGCCAGCCGGTCGTAGGCGATGACGGGGATGCCCGCGTCGTCCGCCTTCTGCACGGCGGGCGCGACGGCCTTGGAGTCCACGGCGTCGACGATGATGATGTCGACCTTGTCCGCGATCATCTGCTCGATCTGGCTGTTCTGGGTCTCCGGGTCCTTCTCCGCGTTGGCGTACTTGGTCACGCCCTTGTTGTCGGTCAGCTCGGCGATCTTCTTCTTGATGTGGGGGTAGTCGAACTGCTCGTACCGCTTGGTGTCCTTGTCGGGGAACAGCACACCCACCGTGATGTCGTCACCCTTCGTGGGGCTCGCCTCCGCGCTGTCGCCGATGTCCGAGACCCCGCAGGAGGCGAGGGAGACGGCCGCGGCCGAGGCGACGAGGGCGGTGGCGGTACGGCGCAGAGCGGTGGTACGACGACGTATACGGGTGCTGGGGGTGGTGCTGGTGGTACGGGCGTTCACATCAAGGGCCTTCCGGGCGTGGGTGCAGCACTGCGACCCAGGTGGCTGAAAGCCAACGCGGTGATCACCTCAGCGTCAAGGACCAATCACTTAACGAGATGACAACAGCCTTGTGTGGTCTCGGTGTGAAGAGGGTAAAGCAAAGGGCCCCGGCTGTCGCCGCGCGGCCTTCACGTCACCCGAGCCCACGGCTGCAGCTGGAGGGTGTCCAAATGCGCGGGTCGCCCTGTGTAAGCCGTCGGTGATCAATCGATCCCCGCGCGATCGCAGCCCGGCACATCGCCCATGGGTTTACACGTCAGCTGCTGAAATGGCGGCCGACCCGGCCGGAGAGAGGCCGGGCGAAAAGCCAGGGTCCTCCTCGCGAACGACACCCAGGTATCCAATTCCGCCCGACAGCCGGAACGCCGGCAGGTGGCGTAGCTCACCCCGTACAACGCCCTCGCCGTTCCCCGGCCGGCGATGTCCGGTCGATCGCCGATGCGCCGATACCACAGGGGCCTCGCGAATGATCGACTACCGTGCCATGGGGGAAAGCGGATCGGGCACACACATGCTTCGCTCGCCCCCGGCCGATGAAAGTCGAAGAAGGGAACTTCTCATGCTCTGGCCCGCTCTCCGGGTTCTCTCCCAGGGAGAACTGACACCCGATCAGCTACAGGGGTTGCTCAGCAGGCTCCGGCTCGAAGAAATCCCCCGCACCGAAGGCCCCGGAGCGGCGAAGAGCCTCGCGCACCGCTCCTTCACCGACGACACGGGCACCGTTCTCGTCCTGGACCTCGCCCGCTCCGGTGAGTCCGGCTGGGTGCTCGCTCTGTTCTTCGACGGGGAACCGCCTTCCGCCGACACCGTGGAAGGCCACCGGGTGCTGCTCCGCGACGCGATCGAACAGGTCGGCCTCACCCTCGTCGAGATCACCCCCGCCGCGACCGCCGACGAAGTCCATGTCCCGCCCCCGCACCCTGGTGCTTCCGAGACCGGCGTCGGAGTGACCTGGGATCTGCCCTACGACGACTTGGACCACATGTGGTCCCACATCGGTCTGCGCAAGGACGCCCCCCGAGAGGTGAAGGTGGTCAAGCTGCGTGAGGTCATGCGCACTCCGGCGTGGTCCGTGGCCCCCCTGTCCCTCCGCCGCCAAGCCGATGACTTCCTGCGCGGAATCTGAGAGCGAGGAAAATCCGGGCTCCTGCCGCTACTCGCCGACGAACGTCTGGGCCAGGAGTTCGTCGGCCAAGTCCTTGGCAAGGCGTGCCAGTTCCTCGCCACTGCGTCCCGGCCCGAAGGCCGCTCCCGGTGAGAGCCTGGCCGCCAGTTCTTCCAGCAGGCCCGCGACGATCATCGCGCGCAGTTCTGTGACGGCCACATTGCGAGACGGCTCACCAGGCAGCCGGTCCTCCAGGTCGCGATCCCCTTCCAGTCGCCGTCGCAGCTCCACCGCCCGTTCCGCGAGAGAAATCGGTTCGGCCCGCTGCCCCACGTAGCTCCTCGCCACCAGCGAGTGCTCGAACGGATCAAGCGAACTACGCGTCGGGAGGGACCGCGGCGGTGTCTCGCCTTCCAATGCAGCACGCAGACTCTTGAGCGCGTCATGGAATTGCGGCGATGAGTCAGCCGCGCCCGGCATCGCGTCGAGCACTTCGATCGCGGCGCTCCGCAACTGCGCGTACTGGGCCTGGACCACGTCATCGTGCACGAATGCTCCCTGATTCCCTGGCTCGCCATCGGTATCCCTGCGCAAGCGACCTCCTGGTCCCGTTCCCGTTGTCTCCAACAGCGCGCCGGAAACCGGAAGTTCAGCGCAAGGCGGGGTCGGAAAACCCCGAATTCAAACGATCTTTCTGCGTATGATGCCGCAACAGTCAGAACCCCGTTGATGCTCCTGGCATCTTCCTCACCCGGGACCGGCCAGCACCACCATTCAGGGAGGAAGCCCGTGCTGTTCGCGGCCGAGCACGACAGAGACGAGACCCGTCTTCAGGACCTGTTCCCCTGGGGCGCCGGACCAGGAGTGACCGTCACCTCTCCAGAGATCGCCGGCACCGCGTACGTCGTCACCGATTCCAGGCCCGTCCCTCTGTCGACCGCCCGGGCCGGCACCGACGATCTCCGCATGTCCGACCTCGGCCCCGAGGTGAACGGCTTCGCCTGGGTGTCGGGCGGGACAGTGCTGCGAGTGGAGACACGGGCTTTCGGGCCGCAACACTTCCACCCCGTGGCGGTGCCCCCGGCGCCCGGGCTCATGGGCCAGACAGACGTGCGCTCGGGCACGGACACGGACCCCCATCTGATACGGCTCGCTCCCACCGACATGCTCGCGCGAACCTGGCTGCACGAGATCACGGACACCGTACGGGAGCTCACCGAGGCGCAGGAAGCCACGCGAAACGGCGTCGCGCGGGAGCCACTCGCTCCGGAGCAGCGGGCCGGCGGCGACCACTGTGTTCCCGCCCGGACCCGCGAGTACGCGTGGCTGTCGCGCAAATGGGAAGAGGCTCGCGACAGTGGCGAACGGTCCCGGTGGGAAACCGAGTTGGCCGGAACGGCTCGGGACATCATGGCCCGCGGGCACACCCCGTCGCCGCCGCCGTGGGCGGACACTCCGGCGAGCGGCGCCTCTCAGCACGACGGGTGGGTCTTCCGAGTCACCGAGGGCGGCCCCGGCCGATGGCAGTTCGGCGACGGACGGGCAGGCCGGTTCCGCGAGACACCCGTCCGTCCCGGCGCCGCTGTCGCCCCCGGCTCGACCGACCGTGCCGGCGAAGCCCTGCGCAGGCAGTACACGAATGCCGGGCTCGAGGAACTGCGCGCCGCGTACGCGGAGGAACGCGAGCGGCTGCTCCAGGACCACCAGCGGCGACTGGCAGTGACACCCCCGGCCGGTCGAGAGGAGGCGCACCAGGAGTTCGCCGCACAATGGGCGGAACTGTCTCGGCGGCACGACGCCGGCCGGTTCAGCATGCGCATCCTCGCGTACTGCACCGAGTGGGACCCCCACAAGGGCGGCATCGTGGCCGTCAACCGGAACCTCGTCGAAGGGCTCGCGGCCGCCGGCCACGAAGTCTTCGTCCGCGTCGGTCACGAGGTCCCGCCGGAGCCTCCCGGTGAACGCATCAGGCTCATCGGGCCCCGCCAGTTCGACCCGGCGCGTGGCGAGCAGGAACAACTCGTCTACGGCGGCGAGGACCTGCCGCAGAACGTGGACGCCGTCATCGGGCACAGCCGCTACTCCGGCCCGGAAGCACTCCAGGTACGTGACCAGCTGTATCAGGACACGCCCTATGTCCAGGTCATCCATATGGTGACCGGAGCGCTGGCCCGAGTGGCGAACCGGCCTGATCTGGAAGTGGAGTTCGAGGGCACCGAGCGCCGCATGGTCGCCGCCGCCGACATGGTCGCGGGCGTCGGCCCGGTGCTGGCGGACGAGGCCCGGCGGCTCGCCGCCACCAATCCGGGCGATCACAGCCCCGCCGTCCACCAGATCATTCCCGGAGTCCCCTTCGAGCAGCAACAGCTGCTCCCCTGGGACGGAGAGCGGACCCGCCACGTCCTGCTCGTCGGCCGCGCCGACGCCCCGCAGAAGGGGGCTCAGCACGCCGCCCTCATGGTCCGCCGGCTGAATGAGGAAGGCATCGACGTCCGGCTCACGGTCCGCGGTGCGGCCCCGGAGACCGTGGAAGAGGTTCGGGAGCGGCTGTCGAACATCGTCGGCCGGGAAGTCGTGGTGAAGCCGTTCTCCATCGACCGCGAGGAGATCCTGGCCGACATACGGCAGGCCGACGTCCTGGTGATGCCCTCGCGGGCGGAAGGCTTCGGACTGGTCGGGCTGGAGGCGGCGGGCGCGGGACTCCCCGTGCTGCTGCCCCGCACCAGTGGCGTAGGGGCCTTCTTCGGCGACCCGAACCGGTTCCCCTCCGAGATCACCCGGAACAGTCTGGTCGAGCAGGGCTTCGAGGACCAGGTGGACGTCGGGCGCTGGACCGACAAGCTGCGGAACATCGTGCTCGACATCCCCACGGCGCGGGCGAACGCCCTCGCCCTGCAGCAACATCTGCGCGAGGCCAACACCACCTGGGTGGGTGCGGCCGATTCCCTGGTCGCCGCGATCCAGGCCATGCCGGACCGCCGTGCCCGGCGTCCTGACGCACCCGGGCTACCGGCGATGACGGGGGACGGCTGGGCGAACTGCTCCCAGGGCCACGCGCACTGGGGACGGTTCGGCGGAGCCGGGCTGTTGCCCGTCCACCGCGCCGATGACGGCCGGACGTACGTACTCATGCAGCAACGGGGAGCGGACACCGACCAGGGGGGGACGTGGGCGCTGCTCGGCGGCGCGCGGGAGAGTCACGAGTCCGCGGCACGGGCCGCCGTTCGCGAGGCTGTCGAGGAGAGCACCCTCGATCCCGCCCACGTCCGTATCGAGCGGGTCGTCCGGGACGACCACGGTGGCTGGTCGTACGACACCGTGCTCGCCTCGGTGGACCGGGCGACGGAGATCCGGCCCGTCGGGAGCGAGTCCGCCGCACTGGCCTGGATTCCCCTGGCCGAGGTGGAAGGCCTGAACCTGCATCCCGGTTTCGCCGCGAGCTGGCCGGTCGTACGGGCCGAGCTCGACGCCGTGCTGAACGGCGGGCCGTCCACCGTGGTCGTCACCCCTACACCCCCCACCAGCGCGCTGCCGTTGCCTCCACACCCCGTCACCGGCAGCCGTGTGGTCGCCCGGGAGCCACTCGAACACGGTGAGGGCATCACGAACCGGGAACTGACCACGTTCGCCGACGGGACCCGGGCCGTGTACGAGAAGTACGCACGTCCGGGAGATGTCACCACGAAGGTGCTCGACGGCTATGTCGGCCGGGCGGTGGGCGCCCGCGTCCCGTTGTCGCACCCGGTGGGTCTGCACGAGGTCTACACCGACCACATGCCTGGCCGACCGGCCTCCGGCCTCGGCGGGGGCCTGAACGCACTGGCGGACCAGGGACTGCCCACGACCCGCGACGGAGTCCTGCTCGGTCTGCACCACTCGCTGACCGCCGCCCACGGCGTCACCGCGCGCCACCTCGTCCTCGGTGAACGACAGAGCCTGATCGCGGTCGGCGACGGTGCCCCGACCCATGGCCCTCTCCCGGACGCCGCGAACCCGTTCGTACGCACCTTCTACCGGCAGACCGAGCCACACGTGTTCTCCTGGGTGGACAACCCGATTCCCCCCGGCGACATCGCGATCATGCGGCGGCAACTCGACGGGCTCCTCCCCCTCTTCGAGCGGCTCGGTCGTACGGACCTGCACCACGTCGTCATGGAGCGATTCGACCAGGTGGCAGACCACGCGCGCGGTACCGCCGCGCTGCTGTCCCAACCGCCTGGCCTCCAGATCGCGCTGCCCGAGCAGACACCTGTGCGTCACCACCCCCTGCCCCCGCCACCGGGCTCGCAGGAGCGGGCCGACCAGCAGCGCATCAGCGAGGCGCTGCTGACGGACGACGGCCGGATCACCGACACCAGCCAGGCCAAGACCATCGCCATCGAGGCCCTCGCCAACCGGATGAGGTCCTCGACACCCGAGATCGCCCTGGCGGCGTTCGGCCTGGTCGTCGGCACGGACATGGCTCAGCATCTGGGAGACGACCGCTACGTCCTCGTACCGCACAACGAGAAGTACCCCTCGATGGGCGCCGACATCCTCCATGTCGACGAACTCGTCCCTGACAACCCCCGGCACGCCCCGGGGAAAGTACTGCGCATGGACGATCCGCGCGCCGAGGCCGTCGTCCGCCAGATCGGCGTCAGCGAGGTCATGGGAGCGTGGGCGTACGGCTCCAACAACAACGTGCGTGTACTGGCACTTCAGGAGGCGACCAAGGAGGAGTTCGGACTCACCGGTGTGCTGGAGTGGCGCATGGATGCCCGGACACGCGGCGCTGTGGACCTGGAACTCGACTACAACAGGGACGCGCTGCGTGACTTCCTGCGCACCCAGTACACGCTCACCCAGGAGACTCTCGCCGCACGTGGTGTGACCGAAGTGATCGCCTACCGAGCGCTCACCTGGCACGAGGAAGCGGCTCAGCCTGACTGGGTCGGCCTGAGCGTGGGTGATGCCTTCGAGGCTCGTCACAGGCCTCTGGCGAGTTGGGCGGCGGATCGCCGGATCGTCGCCGATTGGCTGGAACAGCGAGGCGGTGACGCCGTGATCCTGGTCGACCGCAAACCCGCTCAGGACATCCTGTCCATGCCCACGACCGGCATGGGCTTCTTCGCTCAGCGGGAGTGGGTGACGCTGCCGGGCGACCGGCTGGTGACGCTGGACGGTGTCTACACCGGAAGAGGTTCGACAGCCGGGCTGGAACAGACTGCGGCGAGCAGCGTCTCCTTGGGAGCCCCTGACCTCGGTACTGGGCCGAGTCGAGCGGAGGGCGCCGACGCCACAGCGGCGGTGTCGACGAGCACTGGCGCATCGCCACAGGGTGCCGTGCCGGTCACAGCCCAGGGAGAACCACCCTCGGCCGGGGTGCCTGCTTCCCGGGAAGGCGGCAGCCTCTGGCTCCCTCTCACGATCACTTCCTCTTCCGATGCCGCCGATCCGCTGGACAGCCGCATCCGCAGGATCCTCGCCGGAGAGGAGCCACTCCCGAATTGGTGGCCGCGCGACGACTCCGGTTACGCCGTCACCGGACGCGACTTGGACTTTCTCGGCATCGACCCGGTCCAGATCAAGTGGATGCTCACCGGAGAGGCCCCCATGGGCATGACCCCGGAGCTCTACCAGCGGTTCGGTACGGAAATGGTCGAGGCGCTGGGGCAGGACGGCATCGAATGGACTCAGGTCGACGTACGTCTCAAAGGAACCGGCGCCGAATTCTTCGCCGGAACCCACAAGACCCTGCCGCGCGAGGAGGATCTGGCCGCCCGTCCGGAGGCGGCGCGACGCCTGCGGGAGTGGTTCGGCGACAGCCAGGATCGGCCCCTGCGACGTCCGTACGACTCCATGTGGCGCCTCGGTCTGGAGTCCCTGCCCAGTGATGTCGACCTCGACTTCAACAGCACCGCCATGGTCCGGGCCGCACGCGCGCATTGGAGAGCCAACAATTCCGACCGATACTCGGGCGATTTCATGGGCGGCCACGGATATCTCGACAAGCAGGTCGTGACGGGCGCCCTCCCCTCCCTGGCTCAGTGGGCGAACAAGTGGGAGCGCGACCTGGGCAGACCTTTGTCACTCGGAGTCTTCGAATCCAGCGGTCCGTTCGACGCGACCCGGATCGGGCGCACCCTGTCCTCCCATTTCCGCGAAAGCGACTGGGTCATCCACAGTCCTCACAACCCCATGGCCTGGCGCACGCCGACCTCCAGGATCGTCATCGCCGATGATCGCGCCAATGCCCCACGGTCGTCCGCAGCCGCGGCACGGAGCCGATCGACCGCGGCCGGGAAGCCGACGAGACCGTCCGTTCCCGGCAAGGGGGAGCAGGCCGGACATCTGCGTCGCGGCGGAGACGAGCAGCGAGGACACAGACCGAACCAGCGCTGACCCCACGTAGCCGCACGAGGTGAGGACCGTCCCTGACCTGGGCTGCTCATCTCTGCGGCCGCGCTCGGCCGCCCGGGACGCCGTTGCCGAGTCAGCGCGCCGGCCACCGTCTCGGTGACCGGCTCTTGCCAGCGCCTGGCCGGCCGACCAGGAACACCACGGTGGGCGTCGTCTCCTGCCCGACACGGCCCGCCGGCAGGTCGGGGACGATCCGCTCGCGGAAGATCCGCCGGTTCTCGGCGTCGGACAGCCGGTGCCGCTGGTGCTCGGCCGGGTCGGTCATGTGAGGTCCGCCATGACCTCGCGGGCCAGTCGGGCGTAGTGGGAGCGGGCCTCGACGATCTGCTCCCGGTCGGCCGACCGCAGCCCCTCGCGCTCCCGCGCCAGCCGCCCCTGCGCGGCGCGCGCGGCCTCGATGACGGCTGGGTCGGGGGCGTCCTTGGCCTCCTCCGCCGCGATCGTCGCGCTGTAGGCGCCGACCGCGCCGTTCACGGCCTCGATCGCCGCCTCGTACGCCGCGGTCTCCTCGTACGACCAGTCGTGCGGTTCGAGGTCGTGGGTGACCGAGACACCGCTGCTCCACGCGGTGCCGTGTGCGGTGTCCCGTGGAGCGCCCTGCGGGGCGGTTGACGGAGTGTCCCGTGCGGTCATGTGTCCCTCCGGTGACCCGGTGTCCAGTTGTCGTTGCGGGGGACGGCGGACGAGGGGAACCGGGTTCCCGGGACCTCGAAAGGGAGCGGCGGGAGGCCGGGGAAGGCCGGGAAGGGGGCGACCGGCGGGGTCGCCGCGAGGGAGGCCGCCCCGGCGGCTCAGTCCCCGGCCGCCCACTCCCGCAGCAGGGCCTCCCGCTGCTCACGTCGCGGGGTGCCCTCGGCGGCGTGGGCGCGGCCCCAGCGTGCGAGGGTCTCGACGTCCGCCGTGCCCGCCACGAGGCGGTCCAGCAGGGCGACGGAGAGGTCGTACTCGGACTGGACGTAACCGCCGAGGGCCGCGGCCGAGTACGCGTTGAGCTCGACGGTCCGGTCGGCGGTCTCCAGGTGCACCTCGAACGCGGCCGCCGCATCCCCGCCGCCCGCGACGGCGTTGGCCACGAGGTCGACGGCCGTGGTGGCGAGCAGCCGGGCGCCGGACCGGATCCGCACGTACCGCACGGCCGCCGACCGGATCTCCGACCAGCCCCACACCGCGCTCTGCCCGGTCCCCAGCCCTTCCACCCAGTCCGGCGTCAGCCGCACCCCGGGCCCGAACCCCTCCGGCTGCGCCCCGACGTACACGCCACCGTCCTCGGCGATCCAGAACAGTCCGACCATGGCCATGAGTGCCTCCCCAACCGGCGACGTACGCGTATCCCCTGGTGAGACGCTGCCCCGCACCCGATGGTTCAGCGCTGTCCGAAGCCGAACGACATGTGCGGACAGCCGTCCTGGTCCTTCGCCGCATGCGCACCGAAGGACCCGCTCACACCGATTTGGCCTTCACGGGTTCGCTGAAGCGCGGTGTGAGAATGTGAGTTACTTGATCAGTCGTGAAGGAGAGCCGGGATGAGCGGCCAGATGCAGCTTGCCGACGCCTACGACCTCGTGTACTCGGCGGCGGCGCGGATGATGTGGGTGGAAGAGACCCGGGTGTGGCGCTCGGACAGCCCGGGGGGCGGGTGGCCGGAGGAGCGCCGGGAGGCCTGGCGGGAACTGGAGGCGGCACTCAGCGTCTCCGAGGCACCCGAGCCGCAGGCCGGTGAACCGTCCGATCCCGTACGTCATCTGATCTCCCGTCGGGCCGCGGGTCCTGTCGACCGACCGATCACCTTCGCCGAGGCGGTCGCCGAGTGGACGGCCCGGCTGATCGAGGATCCCGGCCCCTACGAGCCGCGGATGAAGCCCTCCCCGGACGACTACATGGTGCCGGGCCGGGCCGTGGTGATCCCCGAGGGCCACATGATGGTGCTGTGTCGCCCGCTCGACGAGTTGGTCCACCGGCTGGCGGCGGGACGTCCCGCCGTGACCATCGGCGCGGACACGGCCGAGTTGAGCCGTCTGCTGCACGAAGCGGCCGACGAGCTTCGGGCGGCGATCGGCAAGCCCACACCGACCCCGCACCCGGTCGGCACGGTCGACGTGGCGCGGGTGTTCCACCGGCCGTCCGACGTGGACGACCTGCGGACACGGTACGAGACCATGTCCCGGGCGGCCTGGCGTGCTTCGGAGAACCTGCCGTCCTTGAAGGACATGCGGGATCACGGCGACTTCTCGGTGAATCCCGCGACGACGATCGCGGCTGACGATCTGCAGAACCTGCTGGCGGGACGGTCGGGGCTGTACTGGCGGGAACGGCACGAGACGATCGATCCGCGGGTGCATACGTTGCTGGGGGTGGACTGGCACGAAGGGCAGCCGGTTCCCGACTCGATCGCGACCGAGGCCGAGGGTTTCGAGCGCAGTGTGACGCTGGGGCGAAAGCCGAGGGCTCCCCACGCGAACGAACACCGCATCTTCCGTGAGAAGGGGAACCCCGAAGACGTCGCCATCTCCGCCGTCCGCGCGGAGATCCTGGCGGAGCTCCTGGACGAGTACGCGGCGAGGATCCACCCGGGCGCCCAGTGCGGCGTCATGCACCTCTCCGCCTACGACCTCACGGACTTCATCGCCCAGGGAATCGGCCGCGAACTCAGGGCGACGTACGGCTTCTGACTCGGGACGGATGACTGAGGAATACGGGGGGAAACGGTGTCTGAAGCGCGCTACAACATTCTCGTCGTCTCTGACAACAGCGGCAGGGGCGAGGGTGGTGCCGAGGTGTTCAACCAGGAGTTGGCCGAGGCTCTCGCCCGTAGGCACAACGTCACACTGTTCACGGCCAATCCCGATATGCCCGCGCACGAGGGCATACAGAGGACGGTGCAGACACAGCCACCGATGATCGACCCGGGTCCGGGGCGCGAACCGCAGCCGATGAAACGGCGGGAATGGCTCGAAGAACTCGCCGGTCGGGACCCACAGCAGTACGGCTTGGAAGACCCCACGGCCCAGCCGTACGACATCATCATCGGCCACTCGCGCTTCTCCGGACCGGCCGCCGCCGGTCTGCGCGAGAACTGGTACCAGAACGCGCGCCTGGTGCACTTCCTGCATACAAGCCCCGAGCGACTCCCGTTCGTACGTGACCTGACGCCCGAACAGGCGGAAGCCAAGGCCGCCAAGGACGCAGGGATCGAACGCGGCCTGATGGAGCGTTCGGACGTCGTGGCCGGAGTGGGCCCGCTTCTGGCGCAGGCAAGCAGGGACCTCTCCGCGGAGGGCGTGAACATTCCGCACTCCCACGAGTTCGTACCGGGTACCAAGATCTATGAGCCGGTGCAGCACGACCCCGAGCCGGACAGGTTGAACCTGTTGGTCATGGGCCGGGTGAACGATCCCCTCAAGGGCGTGAAGGACGCCGCGGAGGCAGTGGCTCGGCTGAACGAAGCCGGCGTTCCCGTTCATCTCACCGTCCGCGGTGTTCCCGAGCACGAGCTGGAGCGCGAGGGCAAACTGCTGCGGAAACTCAGTGGTGGAAACGTCACCGTCAAGGGTCGTACGAGCAGCGTGGACGAGCTCAACGAGGACATCAGAGCCGCCCACGCGATGATCATGCCCTCGAAGCACGAGGGTTTCGGCATGGTGGCGTCCGAGGGCTTGGGCCATGGTGTTCCGGTCCTGGTCAACGAGGAGAGCGGCGCCGCGCTGTTTCTCCAGGATGCCGACCGGTTCCCGCCGGAGATCGGCGGCGTGTGCGTGGTGAACGAGCCGACCGATGGCACCAGTCGCGCACGGGCCTGGATGCAGGCGATCCATCAACTCAGGCAGGACCTCCCCCAGCGCCAGGCCGGTGCCCTGCGCATTCGGGAGATCCTCCAGCAGTACTCCTGGGAGCACGCCGCCGAAGCCACCGTCCAGGCCGCGATGGAGCAGACGCCGCTGCCGCACCGCGACCCCCGGACTCTGATCACCGCCCAGGAACGGGACCTGCTGCGCACGGTGCAGGGGCCCAACGGGCAGTTGCTCAGGCCCGACGCGCCGGAACAGGCGCCGCCCGTGATGGAGGAGCAGCCGGGACCCGGGGTCGGCGTGCAGCGGGACGGGCCGGCGCAGGAGGGTCAGGCACCCGGTGCTCCGGCGCCCGTGTGGCAGGCGGGTCTGCCACAGAACGCGCAGAGCGCTCAGCATCAGGCCGGGGCCAGGGCCGGGTCCGAGAGCGCCCAAGGTGCCGCATCGCCCGAGAATCCGACCCCCCTGTGGCAAGTCGGCCTCCCGCAGACCCAGGCCGGGGCCGGGGCCGGGAGCCCTCGCGGTGCCGCTCCCGCCGAGAGTGCGACGCCCTTGTGGCAGGTGGGCGTGGACCAGAACCCGCCCGCCGCAGGGCGCGGTACCGGGGAGAGCGAACCGGGACGGTCCGCGGTCGCGCAGCAGCCGCCGCCGGATCTGTCGGGGCCTCGCGGCGGCGAGATCGAGGTATGACGTGTGAGGCCGGGGCGGTTCGTCCGCCCCGGCCTCATCCTCGTCCTCACCCTTGCCCGGACCGCTCACGCGAGCGCCGGGCCCGTGCTCAGCGCGCCCCGGGGTCGTACTTGCGCAGCGACTCCTGGACCTCACGGGCGTACGGCCCCTCCCACCACGGGATGGTCTCGACGAGGACCGGCTTGGTGCCGGAGGCGAGGACGAGGGCGCGGCCCGGGGGCATGGCGCCCAGGTCGGAGACGCCGAGGACGCGTTGGCGGCTGACGGACTCGCTGACCGTGCGGTTGCCGCTCCAGCCGCCGAACTCCGACTCACGGCTCGCCTGGTACTCGCGCTGGTCGTACTCGCCGGCCAGCTCGCTGAGGTCACCCAGGAAGCGGGTGTCGGAGACGCCGCCGCCGTAGACGCGGATGTTCGCGGCGGACCACAGCTTCTCCATGCCGCGCTCGCCCCACACCTCGATGCCCTGTGCCCAGGACTGGAGGATGGTCATCAGGATGATGCCGCGCGAGCCGTAGTGGGAGTACAGGTCGGGCAGGGTGCGCCAGCGGCAGACGTTGGCGGCCTCGTCGAGGACGCCGACGAGGGGCAGCGGGAGGCGGCCGCCGCGCTGGGTGGTGGCGTACTCCTCGGCCGCCTCGACGACGGCGACGGTCAGCGCGGTGACGAGCGGTCCGGCGGAGTCGCGGCCCTCGCGGGAGAGGGAGTACAGGGTGCCGGCGGTGCGGACGAACGTGTGCGGGTCGAACTCGGGGGCGTTCGGGTCGGCCGGCGGGGTCACCCAGCGGTTGACCTCGGGGTTGATCAGGCAGGACGCCATCTGCTGGGCGACGCCGTAGATACCGCTGCGCTGCTTGTCCGGGGCGGTGAGAACGCCGTTGAGGCCGTCGGCGGCCATGGTGTGGCCCGAGCCGCGCAGGATCCGCTCCGGGGTGTCGTCCTTGGGGTTGGACAGCCAGCTGTAGATCTGCGTGATCGGCATCTTGCCGCAGGCGGCGGCGAGGAGGAGGTTGGCGAGCAGGTCCTGGCCCGCCGGGTCGAAGAAGGCGTCCGTGGAGGCGTTGGCGTCCCGCGATCCGCTGGCGAAGTGGTCGGCCATCTTGCGGGCCTTGGCCACGTCGGTGACGTACGACAGCGGGTTCCACCACCAGCTGGGCGCCTCGGCGGCGACCTGCTGCGGGTCGAAGACCCAGACGGGTCCGCGCGCGGAACGGGGGCCCCGGGTGGAGTCCACGATGTCCCGCTTGTTGGAGGTGACGAGGACCGCGCCGGGCCCGTCGAGGATCGCGGGGACCGCCCGTCGGGTCGTCTTGCCGGTCCGCGGGCCCCAGATGTCGACGTGCATGTCCTCGTACGAACCGAACAGTGGCTGGCGGCCCTTGACGGACCGTCCGATGAAGACACCGGGGGTCCGCGCCTTCACACCGAGCCGCTCGGCTGTGGCCGCCGCGCCCTTCATGGTGAGCTTGCCCAACTCCTCACCCTTCGCAAGGTGTTGAGCCGCCCCGTCGACCTTGTGCTTCTTCTTGAACCGCTGGACCACCCGGTACGCGGCGGTGCCCAGGATGCCGAGCAGCACGGCCTCACCGGCGGCCACGGCGCTGGCCGGGGATCCCGGCCAGCTGTAGTCGCCCTTGACCATGGCGACGAGGAACGTCAACGGGTTCGACGCCGGTGCCGGCGCGTCCGCGAAGGGGGCGCCGATCTTCGCCGCGAGCCATGCCCCGACGACCCCCAGGAGCACGATGGCGACCACGATGACGATCTCGATCGTCCAGTCGTCCTCGGCGCGGGGCTTCTTCTGCTGTTCTGCGGTCACCCGCGGGTCCGTCCTTTCTGGGGTGGGGGATTGAGGGTCGGGGCGCTGTCCGCCAGGAAACCCTTCGCGTCTACCGCTTCGTTCCCGGGGCGAAGACGAAGAGGTCCGAGCCCGCCAGCACCGCGTAGCCGTCCGTGGTGAACTGCAGGGTTTCGGCGTCGCCGGTCAGGCCGGGGATCAGGTCGGGTGCGAGGTCGGAGTCCAGGACCTTCTTGGTCCTCAGCTCCAGCGCGGTGAGCCCCATGCCGTCGACGGAGGCGTAGAGGACACCCCCGGCGGTCAGCCCCCAGGGCTCGATGGTGTGCTCGTCGTCCGTCTGCCGCCACAGCTCGGCACCCGTCCCCGTGTCCCAGGCGACCGCGCCCCCACCGAACCGGGTGACCACGGTGCCGCCGTCCGGGGCCAGGACGATGTTCCCCGACCCCCGGGACAGCTCGTCGAGGTCCTGCTCCGGCCCTTCGGCGATCAGTCGGCCGGTCCTGAGGTCGACGACCGTCAGGATCTCGTCGTCCGCGTCGTCGCCCGGTTGGGCCCAGGCGAGGATGCCCTTGTCGTCGGTGAGCGGGAGCAGACGGGCGTCCAGGTCGCCGGATTCCTCGACCTCGGCGAGGGCGGACGGCCGGTCGACGTCGCCGAGGTCCCACAGTTCCTTGCCGGTGAGGCGATCGCTGACGACCAGGCGGCTTCCGCTGCCGTCGACCACCGACCAGGTGGAGGCGACGCGGTAACCGAAGCCGGCGCCCAGCGGCTCCTGATCGAGGCCCCGGTCGCGGACCTCGACGGGGGTGCCGCCGTCGATGGGGGCGTACGTGTCGCTCTTGTACGCCTCCTTGCTACGCAGATGGCCCGCCTCGACGTCGAGACCGGAGGCATCCTCACCGCTGAGGCTGTAACTGCCCAGCTCCTTCCCGGAGGGGGCGTACATCGTGTACGTCGTGGTGATCGCGGACTTCTTCAGACCGTCGCCCTCGACCACGTCTCCGGAGACGACCAGCAGGGCCGGGGAGCCGTCCTTCCACTCGGAGATCTGTATGAACCGGTCCGGGGTGCGGTCGCGAGCGCCGTTCCACTCGGCGGGGATCGTGACGTCGACGGTCCGGCGGACCTCGCCGGTGGCCGGGTCGTACAGCCGGGCCCGGAAACGGCTCTCCGTCTCCTCGGCCTCCTCGGCTTCCTCGCCCCGGGACTGCTCCGACAGGTCCTCGGTCAGGACGACGGCATCGCCCAGCACACACGTGAGCGCGTCGAAGCCGACGACGTCGGTAGCCGCCGCCTTGGCCGGGTCGTGGACGCAGCTCTGGGCACCACCGCCCCGCAGACTCCACACCGGTTCCGCGGACAGGCCGGGCAGCTTCGCCCCCTCGTACGCGGGACCCGTCCGCCGACCGGCGGACGGGGACGCCTTGGGCTTCGCCCCGTCGGTCGCCTCCGTGTCCTCGGGATCGCCGCCCCCGCCGCAGGCGGTGAGGAGACCGAGGGACAGGATCGTCCCGGCCACCAGGAACGTGCGGGTCTTCGTCAACGTGCCCGCTCCGTACGTCGTGCGACGGCGGAACGGGGACGGGGACGGACGGGGACCGCGCCTCATGCGTCCTCCGTACCGGTCTTGCCGTCGCCCTCGACCGCGTTCGTACCGGCCGGGATCGGGACGCGGTAGACGCCGGTGATCTCGTCCTGGACGTCCCAGGTGCTGAAGGACACCGACTTGCCGGGGCGCGGGGCGTGGATGATCTTCTTCGTCTTCGCGTCCCAGACGAGGCCCACGTGCCCGGAGAAGCCGCCTCCCTCGGGCCGGAAGAAGATCAGGTCACCGGGTTGCGCCTCGGACAGCGGCACCTCGTACTTGCGGAGCCTGGGCTGCTGGTCACGGGTCGTCGCACCGATGTTGATCTTCCCGTCGCTGGCCATGTAGTACGCCCACTGCGTGAAGCTGGAGCAGTCGAAGCTGGTCGGGTTGCGGCCCTGGAGGCGCGGGGCGCCGTACACGTACGGGACGCCGACACCGCGCTGCGCCCAGCCGAGGACCGCGCGGATCACCGGGTCGTCGGAGTCGGGGAGGACACCGGAGGCCCCGGCGCCGTCGGGAGCGACGGCCGCACCGCCGTTGTCCTCGGCGCACTCCTCGTACTGGGCGTTGCGGCCCTCGCCGGAGCTGTCGCCCGGGACGGTGCCGTAGTCGGGGTTGGCGGTGACCCGGCCCGCCATCCACTCCGCCGGGTCGACCATGCCGGGGCCCTGGTCCTGGCCGCCGACGAACGGGTTGTCGACGCCCGGGACGAGGACCTCCCAGTGCAGGTGGGGGCCGGTGACGTTGCCGGTCGCGCCGATGGTGCCGATCTGGTCACCGCGCTTGACGGACTGGCCGACGGACACCTTGATCGAGTTCTGGTGGGCGTAGAGCGTGATGACGCCGTCCGCGTGCTGGATCTTCGTCATGTTCCCGTACGACCCGCCCGGCCCGGCGACGGTGACCTTGCCGTCGGCCGGGGCGTAGATCGGGGTGCCGGTGGTGGCCGTCAGGTCGAGGCCGGTGTGGTAGCCGAGGCTCCACATGTTGCCCTGTTTGTGGTAGGGCGTACCCATCTGGTAGGTGCCCTTCTTCATGGGCCACTGCCAGTCCTTGCCGCCGGTCACGGGCTTGGCGACGGGGAGCGCGAGGGTCGTCGAGTCGCCGCCGGCGTCGGTGTCGGCAGAGTACGCGGCCAGGGACATCGCGTTGGTGGTGTCGTCACCGCTGTCGTCCAGCGGGGGCGTCGACCAGGAGCGGGCCGGACTCGCGGCGATGCTGAGCGCCCGGCTGGGCTGGGCGCTGTTGCCGACCGGCTCGGGGATGTCCGACTGCTTCCCCAGGGTGGGGAAGTCGGGGTTCTTCTCGATCGTCTCCTTCAGATGGGCGTACCAGCGCTTGATGAGGTCCTTGTCACCGGTGAGCGCGCCCCGGTAGCGGGCGGACTGGGTGAGGACGACACGCGGGTAGACGCTGTTGGAGGAGGCGGAACCGGAGTAGATCTGCAGCGCCCTGAAGGGTTGGGTCTCCGCCTTCTTGGCGTGCAGGAAGTTGGCCGCGGCGTAGGCCGCGTCGTCGATGTTGTACAGGTCCTTCTTGCCGTCGCCGTTGCCGTCGTCGCCGTAGTCCGTCCAGGCAGGCTTGCCGAACTGCAGGATGCCCATGTAGCCGAGGGAGTTGGCGCCGCCGGGGGCGGCCGAGGGGTCCTGGCCGTACTTGGTCTCCTGGTACATCTGACCGGCGATCATGGTCCAGTCGAGACCGTCGTAGCGGGCGGCGGCGCGCATCGCGGCGAGGATCATCTTCGGCGGGATCTCGTTGCGCGCCGTCTCGCTCGGCGTGTACATCTTGCCCGCCGGCATGACCGGGTTGGTGGCCGCCGCGTCGTCGGTGTTGCCTGCCTCGGCGTTGTCCGCGTAGTCCTCGCACGAGGCCGCCGCGGCCCCCGCTCCCAGGCCGCCGAGGAGCGACCCCAGCAGCACCAGGACGAGGGTGCCGATTCCGGCCAGGGGCAGGAAACCGACACCGGCGGCGATCCACAGCCACTTCTTGTTGTTGTTCTTCTTGCCGCCGCCCGAGCCGTTCTTGACCTGGGCCGCCGCCTTGGCCGCCTTGGCGACCTTCGCCGCCTTCGCGGCGGCGGCCAGTACCGCCGGTGCAACCATCGCCCGTCACGCCCCCGAGTCGTCGGAGGCGCCCACGTCACCGAGTCCGAAGATGTCGAAGCCGGAGACGACCCACTTGCCGTTGACCTCCTGGACGCTCACCAGCCACTGGTTGGACTCGGTGGTGGTCTCGCCGCCCTCGGTACGTGTGGCCTTCACCTCGACCAGGCTGGAGATGGAACGGCCGCTGCCGCGCACCAGATCGTCCGAGATCACCGCGTCGCGCTCCACGACGGCGGTCCCCTTGGATGCGCACTGTTCGGCCTGGCAGGTGGCCCACGCCTTGCCGGTGGGCAGCGCCGTCAGCTCCTTCATCCGCTCGTCGTTCAGGGTGAGTTCGAGGAGCGGGGCCCGCCAGGTGGCCGACTTGGCCGTGTGGTCGTAGGTGTTGATGCCGGCCATGTACCGCGTCATGATCCCGTGGGCCTCGGCGGCCTCGGCGACCGAGACGATCGGAACGGTCGCCGCGTCGCGGCCTCCGTCCGTCGTGTCCTCGCCGGAGTCGGAGGTGTCCTGCCCGCCCGATCCCGTCCCGCCCTGGCCGGCGGTGGCGGTGGGTGCCGCCGAGCCACCGTCCTCCTCGCTCCCGTCGTCTCCGTCGAAGACGGTGAACACGGTCAGGACGGCGATCAGGAGAACGCCGAGCACCCCCAGGGCCAACAGCCCCGTGCGCTTGTTCTCCTCAGGCAACTCCACGCTCCCGCGCCTCCCTTGTGCTGAGCCGGTACGGCGGTCGACGGGTGACCGGGACACGGTAGGGCGAGGTGTGGGGCGGGGAGCCGGAGGGATTCCCGGCGGGGAAAGCGCGAGGCACGGTCGGGAAAGAGCGGGACATCCGGGCGCGGAGGGCGGAACGCTCCCGCCGGGCCGGGCCGCCTCGCGTCACCGCCTGGACGGACCCCGGACACAGGGTCGGGAGCCGACGGTACGCGTGTCGGCCCACAAGCTCGCCCCTGCTTCGACCGCGCTTCGACCCCGCTTCGGCCACGTCGGTGCCGCGCCCGGTCCGCCCCGCTCACTCCGGGCGCGCGTCCACCGGCAGCGGGTCGAAGGGGTAGGCCGTGTGCCCGTCCTTGGGCGAACACGCGGCGAACGGGCCCGAGTCGGCGTCCATCAACACCCTCAGATGGGGGTCGGCATGGTGCAGCCACCACGTCGACATGCCGAGCGCCGGGTCCTGGCGCAGGTGTTCCCAGGCCAGCCAGAGCGCGGAGAGACGGGCACCGGCCTCGGGGTGCTCCCACCACCGGGGGCACCAGGTCGCCGACGCGCCGTTGACCCGGCGGCGGACCATCTGGGCGAGGTAGTCGGAGACGAACGCGTAGACGTCCGCGAAGTAGAACTCCGGCTGTTCGGAGGATGCTGCGGTACCGCTCATCGTTCCGCTCCTGCGGGCTGCCGTTCGTGGCCGGGGGACGGTGGAGGGATCAGGTCAGGACGATGCCGAGGAGCAGAAGCACCACGACCACGGCGCCCATCACGATCCGCGCCCTCGGGTCCTCGCGCTCCCACAGGTCGTGGACGAGGGCCCAGCCGGTCAGCCGGGCGGCGCGGCCACCGTGCAGACCGGGTGCCTGGCCCTGCTGGTCCTCGTCGATGCCCTCGCCGTCCTCCGGGGGCGCCCCGGACTCGGTGTCGGCGTCGAAGCCGACCGGCAGCCCCTGCTGCTCCTGGGCCACCAGGACCATCTGCTCAAGGAGTTCGGGGATGGTGTGCGGGGTGAGGGGATAGGTGAAGGTGCCGTACGGCGTCTCCATGCACAGCCGCGCCTGCCAGGGGTTGCCGGGCTCATAGCCGTCGACCCAGGCGTGGTCGGCCTGGAAGACCTGAGGGGCCTGGGCGGCCTGGGGGGCCTGGGAAGTCGGTGGGGCCTGCGGCGCCGGTACGACGGCTGATGCGGGAGCCGGGGCTGGTGCGGGAGCCGGGGCGGGCGCGGGTGCCGGAGCGGGCGCCTGCTGCGCCGGTGGGGTGGGCTGGACCGGGGACGTCTGCTGCGCGGGCGGCGCCGGATCGACCGGTGCGGTCTGCTGGGGAACGCCCCAGGCGCGCGGGTCGGGCTGCGGCTGCTGCTGCGGGTGCCCGTTGTGGTCGGTCAACTCTCGTCCTTCGCCGGGTCCGTCGGGTGCAGGGGGTGTCGGATGCGGGATGTGTCGGATGCGGGGGTTCCGGAGCGTCGTGCGTACGGCAGACGTGCCCCGCGCATTGTGGGCCCAAGGCGGGTCAGGACAGCGAGCCCACTTTCCCGCCGTGTCCCTGACACTTTTCCCGGCCGGTTTCCCGAAGACCTTCCCAGCGGGAATCCGCACTCTCCCGACGAGGAAAGCGGCGGCGGTCCGGTGACGGGTCTTTGTCACACTGCCTGCGCACCTGGCTGGGCCAGGGCCCGTCGTGCGGTGCGGTCGTGACCCGCCCAGGCGGACGGGGAACCGACTCGCTGGAGTAACCGACTCGATGACAGACCACAACAGCCCTGCTGGCGCGGTCGGCGGAGGCCAGCCTTCCGGGCAGCCCGGGTCCTTCGGTCCTCCCCAACAGGCCCAACAGCAGCCACAGCCGCAGCACCCTCAGCAGCCGCACCAGCAGGCGTGGCAGGCGCAGGGCCAGGGCCAGAACGCGCCGGCACCGCACCAGGCGCAGCCTGCGGCTCCCCACGCCTCCCAGCCCCAGCCGCAGCAGCTTCCCTCCGACGCGGCCCGCGCGCAGGTCGCCGCCGCCTGGGTGCGCAACACACCCCAGGCCGGGCAGGCCTCCGTACCGGCGCTGCCACCGCGCGAGACGCGTCCCGCGAGCGAGTCGAAGAAGGAGAAGCGGGAGCGCGAGCGGGCGGCCCGCAAGGCCGCCTACGAGCAGAAGAAGGCGGCGAAGGAGCAGCGCAAGAAGGGTGGTCCGGCGTCGGCCCCCGCCTCGGCTTCGGCCGCCGCGGCCGCCCCCGCGGCCGTCGGCTCCCCGGCCGCCCCCCACGCCGCCGGTCCCGCGACCACGCACCAGGCGCACATCCCGGCCAACGCCACGCTCACTCTCAGGACCGGCGCCGCCGGCGCGAGCGGGACCGCCGCCGCACCCTCCGCCGCCACCCCCTCCGCTTCCGCCAAGGCCGCTCCCTCCCGCGACTTCGCCGTCCCCAAGCCCGGTGGCCGCGTCCCCGCCGGTGGCCGTGGTACGCATGTCGCCCTGCGGGCCACCCTGCTGATCACCACCTGTGTGTTCGCGCTGGGCTCGTGCGGTGTGATGGGGCTGGTGATCGGCAAGTCCTCGACACCCGCGACCGCCGGGCTCGACCCCGCCGACGCGGCCAAGTACCGCCTCAGCGAGTTCCCGACCCGGCAGGCGGCGACCTTCGCGGAGCAGTACGCGCTGCTGTGCATGACGTACTCCCCGGAGACCGCGTCCACGCGCCGTGACGACCTCGCCCGCTACACCTCCTCCGGCGTCGACGGCGAGTGCGGCTGGGACGGCAAGGGAACGAGCAAGGCCGTCGCCGCCACCTGGGACGGCACCGCCGAGACGCTGCCCGAGTACGGCGACCACGGCCGCTACCTGGGTGTCCAGGTCCGCAGCGAGGGCGGCGAGCTGACCACGCTGACCGTGCCCGTCTATGTGAAGGACCTCGCCACCGGCGAGGGCATGCGCGTCGCGGGTGACGTCGGCCAGATGCCGCTGCCGCCGCGCGCGGACGTGCCGCCGGTCGACCAGGACGCCGAGGTCGTGGACGACACCCTGTCCGACCAGTTGCGGGAGCAGGTGCTGCCCGGCTACTTCGAGGCGTGGGGCGCGTCCGACACCACGGCGATGGCCCGTTTCACCACGTCCGACGCCACCCAGGCCGCGACCACCGGGCTCTCCGGCGAGCTGTCCGACCCCACCGTCAGCGAAGTCGACGCACTGGTGCCGAAGAACGTCCAGGGCACCGACCCGTACACCTACGCCGACGGCCAGGCCGTACAGCTCCGGGTGGTCGTCTCCTGGACCGACCCGGCCGGCGGGGCCGTGAACCGCTCATACCGGATGACCGTGGTGAGCACGGCCCAGGGCTGGTTCATCAAGGACGTCCGCGGCGGTGTGCTGGACGCGGAGGGCGGCCGCGCCGACGTCGACGAGGAGACCGCAGAGCCCGACGAGGAGAACGCCACGGACGAGGACGCGGCGCCCGACGAGGAAAGCGCCGTGTCCCCGTCGCAGTCACCGTCCGCCTCCAAGTCCCCCCAGTCCTCGAAGGACAAGCAGTCCGACAAGTCCTGAGCGGGACCACGTCCCCCTCTTCACCACGCTTTTCACCACCTGATCGAGAGGAACCACCCGTGTACCTGGCAGCCACCCTGGATTCGATGTTCGGAGAGATCCAGGACATCCTCACCAACGCCGGCACGATGGTCGCCGTCATCGCCCTCCTCGTCCTCGGCATCCGCATGCTCCTGTCGATGAAGCGCGGTGACGGCATGCGCGAGGCCTTCCAGGGCTTCGGCATGATCGCGCTGGCCGCCCTGATCATCGGCGGTGCCAGCGGCCTCGCCGGTGTGCTGATCGACCTCGGCAGCCAGATCGGCGGCGGCGAGGGCGGCCAGGGCAACTGACGTCGACGGATCGTCACGAACCGTCAGCCGCCTTCAGTCAGCGTCGGACCGCCGTCAGTCGGCGTCAGTCGCCTTAGGAACGAGGGGAGTCAGCCGCGATGGCCCAGGAAGCACCGGAGCCGCTGGTCGCGTACGACCACACCGATCTGGTCAACCGTCCCAAGCGGATCTGGAACTGGGGCAACATCCCGCTGCCCGGCCTGCTGCTGCCCGCGCTGGGCGCGGCCTTCGGCTTCGGCCTGGTCTGGCTCATCGCGCTGTTCACCCTGTCCGCGTTCCTGCCGTTCCTCGGTATGTCGATGTGGACGTCGATCCTCTACTTCGGACCGCCGTTCGCCGTCTACTTCGTCTGGGGGCGGCCCCTCCCCTCGGCGCTCACCCTGAGCCAGCAGCTCGTGGTGTGGACCGACTGGTGGTTCCAGCCCAAGCGGCTCCAGGGGCTCTCCGCCGACCAGGAACCGGAGGAACTGCACTGGCAGGTCATCCTCTGGACCCCCGGTTCACCACGCTGGCAGGCGCGCTACGACGCCGCGCGGCGGGTGGCCGCAGAACGCGGCACCGCGTTCGCCGCACACCGCTGAGCCCCACCGCACCACGATCGCACTCGACCGAGCCATCTCCGACCCACCGCCAAACCGACCTCGATCTACCGCAGGTGACTCCTCCATGTTCATGATGATCCTTCTGGGCGGGGCGGCCGCCTTCTTCGTGGTCGCCATGATCATGGCCGCCTCGTCGGGCAAGAAGCAGGGCCAGGGCGGAGGCGGCAGAAGCTCGTCCTCCTCCCGCTCCAGGTCCTCCGGCTCCTCGGCCTCCGCGCGCCGCGAGGACCTCCGCCTCCCGTACCGCTACGCCGACGACATGATCTTCGTCCACGGCGACTCGGTGTGGACGGGTCTCGTCCTGCCCACCGCCATCGACGAGTACCTGAACGCCGTCGAACTGCAGGCGATGGCCGAGGGTCCGCCCCGCGGTCTGCTCAACCTCGCCCGCGGTGACCGCAATGTCGAGTGCCACTACCGCAAGGTGTACCAGCCGATCACCGCGCTGACCTGGGCGGAGGACCTCAACGCGATCGCCTGGGACCCGACCGACAACTACAAGGCGTACAACCTGCGCAAGGCCGAGTACCAGGAGCGCATCGGCGCCAAGCGGGAGCGCAACATCCTGCTGGTGAAGCTGGGTTCGGTGAAGCGCGCCGGCGGCGGGACGGGTGTGCTGTCGCAGGACGACGAGCCGCACGACGACCCCGGCCTGCTCAAGGGCGTGAGCGGAGCCGCAGACCAGGTCGCCGCCGCCGCGACCGGAGTCTCGGACGAGTACCTGTCCCCGTCCGTGGTCGCGGAGTGGACGCAGGTCGCCTCGGAGGTCCACGAGAGTCTGGAGAACCTCCGTGGCACCCCCCTCACCCGCGAAGAGCTCGTCTGGCTGATCCGCAAGCCCCTCCACGGCGACCTGCCGGTGCCGCCGGAGCCGGTGCTCGGCTCGCGCGCGTGGGGTCCCAACGCCTTCGACCTCGTCGTCGACTTCTCCGGTGAGAACCGCAAGACGCACATCGTCCTGAACCAGTACGACGAGATCACCGGCGAACAGCAGACCAGCTACACCACGACGCTGGTCGCCGCCAACTGGCCCGCGGAGACCCGCTTCCGGCAGTCGACGGCCTGGGCCCGGTACGCCGCGCAGCACGTGGACTTCCCGGTCGAGATCGACATGCGGTTCACGCTCATCCCGTACCTGAAGTTCAAGGACCGCGCCGACAAGATCCGCGGCAACCTCGTCGACGAGATGAACGACATGGCCAACTCCGGCCGTAGCCCCGACACCAAGCTGGCCACCCAGGTCACCCGTGCCCAGGAGCTCGTCGACGACATCGAGGAGCACAAGATGCCGGGGATGGAGGCGCAGATCCGTTTCACGATCTCCGCCCCGGACGTCAAGGAGCTGGAGCGCCGCCGCCGGGTCCTGGAGATGCAGTTCAAGCAGGACCTGAAGGTCACGCTGCTCCGCCCGACCCGCCAGCAGTGGCGTCTGCTCCAGTCCCAGCTCCCGGGTGACGCGCCGAAGCTCCCCATCGCTCCGTACCTCCGGCTCCAGGAGGTCGAGCAGCTGGGGGCCGGACTGCCCACCGCGGGGACGGAGTTGGGCGACAACCCCGAGCAGCGCTCCGGCAAGCGCCTCGGCTGGGTCGGCAACCTGGTCGGCTGGGCGGGCAAGATGCCGGTCCACTACTCGCTGCACGTCGGCCCGGCCCGCAACGACGGCGGCGGTCTCGCCATCGTCGGCGCGTCCGGCGGTGGCAAGTCCTCCCTGGCCCTGCAGAAGTTCTACGAGGAGTCGGAGTCGGGCGTCCGCTGCCTGGTCATCGACCCCAAGACCGACTTCGCCCAGCTCTGCTACTACCTCGCCTTCGGCTCCCAGGTGAACGACCCGGAGTTCGCGAACGACGCCGAGACGGGCCTGCTGGGCACCGCGCAGAGCAAGTTCCAGCCGGTGAACCCGGAGTTCTGGGCGGAGACGGAGGTCGTCGACCTCCTCAAGGGCCAGGCCGGCGTCCTGGACCCCTGGGTCATCGCCCGTGACGTCCCGGCGGGCCGTCTCCTCGCGGAGTCCATGCTGCGCGGCTTCCTCGGCGACGAGGACTACCAGCGCGTACGGCTCCCCGTCATCGAGGCGATGGCCACGGTCATCGGCCGCTACAACTCCGCGATCCGGCAGGCCGTCGACCAGGGCCTGACCGCCCGCGACGCCGACCAGCAGGTGCCGCGCCCGACGCTGTGGCAGGTCGTCGACGAGGTCGTGGCGGCGTACGACCACGCCATCGCGACGAACGACCGGGAGGCGGCGAAGGACCTGAAGCTGGCGCAGATGCTCCTCACCGAGCTGCGCACGCTCCCCTACGCCCGGCTCGCCTTCGCCGAGCGCCCGCAGCCGCTGTCCGCGATGCGCAAGCGCCGGACGGTCATCACCCTCCGCGGCTTCCAGTCCCCCGCCGCCTCCGACCCGCGCAGCTGGAACCCGGCGGAGCGGCTCGCGGCGACGGCCCTGATGGCGGTCGTGGAGCTGGGCAGCCAGATGC
This sequence comes from Streptomyces gottesmaniae, assembly GCF_031845845.1. Lineage (NCBI taxonomy): Bacteria > Bacillati > Actinomycetota > Actinomycetes > Kitasatosporales > Streptomycetaceae > Streptomyces > Streptomyces gottesmaniae. Next base: position 56,042 of record NZ_JAVRFJ010000046.1, read on the forward strand.
TCGACGTCGGCTACGAGAAGAACCCGGTCACGGGCGAGATCGGCCTGCGCCCGAAGGCGCTGTTCGTGGACGAGGCGTACGTCGTCACGGCCACGGAGTCGGGCCGCGACCTGATGCGCCGCGCCCTGAAGCAGGGCCGCTCCTACCTGGCGGTCACCGTGCTGATCACGCAGCAGGCCATCGACCTCGTCCAGATCGAGGACTCCGAGGCCCGCAGCGGTGGCGCCAACCAGATCCACACGGTCTTCGCCTTCAAGCAGAAGTCCGCGCAGGAGGCGTCCCTGGTGGCCCCCCTCCTCGGCCGCCCCGAGAACGACGCGAAGGTCATCGCGGCCCTCCAGGAACTCCGTACCGGTGTCTGCCTGCAGCGCGACGCCGACAAGCGCGTCGGCACGGTCGCCGTCGACCTGGTCTTCAAGGAGATCCTCGCGGCCACGGACACCAACGGCACGACCCGCCCGGCCCGTCAGGGGGTCAACCCACCGCTGAGCGTGTGGGACTGGACGTTCCTCCAGGAGATGACGGAGGACCCGGCCCGCCCCACGGCCCCGGAGACGACGGCCCCGGAGACGGCCACCGTGTGACCTCCGCCCGTCCGAGCCGCCGCTCCCCCCACTCGAAGCCCCACAGCCGAAGAAGGACCATGCGAATCAAACGAGCACTCACCGTCGGCGCCCTCCTGCTCATGTCCACGTCTGTCGCGGCGTGCGGTGGCGACGACAAGAGCCGGCCCTCCGAGAAGACAAGCACCGAGGCGAGCAAGCCGGGCGAGGAGGCGGGAGGTGAGGAGAAGGGCGGCGGACTGCCTTCGGCTTCGGACATGGCGTCCATCGAGGCTTTCCTCAGTCCGTACGTCGGCTGCTCAGATCTGCAGACTGGAGCAGAGTGGGACAACTCTTCTCAGGCGGACAAGTTTCCCGCCTGGGGTGATTCCATATCCGACCCATCTGCCTGGTCGATCAAGGAACGCGGTGTCTGCAGGGACACCTCCGGTCACCCCAACACCCTGGTCCTCGTCTCGAGCATGAAGCAATTCCAAGCCACCATGCAGGCGGAGGGCTATAGCGGCATCCTGATCGGCAAGGACTTCGCGGTGAAGCCGTATGACGACGAGGCGACCCAGGCACTGGAGGGGTCCGGCCTCGTGAACCTGGTCTGCGACGCGCAAGCCAAGATCCCCGGCGGCTACAAGCAGGAGCCGGCAGAGGCCGACGGCTGTCTCCTGACCGACTACTTCACCGACTGATCCGTCCCGAAGGACTTCCCATGCTGCCCCTCCGCCGGCCTCGCGCCGACCGCCCAGCACGGTGCCGGTCGAGGCGCTCCCTACGCGAGACGCTCGTTACTACGGGAGTCGCGGCACGCGCCGCGCTCTTCGTCGTGTTCGGGGTGATCGCACTCTCGCTCTCCGCACCACAGTCGGCCAAGGCCCTCTTCGACACCTGTGACTGGACGGCTCAGAGCATCAACCAGATGGCTGACAATCCTGGTGCCGCAGAGAACATCTTCCCTGCGGTGAAGCAGTGGGACAGCAAACGTGAGCTGGTCTCCGGGGCCACGCGCCTGTCAGGCTCGCCGTCGGACTACACGGTCTACGAACTCGGCGCGCTGCGAGGCCTCAACTGGGCGGCGACTCAGCAGAGCCAGAACCAGGCAAAGCAGACCGACAATGGAGCGGCGGCCGGGGAGGCGGCCGACGACGACGAGTGCAGCATCCAGAACGAGATCTACAACTCCATCGCCCAGATGGTGTTCGACCTCAGCAAGTTCATCACCCGCGGCTCGATCAGCATCAAGGAAATCTCCTCCAACCCGAGCCCGCTGGCCGCACTGTACGAGGGCACCGTCGAGGGCGACAACAGCGTCGTCGACCGTCTGAACGACAACGTGTTCAAACTGGCCGTACCCACCATGATCCTGCTCACCGGGCTCTGGGTGTTCGGCAAGTGGCGCAAGGGCGACGTGCGCGAGGTCTGGGCCGGAGTGGGCTGGGCCGCGTTCGTGGTGATCGCGGTGTCGGCGTTCCTGGTCGACAACAACTACACGCGCGTGGTCGAGACCGCGGACTCCGGAATCGCCCAAGGAAACGCCGCACTGACCGAGGCAGTGCTGGGCGGCGCGGTGGACGACATCGAACCGCCCTGCGACCTGGCCGCCAACGCCCCGCAGCGCGGCATGCGGATATCCAGCTGCGCCATGTACGACACCCTGGCGTTCCGCCCATGGGCCATCGGCCAGTTCGGCGATCCGGGCAAGAAGCGCATCGAGTACACGGGCACTGCCGCATGCGACTTCGGAGCAGCGAACGGGAAGCGGTGCACCGATCTGCGGGTCAGGCAGGTCATGGCGCAGTCGATCACCAATTTCGACTACTACAAAAAGTCGGACACGGACGGCGGTGTCATGAAGGACAAGGAGAACCAGTACGGAGAACTGCGCAACTACATCGCCAGGGAGCATAATTCCCGCTTCTACGAACAGTGGAGCGGAGACAAGCCCGGCAACCGCATCACCATGGGGATCTATGCACTCGTCGCCTCCATGATCGTCGGCATCATGGTGGTCGTGCTCAGCGCGCTGACCCTGCTGTGGCACTCGGTCACCCTCATCATGATCATCTTGCTGCCACTGGTCGCGATCATCTCGATCCACCCGACCCAGCAGAAGCTCCTCAGGGGCTGGTGGCAGACGTTCGTGCACAGCTTCGTGCTGCGTGCCGGCTTCGGCGTGATCCTGACCATCCTGCTGCTCTTCTACCAGCTGATCCTGCCGCTGCCGGTTCCGCTGGGCATGCAGCTTCTGATGCTGCTGCTGGTCACCATCTCCGTCATCATGCTGCTGAAGAACCTGCTCTCCGGAAAGTTCTCGCCGCAGGTCGCGGGGGCGGAGGACGCCCTCGGTGTCGCGGACGCGGCGAGCAAGGCAACCGCCATGGCTCCCGGCCTCGCGGCCTCCACGGCCCGCACGAGCGGCCGTGTCGCGGGTACCACCGTCCGTGCGGGCGGCAGCGTCGCACGGGGTACGGCCTGGGCCGTGGACCAACGCCTCTTCAAGGGCAAATACCGCGGCAAGATGCAGGAGAAGGGCTGGCTCGGCCAGTCCAAGCGCGAGCAGAACCAGTCCGCCTACTGGGCGAAGGAGGACGCGCGCGTCGCCCGTGCGGACAGGGCAGCGGCCCGCGCGGCGAACAACGGCGACAACACTCCGTCGTCCCAGTCGGAGCCGGACCAGGAGCCGGAGGGGCAGGATCCCGCCAGCCCCAGGCGCAGCGGACGCGTCAGCGGTTCGAGCGGCACGCGGACCCCGCAGCCGTCGCCCACGCCCACGCCGAGCCCCGCACCCACGACCCCCACTCCGAGCCCCGCGCCCACGCCCGCCACGCCGAGGCCACAGCCCACGACGGCGTCTCCGCGGACCACTCCGGCCGATCCAACCCCGCCCCTGCCGCCGACGCCTGCCCCACGGGACCCTCGTGGGCCGAGTGGTCGCGTCTAGCCGGCCGCGGCCGCCCACCTGAACCCGTCACACACCGAGGAGCCGCCCCATGCCCGCCCCGACCGCCGAGCGCGATCCTGACCAGCTGGCCGGGAACACGGAGCGGCTCTCCGGTGTGGACCGGCCCCCGGTGTGGGCGGGTGTCCGGGAGGGCGCACCGCACAGCCACGGGAGAGTGACCACTCCATGAGCCGCGCCCCGCGCACCACGCCCGACGCTTCGAGCACCACCGCCGCCGCTTCAGGCACCCGCACCGGCACCGGCACCCCGACCGGAACCGGCAGCACCGCGCCGTCCCGTCTCACCCGCCTTCTCCGCCAGGACAAGACCGACCCCTGGGCCGTACGCATGCTCCCCCGCATCGTCTTCGGCCTGGCCGCCGCCTACACCCTCTTCGCGATTGCCTCCCAAAGCGGCGCCGCGTTCGTGATGGTCGGCGTGGTCCTGCTGCTCGCGGGATTGATCTGGCTCCTCCGCCGCCGCACCCAACTCCTCCTCGCCCTCGCCTCGACGATCCTCACCACCGCCTTCACCGGCTACTTCTCTGCGGTGGGTGAAGCGGCCCGAATGACCACGAGCGCGGCCGTCACCGGAACCGCCGCGTTCGGTTACTGGGCCCTGACCGGCATGGCCCTGCTCGGCGCCTGGATGGTGAAGGAACACCCGGGCCGACGCGGTGTCACGGTCGTGCTCGCCGATGTGATCTTGGCCATCGGCTCCGTCGTCGGCATGTTCGCGCCAGAGGCGGGGGTGCCCATCGGTTTCGTGGGCGTGCTCGGGGTGCTCGCCGTGCGCGGCGCATCCGCGAAGGCCATGGCGGCCCGGGTCAGAAGGCTGGGCCAGGCGATACGTCGGCCGCGTCCTCGTGACGCCCGGAAAACGGCGGACAGTTGAGGCTCTTGTGAACGGTTCGTCGCGGCACTGTTCGTTTCAGGCCAGCACTTTGCACATGCGTTGCAACAGTTTGACAATGTGTTCTAGAGTCCCCCGCGATCACGGATCACCACGGGGGCTATTACTCATGCGTATGGCGAGCCATACGACGCTGGCCAGGCTGCCCGCGCGACCCGCCCGCAAGGCGGTCGCACGGGAGGCCCACATACCCGACGCGGCTCTGCCCTGTCGGCGTCGGCCGGACGTCTTCCAACACCCGCTGCTGGACAACTCGGAGGACCCGCACGGCCTCCACGGCCCGGACACCCCGATGACGGCGGCACCCGGCATCCCACCCGATCAGCGCCGCCAGCACCTCGTCCTCCTCCGCACCGCCCGCGACCTGTGCGCCTCCTGCCCGCTCTGGGCGGAATGTCTGCAGGACGCCGTCGCGTACGCCGAGCCGTACGGCTACACGGCGGCCACCACGCGGGAGGACCGGCGCGCGCTGCGCCGCATGCTCGGCCTCGGCGACGAGAACGGCGACCTGCCGGCCCACGCCGCGGTCCGCTTCGACTCCGGCTCGCTCCCCCGGCGCCTCACCCGGCTCAGGTCCCGCGCCGACGAGTCCTCGGCGACCCACTCCGGAACCCGCCGCCCGACCGCTCCGGACCTTCCCGAACTGGAGCGGATACTCGACGCGTTCGACCAGCTGCAGGGTCAACTGACCCACGACCAAAGCCTGTTGAGGGAACGCCCGCCGCGCACCGCGTTGACATCGCTGTTGCAATCGCACATCACCACACAGCCAAACCACAGACAGACGCCCCCTCCTGGCGGGCCGTCGCACACGTCCGGACCGTCGAACGGCAGGAGCGAGGAACCCATGGCAGCGGCCGAGGCCGGGCAACGGATCACCTTCTCGTACGAGGATCCCGCCCTGGCCGTACGGCAGGCCGTGCTCGGCCCGCTGGTGCGCTCCGCCCTGCCCGCGCTCACCAGCCTCGAACAGCTCGTCACCATGCTGGCGTGCATGCCCGGCGGCGCCGACCCGGCCACCGAGGCCCCGCGGGACCTGCCGGCCGTACGGGAGGCGGTCGAGTCGCTGCTCCCCGACAACCCCGCAGCCCCCTCGGACGCCGACGGGGCACCTCTCCCTCCCCGCCGCCCCCTCACGGGCTCCGTCTCCGTCGAACTGGCCACCACCGACCCGGTGGCCGCGCTCCGCCGCGACTTCCTGGAACCGCTGCTGCGCGAACTCGCCGCCACGCTCGCGAACATAGAGAAGGTCGCCACCATGCTGGCCGCCGCCTCGGACGACACCGGTGACGCCCGCCTCGAGACCATCCGCACGGCCGTCCGCGAGATCCACGACGGCCTCCCGCGCCCGGTCACGCCCACGGCCCACCCCGCGGCCCGTGCCCTGCACGCCGGACCCCTCTCCACAGGCACGGCACCGGGCTCGGGGACAGGAGCGGGGCAGACCCGCCGCGCCCCCTCCACGCCCAGCATCCGCGCGGCCGTCGAGAAGGCCGTCGCCGGCTTCCCCGGCGCCTTCTCCGCCCGCGACGTCCTGCGCGCCCTGCCCTCGGGCGTCTACGGCGACCCGTCGAAGACCATCAGCAACGTCCTGTCCGCGCTGGTCAAGTCGGGCCGCCTGCAACGCCTCTCGCGCGGCACGTACGCTCGCGTCCTGGACGTCGTGAACATCGAGGACGTCCAGGACGTCGACGACGCCCTCCTCCCCGAGCGGGGAGAGGCGAAGAGCGCCTGAGCCGAGCGAGCCGGAAGGAACCCCAGCCCCCGATGACCGAACCGTTCCCGCCCCAGGGCCCGGCCCCTTCGGCCGCGTCCGATGCCCAGGTCCACGTCTTCTCCCCCAACGCCGGCCTCATCGACGGCGTCCCGGTCACCGCCCCGCCCTACGGCGACATCCAGGACGTCGTCCTGTCGATCCTCCAACAACGCGCCCAACAACTCGGCGCCCCCACCCCGGCCACCATCACCGACAACCGCTACGGCGGCGCGATCCGCCTCCTGATCCACCCGGACGGGACGACGGAACAGCTGGACTGAGGTCCGGCGGACTCCGGACGACCATCGCAGACCTGCCCAACCCAACCGCCCGCGGCCTGGAGAAGTTGGAGACTCTGTTCCGCAGGCGGCTCAAGAGCTGCAGTACCGGCGCGGCGTCCCTTCGCAGCCTTCGGGCGGGGCCGTCCGCCTTCAGCATCATGGCGATGTTGAGCGCGGAGCGGCGAAAGCTTCGTCATCCCGACAGCAGAGGGATAGGACGCCTGCGGCCGCAGGCGATCCCACAGAGGGGACCCGTGGGGAACGAAGAAGCAAGCCTCGAATACAGCGTCTGGGGGACGATCGAGCTGCACCCGCCAGTCCCGCTGGCACAGTTGTGGGGCCTGGCCGACCAGGATGCGTTCTGGAACAAGCTCGCCACCACGCCCCATGAGGCGGACGACCTGGAGCCCCCGGCGACGGCCCGTCAGCCGGCTTGGGAGTTCGTCCCGGACGAGGATGCGGGCACCGACGACCAGGGCCGTCCGCGGACCATCAGATATCTCCGGGTGAACGACCAGGATGTCACGCGTGCTGAGGTCGACCGCCGACTGCGGGACGTGGCCAGGTCGGTCGGCGCGAACCACGCATTCCACGGCCGTCTTCGCTATGAGGGGTATACCGACGACGGCGAGATCTGGCTGCGCAGCGGCAGCGGGTCGCCGGTGTGGCGCGACACGACGCCCCGGTACTGGTGACGCCGCTCCCAGGGCGCGGTCCTGACGGCCCCTCGACATGGCGCTCAGCTGCCGCAGGCACCGTTGCCGGTCCATGGCGGTGGGCCACAACGGCACGGTGGCGTCGATGGATTCCCTCTCCTTCGACGCGAAGCAGCTGATCGACCGAGATGGGCACCCGAGCCCTCCCCGCCGAGACCGGGACCCCCCACTTCGCACCGGTCGCCCGCCGCAGCCCCCTGCGCGCGCAGGGACAGGGGCATGGGCAGTGTCAGCGGTCCAGGCGGGCGACGAGAGCGTCGTAAACGGAGGTCGACCATCCCGGAGCGCTGACGCCGCCCGGACATGGCACGGGAAACGGCCGCGCAGACGGAAACGGGAGTGCCCGGGAGCGCCACCCCGCCGCAGAGGGAGGCACAGCCGCGGCAACAGCCTCACGACCCTGACGGCGACCCCTGTCGCCCATCCCTGTGGTGACTACTCCACCAGACGAAGAACCGCCCGCACATCGTCGCTCGTAGGGTCCACACGGGCCACGACCCATGTCTCATCTCGGACCGAGAACGTCTCTCCGACCGCAAGCACGTACTTCGCCTCCTCATCCGCAACCACAGTCAGCGAAATAGTCATCGGCCCATCGTCCGGAGCTTTCACATAACGCAAAATGAAACGCACACCGTTTCTGCGCTCAGGAACCGCATGACGAAGTCCGATTTCATTGAACATGACACTCACTCGACAATCACCCCAGCGTGGTGTAGCGGTTCTTGACATTGCTTCTGAATTCTTCGACCGTCAACGGCTCCGGATGATCGACATTGTGAGGGTTGCGCAAATGTATCTCATCCCGGTCATCCACCGCGATGACCTCATAGACATGAGAAGGAATGAGATCCTTGGCAAGCGGCTCAGCCTTGGGATCGTCTGGATTCGTTCCGATCAGCACCGGAAACCCGTTGTCAAGTTTCTCGCACAGCGTATCCAGGAGTTGACGGTCAGGGCTTCGCCCCTGTGCGTCGTGATCCTCGGGAAAGTTCTTCGAGTAAGCCGGAAGACCGGTAAGCTGGGCAAGTATTTCCGCCCGATTGTCGGGGTCTGAACCGAAGTCGAGACGGCGATACCCTTCGGCCGCGTCGGGATTCTTGTCTCCCCACGTCTGATCGACGCCCGCCAAGGCTTTCTCCATGACGGCCACCCATGCCATCTCGCCCCCTCCCGTCGACGCGTAAGCGGGCTCCTCGGGAGTGAAGGTCGGTACGGGCAGGTCCGGTGTCACGGTGAGCACCGTCTTTCCGCCGGTGGCCTCGTAGTGCTGCCAGCCGTCGCCGGATCGGCTCTGCACCTGATGGAGGGTGACCTCGTACGTGCCGTCACCGTTCTCCCGAACGCAGTTGGCGATGTCGTCCGGACGGTGCCCTGCCACCGCACCGAGTGCCGCGATCACACCACAGTCGCCGAGGCTCCCCTGTTCGGTCTGGTCACGACGCGGCGGCCCGTCGAAGAGCGGGACACGATCTCCGTCGGGGCGTTCGAGCGGCTCGCCGTATTCGACGAGCCCGACACCGATCCCTTCCACCCACTTTTCGTCGAACGCCGGCCGGTCGACCGTCGCGTACAGGTCCTCCGACTGATCGACGGCCTTCCGATCGAACACCGTGTCCCGAATTTTCCCCCAGACATCGCCCAGAAATGCGCCTTCAAGCTCTCCGTCGGCGCGGAGGGACGGCGGGTCATCACCGTCAGTGGGTGCCGCGGGCTCGATCGGCTCACTCTCAGACGTCGCATCACCGTCGCCATAGGCTGCGTCCGTCGCCTCGACATCCTCGGGCTCTTCGGGAGTCTCAGGCAGTCCACCCTCTTCGGTCGCCTCGAACTCCACAGGCTCTTCGGGCTCCGCCCCCATATCCATAAGCTCCGCTGGCGCAGGGACCGTCAGCGCCTCGGGGGCAAGTGCGGCGTCGCGCACCTCATCCGCCGCGTACAGCTCACCCACTGGGACCTCACTCCACCCGGGAGAGAACGACCGTCCAGTCGCCGCTCGGGGAGTGGAGGTCCTCGATGCGGTCGAGCTTCCACTGCTGGTCCTGGACGGGGAAGACATCGCCCACTGTCAGCGAGTAGCGCGCCTCTTCTCCTGCCGATGTCACAGAGATCCGCACTGTCGTGGCCTGCCCCTGAGGCGCATGGACATGGATGACACTGAAACTTCCAAAAGGCCTGTTCGCTTGCGTGTTGGGCGCGAGTGCGATTTCCTGAGTCGTCATTTCGGTTCCAAAGTGGTGTAGTTCGGGAGAAAGTGCTTGCGAAATTCTTCGAATGTCACCGGAAGGGGATCCTGCCTGTTGTACGGGTTACGCAGATGAATGAAACCCTTGTCATCCACCTCGGTCACCTCATACGCATGCCCCGCGACGAGGTCCTTCGGCGGCGGCTGCTCGTCCACCCTCGTCTTACGTGTACCGACGACGATCGGACAGTCGTTGCTCAACTTTTCCACGAAATGGTCCAGAACCTGCCGCTTCGGGGCATGTCCTTCGAAGTTGTAGCCGGTTGGCAGCGGCCACGTCTCGGCGGGAACGCCAGTCAGTTGCACCATCAGTTCGGCGCGATCACCGGATTTCGTCCCGTCGTCCAACCGTACGTACCCGGTGGGCATTTCCCCCTTGCAGTTGTGTACGGTTTTCCACGAGTCGGCCCGGTCCTCGGTCCATACCTGGTCGAGCCCCGCGATTGCCTTTTCCAGAACGGGCGCCCAGGCCGCGCCGGTCCCCACCGAATCCGCGAAGGCCGGCAGATCAGGCAGCTCGTCGTGAACAGGGAGATCAGGCGTCACCGTCAACTTGATGATGTGGCCGGTCGGCTCGTACCCACCCGCGCCCGTGGACTTGGCCGCATGCAACCTGACCTCGTAGGTGCCGTCCTCGTTCTCCCGGACGGCCGCCTGGATGTCCTCGGGTCGATGCGCCGCAACGGCTCCCATCGTGGCGATGACACCACAGTCCCCGAGCTCGCCCTGCTTGGTCTGTTCCCGGGTAGGCACTCCATCAAAGAGGGGTGTCCGGGTCCCGTCGGGACGGTCCAGCGGTGTGCCGTAGCGGTCCGGAGGATACGATTTTCCGGGCGACTGGAACTCCGGCGTGTCCACGGTGTCCGTGATTTCCCGCACCCGATCGGCACCGCTGCCGCCGAACACGCTCTTCACCCGGTCCAGGAACTCACCCCGCAACAGAGGGTCGTCGTCCGACGCCGAAACGGTCGTCGTATCCGGACCCACAGGCTCGCTCGGCTCGCCCGCGTCTTCGGCCGACGGGTCCGTGGTGTCGATGTCCTCCGGCTCCGCGGGCTCAGTTGTCTCGCCGTCGCTCCAGTGGTCGTTCTCGGTCGGCGTGTACGAGTCCCCTACGTCGTCCGGCTCCTTCGGCTCCGCATCCGTGTCCGCTCGCCATGCAGATGCCCTGTCCACCTCGCTCGTGGTGCCATCCGGCGTCCGTTCTCCGTCCCGGAGTTCAGTCACGTCGCTCCTGTCCTCCCACCGCGGCCCGGGGCCTTCTGGTCGTCCGCTCGAAGCAGGACAGGGCACGTCCGAACTCTTTGCCCCACTCCTCCGAGGGATCCACACACCCGACGATCTGTTCGACCACTGACGGCGCGTGGCGACCGTGATAGTAGAGCCGCGTCTTCGTCCCCTTCCGCGCCCTGAACCGGGGCTCACCCACCGGGCACGGATCCTCCCCGCCGAGTTGGCCACGCATCATCGCGGCCACATGCTCGGCCAGCGCCTCCGGGGCCGTGGGCGCGCCGACGCGGCTGCGGACCGCGCGGTCGACCGCCTGACCGATCGCGCAGCTCAGCAGACGGCGGTCATGGTCGGTGGCCAGGTACGGGGCGAAGGCCTCTCGCATCGCCTCCCCCGGCAACGGCGTACTCCACCCCAACAAATGTGCCGCCACCGCCATCTCCGCCCACAACGCGATCCGGAGTTCCGGCTGGTCCATCAACCGCTGCGCCCTGCGCAGGTCGCGGAGGGTGCACGGCTCAGGCGTGCAGCAGGGGTCGCACGCGCGGCTACGCTCGCCCGTCAGGACGACCGCCGACGCCGGCCGGATCGCCCCCGCGTCCTCACGATCCGTCCCGTCCCGCATGCGGACCAGCAGCGGGTAATCCATACCGTCCGTGAAGACGGCCGCCTCGCCCGGCCGCAGGGTGACCAGGTACTCGGACTGGGCCGCCGTGATGTTCATGGTCGCGCCGACCGCCTCGCGGTCGTCCTGGGCGGGGAGGCGGTGGACCACCTTGGCGGCGGTGTTCTTGATGACGTCCGGGAGGAGCTTGGAGGGGATCTGGTCGGCGATGACCAGGCCCTCGCCGTACGCCCGGATCTCGGCCAGCAGACCGGCGAACATCTCCACCGCGTGGGCGCTCGCGCCGCCCTCCTCCGAGCGGCGGAGCAGCCGGTGCGCCTCCTCGAAGACGCTCAAGTGCCGCAAGGGGAACGACAGTCGACGGGTCACGCGCTGTTCCATGCGCAGGTACTCGACGAGCCGGATGAGGATCGTGCCCATCAGGAACGCCTTGTCCTTGTCGTCGCCGACGTCCTCGATCTCGAAGACGACGTTGCGGCGCAGGAGTTCACCGAAGTCGAGCGGGCGGCCCCCCTCCAGGAAACGTCCCGTCGTGCCGAGCCTCAGACTGGCCAGGCGGATCTTGATGAAGCCCTGGACGTTGTCGGCGACCTCTTTGCCGTAGCCGATGTCGGTCACGACCTTCAGGGCCGTGTGCTCCAGGTCCTCGAGGGTGGGGTAGCGGGGCTCGGTGCCGGGCACGAGCGGTTCGCCGAGGGTGAGGTCCCAGCCGAGGTCCTCGTAGCAGCGGGTCAGCGCGGCACTCAGCACCTGGGGGAACGGTTCCTGCGGGTCGAAGGAGGCCAGGAACAGGGCGCGCACCATGTCGAGGTGCGTCTGAAGGGGGAAGCGCTCGCCGTTCGCGAACGCCGAGGGCTCCAGGGGATTCAGGCCGGCCGGGAGGGCGTCGGGGTCGCCGGGTTTGATGACGACGACCTCGCTCGTGTCGCCGAGCCGTGCCGACATGAACCGGTACTCGGCCTTGGCCGGCTCCACCACCAGCCACGGGATGCCCGCATGGGTCGCCGCCTCCAGCAGGCCGCGCACGGTCTGCGACTTGCCGCCGCCCGTCGCTCCGCACACGAAGGTGTGGCGGTTGAGGGTGGAGCGGGTCAGTTCCAGGTCACCCACGGGACTGCGGTTGCGGTCGAGCACCGAACCGAGCCGGACCGGAGACGGGGTGTCGGCCGTGGCCGGACGGCCGGTGGCCTCCGGGGTGACGTCGAACTCCGGGCGCAGCGCGAACCGTACGCCCGGTATCTCCTGCGCGGGTGGCCGGGCCAGAGCTGCCAGCAGGTCGGATCCGGCGTGGAAGGGGTACTCCTCGGGGGCGGGGAGAGCGCCGCCGAGCGCCGTGGGCAGGTCCCCGACCCGCCCGGTCGGCCGGAGTGCGTAGGGCAGCCCCTCCAGGTCCGCCGAAGCGCAGACGAGCGCGGCGACACGGGCCGCCTCCTCCGGCGTACGGCCGCCCGCCAGCAGGCGTATCCGCCACAGCCCGGTGGCCGACGCCTTGGCCAGGTCCTTGTGCCGTCGCTCCAACCGGGCGGCCGCGATGGCGTACTCGGGCGAGCCGTCCGCCTTGGACATCGCGCGGCGCTGTTCGTCGGCGATGTCGCCGGTGAGGTCGTCGAGTTCGTCGGCGGGCACCGGTTCGGCGAACACGATCCAGGCGAAGGGCTCCTGCCACACCGCCAGGAGGCAGTCCTCCAGGCTGGGCCGCTGCCGTGCGGCGCCGCTCCCCCCGGTGTTCGGTTCCGCGTCGACGAGCAGCCCGTCGGTCACACCCGCGACGGCGCTCCAGTGCGGCAAGCCGGCGAACAGGGATGCCGCGGTTCCCGTCGGCTGGGCCAGTCCGCGTGCGCCGGCGGGCAGTCGCAGCAGAGTGCTGCCGCCGTCGGCGTCGGTACGACCGCCGAGCAGAGCGCTCCCTCCGACCATCACGTCGATGGGCCGGTCCGCCGCGCGGCGCGCCCACCCCACGAACACCGCTCCGCCCGTAGGGTCGTCGGAGCGCCGAGCGTGATGCGCGGAGACCAGGGCGGCGAGCCGCTGGGCGTGCAGGTCGTCGCCGGGCCCGTGGGGCCGGTCGTCCGTGAGGCGTTGGCGAGGGACCTCTCGCAGCAGGCAGGCGTCCATGTCGAGGAAGCGCTGCCATGTGCCGCCGTACGGCGCGGTGTTCATGGGGTACGGACCGCTCTCACTCGCTGATCGGCGCGCAGCCGCGGCCGTTGTGTCTCGACCGGATACGACTGGCCCGCGCGTCCGCGATACCGGGCCGGGCTCACAGGATGTGGACGGTCAGGCCCTTTGTCGTGACGCTGCAAGGCGGCGCAGGAAGCGGCCCGTTCACTGACTTCACTCCGGCAAACGGGCAAGCCACCCCAGTTGCCGGAGATGTCCGCCGACGTGAAGAAATGGACGTCATCGCTGACTTGACCAGAATCGTGCGCAAGCAGTGCGGTTCGCAACGTCTCCCCCGTTGTCGATCTTGCACCTATACCCTAGAGCCGGTCAGGTCCCAGGCCAAGCCTTGCAACTGTGACTTCGTTACCGGTGGTTCCAACTGGACTCGGGGGGCGAATTCGTGCAGCATGTTTCGGCTGCGAATCAATGACTGGCTGCCGCTTCGGCGGTCACGGGGGCGAGTTCACATCACCAGAGGCGTACGTGCTGCCGCCCTCGGGACGGTCATTTCTCCACTGTCCACATGTGGCTGCCTTTTCGGCCCACTTCCTTCCCAGGGCGGACCTCTTACGTGACCCATCCTGTCGATCCGCACCAACCGGGCCGGCCGGTCGGCCCCGGCCATCCGCCCCAGGGCGACTTCCCCCACGGCTACCCTCCCCCCGGCCAGCCGCACCAGGTGCCGCCCGCGTACCAGGCTCCGGATGCACCGCCTGCCATGCCGCCGTACGGTGCCCCGGCCCAGCCCCCGCAGGCGTACGCACCGGGCCCGGCCCACCCGCCTCCGGCGCAGCCGCCCTACCAAGGGGTTCCGCCCCAGCAGGCGGTGCCACCCCAGCAGTTCGCGCCACCGCCGTACCAGCAGCCTTCGTATCCGCCCCCGTACGCGCACCCGCACCCGCAGCCCCAACAGCCCTATCCAGCGCCCCATCAAGCGCCCCATCAAGCGCCTCAACAGCCGTACAGCACCCCGCAGATGTCACCCCAGGCACCCCAGGCACCCCACCACCCGCTGTACGCGGCTCCGCAGGCACCGCTTCCGCAGACGCCCCAGCCCGCGCACTTCGCACCGCCACCACCACCTGTGCCCGCCCCCGTCTCCACCACCCCCGGTGCCGAGTTCCCCGATGCCCACGCTCCGGTGGGCACCCCCGAGGTTCGCCGCGGAGCCGACTCCTCCTCCGTGACCACCCTGCTGCTCAACATCCCCCTCTTCCTGGGCAGCCTGCTGGTGATGTTCCTGATCTCGCTGTCCATGCCGAGCGGTGTGGACGTGGCGTTCGTCGTCGCGTGGCTCGCATCGGGTGCCCTGGTGTTCAACCGGCCGACCGAACGCGGCCTGGCGAGGCTGTACTTCAAGATGCGTGAACCCCTGGGCAGCGAGCTCGCCGTGCTCCAGCCGATCTGGTACGAGGTCACCCAACGGGCCGGCGTCGACGGGTCCAAGTACGACCTGTGGATGGAGGACACCGACGAGCTGAACGCCTCCGCCGCCGCGGGCCACATCGTCGGGGTCACGCGCGGCGCCATGCGCAGCCTCCCGCCCCAGCAACTGGCCGCCGTACTCGCCCACGAGCTGGGCCATCATGTCGGCGGCCACGCGTGGGCCGGGCTGCTCGGCCACTGGTACGCCGTGCCCGCCCGGCTCGTCATGAGCGCTCTGCGACTCGTGATCCGCGTCCTCGCGGCGATCTCCGAGGTGCTCGCGGGGCTCTTCGTGCTGTTCCTCGGCGTACTGGCCATCGCCCTGCTCTTCACCTTTCCGGCCGCGTTGGCCCTCTACGCCGTACCGTTCCTGCTCGCCTGGTCCGGGCGCCAGGGTGAGCTGCGGGCCGACCGGTTCGCGGGCCTGATCGGCTACGGTCCGCTCCTGGTCTCCGTGTTCACCGCGTGGCACGCGGCGGGAGCCGACGACGACCGCCGCAAGCAGCGAACGATGGCGCGCCTCATGTCCACACATCCGCCGCTGCACAAGCGCATACGCGCGATCGAGACCTTCGTCGCCTGACCGGCCTGGAGCCCTCCCATGACGATCGAGAACACCGAGGCCGGGCAGCTCGGCCCGTATCAAAGACTTTTCGACGCCGGCCAGCGCGTCGGTTGGACCTACCGCGACCCCGAGTCGCTCCGTCAGCCGTTCGTCGAAGCCGAGCCGCAGCGCACGGAGCTGGACGGCAGCTACGAGAACCGTGTGCAGGCCGCCAGGCTGGACCGCAAGGACCGCATCAGCTCCGCGCTGCGGATCGGCATCGTCGTCGCCGTGGTGTTCTACCTGATGAGCCTGCTCTTCACGGTGATGCTCACCATCGGCGGTGTCATCGTCGGCATCCTGGTGGTGCGCGCCCTCTACGCCTCGTTGCGGTACACCGCCGCCACCCGTGCCCGCACCGCCCAGACGAAGGCGCTGGAGGAACGTTTCCAGCAGGACTGGCAGTCGTGGCACCAACGCTGGACACTCCACGAGGCCCAGCAGACGCAGTGGATCGCCGGCCTGGACGCCTGGGGCGCGCTGCCCTTCGGAGCGGGCACCCGGCGGCTGGACGTCTTCGGCGGCAGCCAGCGCGGTCGCGAGGGCTTCCTCACGGTCTTCGGCGCTTCGACGCTGCCCCAGCGGCCGCTGATCGTGCTGGACCTGACCCAGGCCCTGGTGTGCCGTGAGCTGTCCGTGCTCGCCGAGGCGGGCGGCGTGCCCGTGGACGTGCAGCTGCTGCCCAGCCGTATGGCGGAGAGCGGCATCGTGAGCGGGCTCGCGCCGCACGAACTGGTGCAGGCCCTGGTCGAGGCCATCCACGGGGACAGCCCCGAGTCGGCCCGGGCCGATCGTGCCGTCTACACCCGGATCCTCACCCAACTGTGCGGCGCGCTGGACGAGGACGTGTCCCTGGCACGGCTCGGTGCCGGGCTGCGCGTCCTGGTGGGTGAGACCGATGACGCCAAGGCGCTGAGCAGGGAGGAGCGCAACCGCATCGCGGACGATCTGTTCAGCGACAAGAACAAGGACCAGATGCGGGACAGCCTCATCCGGCTGGCGTCCTTCGTGCACCCGCTGGAGCAGCTGGGAACGGCCCGTGAGGAGCGTGGGCCCGGCTATCTGACGTGCGTCGCGCTGGACTTCGGCGCGGGTTCGGCGAGCGCGGAACTGCTGGCCGACCTCGCCCTGCAGAGCGTGATGCGGCGGCTCTCCTCGTTCCAGGAGGAGGCCCCGTGCGTCGTGGTGATGCTCGGCGAGCAGGGCCTCCAGCGTCGTCACCTCGAACAACTGGCCCAGGTGTGTGAACGCCGGGGCGCCCAACTCACGTTCGTGCACTCGCATCTGCGGGATGCCGGCGAGGAGCTCATCGGCGGCGGAACGGTCGCCTTCATGCGGCTCGGCAACCACCAGGAAGCCACGGTCGCCGCCGACTTCCTGGGCCGCCACCACTCCTTCGTCCTGCACTCGCTGACGGACACCGAGGGCCGGACCGTCAACACCTCCGTCGCCAAGACGATCGGCTCCTCCGTCAGCCGCGGCACCACCACCAGCCACTCGGAGACGTACGGCCGGAACTGGGGCAGCAGCAGTTCCACGACCTACCAGGGCTGGTTCAACCCGCTCTCGACGTCGGACTCCACCAACTCCGGCGGCAGCTACAGCGAGACGACCGGCACCTCCACGAGCGTCACCCACACCACGAACGAGTCCACCACCCGTACGACCGGTGACAGCGACAGCACGAGCCTGGCGACCGGGCGGCAGCGCGTCTACGAGTACGCCCTCGAACCCACGCAGCTCCAGTCGCTCGCCGAGTTCAACCTGCTGGTGGTGGAACGGCAGCCCGGCGGCGCCGTCCAGGTGCACGCCGGCGACTGCAACCCCAACGTCGTCCTCCTGGACCGGGTGAGCACGCAGCCGCTGCCCCGCTTCGACACACCGCCGCAGTACATCCCCGCTCCCGCCATCACCGCCGACCAGGCGTATGTCGCTCCGCAGCAGCCGTATGCCCCCGTACAGACCCCCGTGGCGGCCCCACAGCCGTACACCGGGGCACCTCAGCAGCCGTACGCTCCGGCTGCCACCCAGGCCCAGTGGATGCCTCCGGTCCAGCCGCCCCAGCCGCCGAGCGGCTGGACACAGGGACCGCCGCCGAACTGGCCCGGTCAGTAGGTCGGATGGGAACCAGGCGCCGAAGGACGAGGTACACCTCATGGCCCACCTGATCGCCGGCCGCACCCCGCGGCAGGTGCTCGACGAATTGCTCGCGCTCAAGATCAGCGGCTGGCCCGGCCGCTGGTCCGCGATGCCGGAGGACGAGGAGGGCCTGAAGCAGTGGTACGGCGGCCTCAGTTGGGAGCCCCTCTGGCAGCACAACAACCGGCAGTACGTGCGTACGGCACCCGGGGGACGCTTCCGTTTCCTCCGCCGAGGAACCGGCAGGCAGCCGATCACCTCCATCAGCTCGACCATATGGGCGGTCCGCGGAGAGGCTCTCGACGAGAACCCACGTCTGCGCGAGCTGGCCTTCGAGCGTGCGCGGGCCTACGCGGATGCCATCACCGCAGAGTTGGGAACCGCCCAGGGGCAGGGCGCGGGGAACTCCCTCGACTTCCCCGTGGTTCCACAGCACCATCCCCGAAGCGGCACACCAAGGCCGCAACGCCTGGCGCTGTGGCACCTGGACGGCCTGGGATCACCGCTGATCGAACTCACCGTGTTGCTCGACATGGGCTCCGAGGAACGGCCTTATCGCGCGAACACGCGGATCGAACTGCACTGCCACCGCGCAGAGGATCACCGTTGACACAGACTTCGAGAATCTTCGCGAAGGTTTACGCGAAAGGTGACAGGTAGTGGCGACCGCGCGAGGTAATCGGACTCCCGCCCAACTGGCCGCAGATCTCCGGGCACTCGACCGTGTGCACTGGCCCACGGTCTGGGCAGGACCGCCCGCTCCGGGCCGCCCGCTGGAGGACTGGTGCACCCAGTTCGGCTGGAAGCCGCAGTCCGCCGAGTGGGTTCTGGATGTCACCGGTTCCACCGGCCAGGGCATGTGTCTCTACCCCGTCGCGGAGCGTGGTTGGGCGCCGGTGAAGCTCGTCAGCTGGACACCTTGGGCGCTGAGCGCCGACAACACCTCCGAGAACGACGCCGTCCTCGACCGGGCGGCCGACGCGTGGAGCGCCTTCGAAGCGGCCCTCCGGCCGATCCTCGGTGAGCCGGAGTTCTCGGGCGCCTGGGACGACCCCGACTTCCCCGAGCCCTGGCACGAGCACCACTGGCTCATGCCTCGCGATCTCCGGCTGGAGGACATGAGCCCCTACCGGATGACGATCTGGCGGGAGCGCCATCCCGAGGACCGCGTCACCGTGCTGGAAGTGGACCTGGGCCCCGCACTCGACCCAGGCGAACTGCGACACGCTTCGATCAACATCGAATGCCGCCCACCCGAGATCTGATCCGTACGACATCTCGGCGCAGCGGTCAGATGACGCGGGGTGTGGCCGGGCGCCAGATGCGCAGGTCGAGCTGCGCGGCTTCGCCCTCGTAGCTCCGCTCCAGGAATCCGCCCTGCATGAAGAGCCCGATGGCGGGAGCGGGCTCGCCCGCCGAGGGCCATATCGCCACCCAGCGGGTGTCGATAGGGAAGGGCAGGCCCTGGCTCCGGCTCTTCCACTCCTTCGGATACCCCGATCCGCGGGGGGAACCGCAGTACCCGGGTTCGCCCAGGATCTCGGTGGCGGCCGCCATGCAGTCCGTCCACAGGGTGTCGGCGGGGTCGAGCACGTTCCTGTGGTGACGGGACGAGGGCCTGGAGCTGATCCTCCAGAGCTTTGCCTCCAGCCAGTTCACACGAGCGGGGTAGCGGAGCACCGGGGGCAACCACAGCGAGAGGCCTTCCCCTGTGGTGACGGAGACGCACTGTGTTGTGTCGACGCCGGACACGGTCCAGCCGAGTCTCCGCGCCCAGCCCTCCAGTTCGTCGAGCGAGGCGAATGCCCGGTTCCACTGGTGGGCGCCGAAAATCACGTCCCAGTCCCAGGTCGAGACCGCTCTCAGTTGGGTGGCCACGTCCTGCCAGGTCATGTCCGGCTTGTCCGCCGGGTCAGGATCGCCGAAGATTCGCCGGGCCCCTGGAGCCGTTCCCCTGCGGGTGACGTCGACGACCTTCTCCACCTCGGCGTCGCTGTCGTCCAGGACGATACGCGCGGGGTCGTGCAGCTTCAGGTTGACGGAGTGTCGGCCGTAGATGTCGGCGAAAACCTCGACGTTGATCACTGCGGACCCGGGCTCCGGCGGATTCCAGACGGATCCCGAACTGGCCCAGCGAGCGGCGGAACTGGCCGTCGGCTGGGTCTCCGCCGCGTCCTCCCTGTCAAAGGACAGACAGGACCAGGGGTGGCAACTGGTCGCTCTGCAGCACTCCGGCTCCGGACACATGGAGATGTACGCCTGGGAGGCAGTCGAGACCTGGGAACGCCGACTGGCCGAGACGCTCGCGACGGCCGATGACTCCGCGGAAGGCCGCGCCCGAATCGCCAGGGCGAAGGAGGAGGCGGTCTCCCAGATGCGCGACATGCTCCTCTCCGGCATCCGCACAGCGGAACACCTCAACACCCGCCGAGAGGAAGCACACCAGGTCGACCCCCGCGCCGACCTACGACGCTTCATCAGCCGCAACGAATGAACGCGGAACGAGCACGGCGAGCGGTTGAGCGGTGGGCGCCCAGGAGGACCCTGACCACCCACCGCCGCTACAGCTCCCCGGCCGGGCAAGCTTCCCCCGTCACTCCCTCCCCACGGCCATGATGCCGACGCATTCTTCGAGCGCCGCGTACAGCACCGGCACGAAGGCGGCAAGCTCGGCGTCCGACGCCTTCCCCACCTCCAGCACGGCACCCACGACCGTCACCAGCACGGCGGCGGCCTTCAGTGCGTGTGTATCGGCGAGCGCTTCGAGTAGACCGCCGGGACGCGTGTCCGCGAGGGCCTCCCTGCCGGTCGCCGGGTCCACGCCGAGGCTGCGCAGTCGCGGCCTGCTCATACGGCGGCCTCCCACGGGCAGTCCTGCCCCATCGTCGCCAGAACGGCCGCCCGACGCCGTGCCCGCTGCAGGCGTCGACGATCGAGTTCATCCCGCTCCCGCTCCCAGACGACGACGTAGGGCCGGACGAGGGGCGACCCATCGACCCTGATCACGTCGCCCAGGAACGGACACGGGGGTGCGGGCCGGTGTGCGGGCACGGGCGGGCTGGAGAAGGCGAGGCTGGGCGGCGTTGCGACCGCCCGGTGCGTACCGCGAGCGGGCAGGAAAAGGCTCAGGATCGCGGCCAGTAGGCTGCGCATAGGTCGACTCCACTTCAGTCGGCTCAGCCCCGGCATGGAAGCTCTCACCCTTCCGGCCGGGGCGTTTCTCTGCACTCATCGTAGCGTCTTGTAGCGACTTGTATCGCTTCGTTACGAGACGTATCTCAAAGAGCGCCTATCAGTCCCCATGCATAGCGTCGATTCCATGAACCCTGACGCTGAGATCGATCACGGCGCGCCACTGACCCCGTACCGGCAACTGGCCGAGATCCTCCGTGCGCAGATTCAGCGCGGTGACTGGCAACCCGGGCGGATGCTGCCCAGCGAAGCCCAACTCGTGCAGCGGTACGGGATCGCCCGGACGACCGTGCGGCGAGGGCTCGGCCTCCTGGCCGACGAAGGCTGGGTGTACGCCGTACCCCAACGGGGGTGGTTCGTCACCGACCCACTGCCGCCCTCTCCTGAGATGCCCGCGTCCCCTGCCTAGCGAACAGTTCGGCGGGTCACTCCCCGGAGTCGGTGCCGCCGAGCCGGGGGCTGTGCTTGTCGATGTTGGCCAGGACCGCACGGGCATTCGCGATGTTCATCTCCAGGATCTCGCGCTCGAAGTCCCGCGGCTCGCGCCGGTAGCGGGCCTTGCCCACTTCGGAGACAAAGGCACTGGCCGGTACGGCATTCTCTCCCGGCGGGATGAACTTGGGGATCTCCTCGAATGCCGCAACGGTGTAGGCCACCGCACCGCGCATTTTGTGGTGCTCCGACTTCGGCGTGTTGAGGATCTGGATTCCAGCGGACTCGGAGATCCGGAAGGCGACCTCGGCGAATTCACCGGGGTCGATGATCTGAGACGGCTCCGCACCACCGAACGCTGGCGCGGGCGGCGGAGTGTCCGCTGACATCCGGAAAGCGAAGCGCCGCATCCTGCCGCACTGCCCGCACGCCCCCTCGTAGACCGCGACCAAGTCGTCCCCGTGCAGCTCCAACCGGTGTTGGCGGTCGAAGTCGCCCGACCCGCACTCACAGCGATGCAGGTCCATGTACAGATGTGCTTCGGCAGAGGAGCGCGCTGTCAACATGACATGATCCTAAGGGTTGTTCGGCGCATACATCGGCGCGGAGGCGGGGGAGGAACATCACGTGGACACGACGGTCACCGACACACGGTTGCGAGCCCAGCAGGCGGCGCTGATCGCAACGGTGAAACGTGAACTGCGCACGGTGACGTCCGTCGTGCTCGGAGACCGATTCGAAGCGATCGAAGAACAGATATCGGAGGACGGCAGAGAATACTTCACCCTGCAGGACACTCAGGGTGGTTCGGCCGACCTCTGGCTGGACGCCATTCCCATGACGTCGGGAATGATCGCCAACACGATGACGAATACGACGACGGATCAGTACGTCGTGCAGATATCCGACCGTCTGCCCAACGAATTCCTGACCCGCGTCCTCGCTCACGAGGTTGGCGAACTCATCGCAGTACGCGACCGCTCAAGCCAAGGCCTGGCACCTGTACGCGAGAATCTCCTCGGCCAGGAGCCCGACATCAGCGACCGGCATGAGTTGTCGAGCCGCGATCACGGACGCATCGCCGAACTGAACTGGCTCGCCGCCCGTGCCTCCGACGCGGAACTTCCGGCGCCACAGCGGGCCCAGGCACGTGCCGACCTCTCGGCTCTGATCGACCAATGCGGTTTGCGACCGGTGTCCGCACTGACCGAGACACAGCCGTATGAAGCCGAATCGGAAGCGGCCGAGACACGGCGCTATGTGTCACGGAACTACTTCTCCTACGAGGCCAAGCACCTCGTCGCCACCCTCGCCCACCCCATAGAACACCTTGACCCCACCGACGTCACCGCCCTCCAAGCCTCCCGAGACGCCGCCCTCCGCGCCGAGCGTCAGGTCGAGGCCTTCATCGGCCGCCGCGAAGTCACCATGCCCATGCCCGGCTACGACCAGAACGGCCTCCCCCTCCCCCGCGACCAGTTGAAGGCAGCCTCCGTGCAATGGGCCGAGCACCGCGCCCAGGTCAGCACCCGCACCGAGGAGGCCATCGAAGGGCAGTTGGCGAAGGGGGAGTTCCCCACCCGTCGCGTGGTGATCGGTGGCGGCGCGAGCCTGACCGGACGGGACCCGGACGCGCTGCTGATCGACGCGGCGGGCCGGTGGCACCTGGACCCCGGCCAGGGCATCGTGCAGTCGGCGGATCAGGACCGGGACCTCGCCCAGTGGATGGGAGTCGACCCGCACTCCACGGTCGAACACCCCGGGCACCGTCTGCCCATCGACGCCGTACGGATCTGGGAGGACCAACTCGCCACCCGGGGCGACGTCGTGAACGGCCACGCCCGCCTGCGGCTCGGCCGTAACGGCGAACTCCTCGCCGAGATCCAACGACCGGGCGAGGACGGCAAGGAAGCCCCGCCCCCACTGTGGGTCGCCTGCGACGGCCCGCCGAGCATCGCCACCGGTCTCACCCCCGAGGTCGTCCCCGGCATGCCCCGCGGGGAGGACGGTGTGGAGAGCCGCAGCGAGGCCGTGCGGCTGATCGCTGACCGGCTGGGGGAGTTGGAGGACGAGGGCCTGCCCCACGCGGGCGACCTGCGGACCTGGCTGACCGACGCCGAACGGGGCGGCACGGACGCCCGTACGGTCCTCGACGTCCTGAAGTCCTCACCGCTGATGGAGGCCCTCACCGTCGGCCTCGGCCCCGGCAAGGCCCGCATCGACAACTGCTTCGGCGCCCTCGCCGCGACGGGGAAGTGGGAGACGGCACGGGAGGAGGCACCGGGCCGGGCGCTGCTCGGCGACGAAGTCGCCGAGAACCGCTTCGACGCGCGGAAGACGAAGGACTGGGTCGTCGCGGGCTCCGGCGGCACCGGAGTCGCCAACGCCGAGATCATCCTCACGCAGAACCCGGACGCCCACGTCACGGTCATCGGCGCGCCTCCACCGTCGGCCCTGCGGCACCAGGTCCAGTTCCCGGCGATGGAGAAGGCGTACGGCGGGCCCGACGAGAAACGGCTGACCTTCATCACGGCGCGGCTGGGCGCCATCGAGACGTACTGGGACGAGGAGGCCGAGGAGACCCGCTTCCAAATCGCCTACGAGGAAGGGGAGGGCGAGAACATACAGCGGAAGGTGGTGCGGGCCGGCGGCTACGTCGCCAGCCTCGGCCGTACCAACCCGCTCCCGCCCGCCCTCCAGGTCCTCGCGAACGAGGTCCGGGACCGGAGCGGTGAGATCTCCGGCGACCTGCAGTTCGACAAGGACGACCAGTACATCGGCTACGGCCTCACCTTCACCGTCGACGGCAAGGAACACCGGGTCGACGTGGACGGCGCGGCCTCCTGGCAGCTGCCGCGCGAGATCTTCGCCCCGGAGTCGGGCCTCCAGCAGCAGTTGAACGAGATGGGCCTTCGAGGTCTGCCCTCCGAGACGGGCAACGCCGCTCCCGGCTTCGCCCCCGTCGCCCGCCAGAGCGCCCTGCGCGCACGGGCCGTGGCAGCAGCGCAGGCGGGCGACGAGAGCGCCGTACAACGGAGGTCGACCATCCCGGAACGCTGGCGCCGCCCGAACCTGGCTTCGGAATCGGCCGCGGAGACGAAAACGGCCGCGGAGACGGGGACGGAAACACTGGGCGGGGGCCCCGCGAGCGCCACCCCGCAGCAGAGGGAGGCACAGCAGCGGCAACAACCCCCCACCGCCGAACGGACCCCGAGCGCTCCCACCCCCGGCCGACCGGCATCCACCCCACCCACCCCCGACCGAGCCGCGCCCGACATCCCCCTCTGGGAAGTCGGCATGCGTCCACGCGGCACCTCCGGCGCGCCGCGCCCCACCACCCAGCAGCCCCAGCAACTGCCACCCGGCCACGAGCGCCCCGGCCCAGGGCTCGGCGTGGGCGACTGACGGGGTCGCCCGAGGACGTCACCGGGGCGGGCCGGAATTCAGCCCCGCTTCGCCCCCGTGATCGCCTCTCCGATGACGAAGCCCTTGGCAGGCCCTTCCGGGATGGCGACCTCCGTGCCGTAGGGGACACGGCGGATGTCGCTCCAGTCGGCCGCATCCGGGCGCGGCCCGGTGAAAAGCGTGACGGCGCCCTCACCGTCGTAGTCGTCGATGATGACGTACACCGGAATACCGGCGCGGGCGTATTCGCGCCGCTTCTTCACCCGGTCCCGGTCCTGGTTCCGCTTGCCCGGGGAGACGACTTCGACGACGAGGCGCACGGAGTCGGCGGTCACGCCCATGTCGTCCTCGTCGCGGCACGGCTCCGTGTCCTCCGGAGCGACGAAGGCGCCCGGGATCCACGCCCTGCGGTTGTGGATCACATTCATGTCCTGATAGCAGGCGTATTCGCCGCCGTCCAGGAACCTGTCCAGGGCCCGTCGCACTCGATTGGCGATCAGGCCGTGCGAACGGCGAGCGGTGGGCGACAACTCGATGGTTCCCTCAATGATCTCAGCGCGGTAGCCCTCGGGTGGGTCCATGGCCTTCCACACCTGCCACAAGGCCTCGTCCAAGCTGGGTCCGTTCACGACTTCAGTCCCTGCCTCGGACATGGTCTCGGGCCTCTCATGTGCAAGAGCGGTCAAGGTGACACCTCCTCCTCAAGTGTGGGCTGGGCGTACACGGGGCACAAGCAACGCCGCCACGCTAGGTGGCCACACAGGCTCACCTGCGAAAACGCCCTCGCTTCACTCGAACTGGTGACGCAGAAAACGGCTCCCGCCGCAGCCCCCGCCTCGAACCACCGCCCTCCGCGAACCACCCTCCCCCTGCCCCCTCCACCCCGTACAACCCTCCCCCCACCCCAACCGTCTGATCGTCGCCGGCGGTGTCCCCCGCCGACGACGATCGGCACCCCCTCTGAAGGACCCCATGACCTCAGTCAGACACTCGACGGCGGCCGCAGCCACCGTCGTCGTGTTCGCCGCCGCCGGCGGCCTGCTCACCGCGCACGTCACGACGGCGTCCGCCGCCGTGACGTGCGCCTCCCCCGCCTTCAAACGGCAGCTTTTCGCGAACACCACCTTCTCCGGCACCCCGAAGAAGACGGACTGCGACGCGAAGATCAGCGAGAACTGGGGCACCGGCGCCCCCGCCACCGGGCTACCAGCCAACAACTTCGGCGTCCGCTGGACCCTCACCCGCGACTTCGGCTCCGGCGGCCCCTTCACCCTCTCCACCTCCGGCCTCGACGGCATCCGCGTCCACCTCGACCCGGACACACCCGACGCCCGCAAGATCAACCTCTGGAAGAACGGCACCACGACCGTCTCCAAGACCCTCAACCTCACCATCCCCGCCGGCACACACACCCTCCGTGTCGACTACGTCAACTGGACCGGCTCCGCCAAGGTCAACTTCACGTACACGCCCCGCACCTCCGCCACCGTCGACAAGATCGCCCCGCTCCCCCCGACCGCCCCGACCGTGACGTACGACAAGACCACCGGCAAAGCCAAGCTGACCTGGGCGAAGAACAAGGAGATGGACCTAGCCGGCTACCGGGTTCTTCGTCGCCCCGCAACCAGTGACGGCTGGAAGAGGCTGACCGATACGGCAGCCGGCTCCGCCGCGTACACCGACGCCGCTCTGGCGAAGACCGGTGAGACGTACGTGTACGAGATCCGCGCGTACGACAAGGCCGGCAACGAGTCGGTCGGCAGCGCGGACCGGTCGGTCACGACGGTCGACCGGACCCCACCCCCCGTTCCCTCCCATGTCAAGGCGACCGATGGGCAGCCGGGGGTCACGCTGGCCTGGAACGCCGTGCCGGGCGCGGCGTACCACCTCGTCCACCGGCGCTGGGACGACGACGGCGGCGACAACCCCGTGGTCCAGGTGGCGAAGGTGACGTCCACCTCCTGGCTCGACACCACGGTGAAGGAGAACCTCGACTACAGCTACTGGGTCACCGCGGTCGACGAGGCAGGCAACAAGTCGGCGAAGTCGGCGGGCACCCCCGTCTCGCGGGGTGATCACGCCCCCTCCGCGCCCACCGGTCTGACCGCGACACCGCAACCGGCGGCCGGCATCGGGTTGACCTGGCAGGCTCCGAGGACTCCGATCGCCCAGGATCTGTCGCACTACCGGATCTACCGCGGCAACAGGCTCGTGGACACGGTGCGTTCCACGCAGACGTCGTTCATGGACTCCGGCGTTCGACACGGCCTTGCGTACACCTACACGGTGACCGCGGTCGACTTCGCCGAGAACGAGTCCGCCGCCTCGGCGTCGGCAACGGCCGTGGCTCCCACGGCCGGCCTCGGCCCGGCGGCCGTCACCGGCCTGACCGGGGCCATCGTCGGTCAGGATGTCGAGCTGACATGGCGAAGCAACCCCGAGGCGGACGAGGTGGACCACTATGACGTCTACCGGGGCCAACTCGTCGACGGCACCTGGCAGTACGAGCTGTGGAACTCCGTGGACGAGGGATCGACGGACCCCGATGAACCCCTGAGTTATGTCCAGGAGTTGTATGGCTCTCGCGGCGAGACCGTCCGCTGGGCGGTCGTCGCCGTGGACATCCATCGCAACTCCCGCTTCGACACCGGCGAGGAGTTCTCGTACGTCACCCTGACGGAACCGGTCGGCTCACCGGACGCGTAACGCGCGCTCCCTACGAACAGGCGGCCGATACCTGGGCACCCGGGGCCTTTGACCTCGTCCGGCACACACGCCCCACGGGCCCCGTACAACCAATCCCCCACCTCAGCTGTCTGATCGTCGGCGGTAGTGTCCCTGACCGCTGACGATCAGGCACCAGGCGTCCCACACAGGCACCGGCGCAGAAGGACCAAGGACCCAAGTGATCCCGAAAACCCCAGTCAGACGTACGGCCGGCGCGACCGCCGTCGTGCTCGCCACCGCTGGTGGACTGCTCGCCGCGACCGCCGCCCCCGCGTCCGCAGCCGTGACCTGCACCTCCCCCGTCTTCAAGCGACAGTTCTTCGCGAACACCACCTTCTCCGGCACCCCGAAGAAGACGGACTGCGACAGCGCGATCGACCAGAACTGGGGGACCGGCGCGCCCGCCACCGGGCTGCCGTCCAACAACTTCGGCGTCCGCTGGACCGTCACCCGGGACTTCGGGTCCGGCGGCCCGTTCACGCTCTCCGTCTCCGGCCTGGACGGGATCCGCGTCCATCTGGACCCGGGCACGACCGACGCCCGCAAGATCAACCTCTGGAAGAACGGCTCGACGACCGTCTCCAAGACGCTCAACCTCACCATCCCCTCCGGCAAGCACACCCTCCGCGTCGACTACGTCAACTGGACCGGCTCCGCCAAGGTCAAGTTCACGTACACCCCCCGCACCTCCGCCACCGTCGACACGGTCAAGCCCCTTGTCCCGGCCGGGGCTTCGGTGTCGTACGACTCGGAGACGGGCCAGGCCAAGCTGACCTGGGCGAAGAACAAGGAGATGGACCTCGCCGGGTACAAGGTCTACCGGCGACTCAAGGGCGCTTCGTTCGGCAGCACGCCGCTCGCGACGACCACCTCCACCTCGTACACCGACACCGGGCTGCCGAAGTCGGGCGCGGCGTACTACTACGAGGTCCGCGCCTACGACAAGGCGGGCAACAGGTCGGCGGGCACGGCCGGTCAACTGGTCACCACGGTGGACCGGATCCCGCCGACCGTCCGGGATCTGAAGGTCAGCGGTGAGTCCTCCCTCGACGGGGTGTCCCTCTGGTGGATGTCCGAGGGGGCCGAGACGAACCGGCTGCTGAGGGCAGCCTCGCCCGACGGGCCGTTCGAGGAGGTCAAGGGCCCCTGGGGCAACTCGGCGACCGATGCCACCGCCCCGTACGGGGAGACCTCGTACTACAAGGTCGCGGTGTCGGACGCGGCGGGCAATACCGCGTACTCGTCGGTGGTGTCGATCGCCAGGCCGCTCGCGGTGCCGTACCTCTGGAAGACGGAGAACCGGCCCGAGGACGGCGGCGGCGTCGATCTGCGCTGGGACGTGTCGCCGTACGCGCCGAGCGAGTTCCGGGTCCACCGCGAGGAGCGCCGCTTCGACGAGGCGACCGGGACCTTCGACGTCGTCGACTCCCAGGTGGTGCCCTGCGCACCGAAGCTCGCCGACACCGCCTACGGCACCAAGTACAGCTACACCTGCACCGACACCACGGTCGTGCCGAGCCCCGACGACGGGTTCTACGTGTACTGGGTGACGACCGTCGACGCGCTCGGCCGGGAGTCGGCCCCCTCGCAGACCATCTCCCACGGCTACGGCGACGGCACCGCCCCGCCGCTCGTCACCGGGTTCACGGCCACCGCCACCGAGTACGGCACGGTCCTGGACTGGGACGACAGCCCGGTCGCCGACCTCGCCGAGTACAACGTGTTCCGGCTCAGCACGGTGGACGACGGGACCGGGTACACGCATGTGGGCACGGTCAAGGCGGGCACCAGCCGGCTCGTCGACTCGGCGAACCTCCAGGACGGCGAGCACCACACGTACTTCGTGGACGCGGTGGACACCTCGGGCAACTCCAATTACACGTCGGCCGACAAGATGGTGTCCACGACCGTCACCGAGCTCGACCTGCGGCCCACCGTGGAGACCCCTGCGGACTGGCTGGTCGGTGTGAACGCACGGGCCGCCGACGGCGCGGCCGCGGTCGATCTCACCTGGGAGCTGTCCAGCTCGTACAACGGGACGGACATCACCGGCTACCGGGTGTACCGGTGGAACCCGGCCACCGCCGCCTACGAGCCCCTGACCGCCGACCCGGTCACCGGCACGTCGTACACCGACACCACGGCCGCCGCCGGCGCCACCCACTTCTACTGGGTGACCGCCCTCCACGCCGACGGCACCGAATCGGCCCCCGGCGACGCCTGGGTGGCCCTGGCCCCCTGAGCACGCGAGGTCCCCTCGCACGCTCCACGGACCCGAGGCCCCCAGCGATCCCACCCAGACATACGTCGTGCGACATCGGGCCGGGGCACAGCAGGGGCCCGGAAGTTCACCTGAACCTCCGGGCCCCTGCCCACACTTGACGAACCGTCAGTCGGCTGCCTGGCGCCCCTTCGGCCGCCACACCACCAACGCGCTACTCTGCTGCACTTCCTGGTACGGCACCAGGTCGCGCCGGTACGACGCGTGGACGGCGGCCTCGCGCTGGCGCATGGCCGCGGCGGCACCGTCGAGGGCCGCCTCCATCTCGGCCACCCGCGACTGGAGCGCGGCGACCTGGTTCTCCAGTTCGATGATGCGCTTGATGCCGGCCAGGTTGATGCCCTCGTCCTGCGACAACTGCTGGACGGTGCGCAGCAGTTCGATGTCACGGGCCGAGTAGCGACGTCCGCGCCCGGCGGTGCGGTCCGGGGAGACCAGGCCGAGACGGTCGTACTGGCGCAGGGTCTGCGGGTGCAGACCGGAGAGCTGGGCGGCCACCGAGATGACGTACACCGGTGTCTCTTCCGTCAGCTCATAAGGGTTCCTACGGCGGCCGTCCATCACATTCATGCTCCCTTCGCGGCCTGGAACAGCTCCGCTCGCGGGTCCTCACCCGCGGTCGCCTCGCGATACGCCTCCAGCGCGTCACGAGCCTTCCCCGACAGGTCCTTCGGGACACTCACCTCGACGGTGATCAACAGGTCCCCGCGGGTGCCGTCCTTGCGGAAGGCGCCCTTGCCCCGGGCCCGCATCGTACGGCCGTTGGGGGTGCCCGGAGGCAGTTTCAGGGTGACCGGCGGTCCGCCCAGGGTCGGGACCCGGACCTCTCCGCCGAGCGCCGCCTCGGGGTACGTCACCGGGACGGTCACCGTGAGGTTGTCGTCCTTGCGGCCGAACACCGGGTGCGGGTCGACGTGCACGACGACGTACAGGTCGCCCGCCGGGCCGCCCCGTTCGCCGGGGGCGCCCTTGCCGCGCAGCCGGATCCGCTGGCCGTCGGAGACGCCCGCCGGGATCCGGACCTGCATGGTGCGGGAGGACTTGGCGCGGCCGGAGCCCTTGCAGATGTCGCAGGGGTGCTCGGCGATCAGACCGCGGCCCTTGCAGTCCGGGCAGGGGTCCGTCAGGGAGAAGCCGCCGCCGGAGCCCCGCGCGACCTGGCCGGTGCCGACGCACGTCGGGCACACCCGGGGTGTGCCGTTGGCGTCGCCGGTGCCCGAACAGGCTTTACAGGGCGACTGCGAGGACATCCTGAGCGGTACGGTCGCGCCCTCGATGGCCTCGGTGAAGCTCAGCGTGACCTCGGACTCGATGTCCTGGCCGCGCCGGGGCTGCACCCGCGTGGTGCCGGAGCTGCCCCGGTTGAACAGGCCGCCGAAGACATCGCCGATGCCCCCGCCGAAGCCGCCCGCCTGGCCACCGCCCTGAGCGCCGCCGCCGAAGAGGTCGCCCAGGTCGAAGTTGAACGAGCCGCCGCCGGCGCCGGGGCCGGGGCGGAAGCCGCCGTTGCCGAAGAGGGCGCGGGCCTCGTCGTACTCCTTGCGCTTCTTGGGGTCACCGAGGATGTCGTTGGCCTCGGAGATCTCCTTGAAGCGCTCCTCGGCCTTGGTGTTCCCCTTGTTGGCGTCCGGGTGGTACTCGCGGGCGAGCTTGCGGTACGCCTTCTTGATCTCGGCCTCGGTGGCGTCCTTGGGGACGCCGAGGACCTTGTAGTAGTCCTTCTCGATGAAGTCCTTGGTACTCATCCGCGACGTCCCTCCTTCCGCTCACCGTGCACGCCGCCGCGCACCTCGCCGTGTACGACGCCGTCGGCGTCAGCCCTCGTCCGGGCCACCGCTCTCCTTGTCGTCGGCCGCCGCCGCCTGCTCCTCGGAGCCCTCGGCCTTGGCGGGCTGCGCCCCCGGCTGGGGCTCGGCCACGGCCACCCGCGCGGGGCGGATGGTGCGCTCGCCGATGCGATACCCCGGCTGGAGAATCGCCACGCACGTCGTCTCGGTGACGTCGGGCGCGTAGCTGTGCATCAGGGCCTCGTGGATCGTCGGGTCGAAGGGCTCGCCCTCCTTGCCGAACTGCTGCAGGCCCATCTTCGCGGCGACGGTCTCGAGGGACTCGGCGACGGACTTGAAGCCGCCGACGAGTTCGCCGTGCTCGCGCGCCCGGCCGATGTCGTCGAGCACGGGCAGGAGTTCGGTCAGGAGGTTCGCGATGGCGATCTCCTTGACCGTGATCCGGTCGCGCTCGACCCGGCGACGGTAGTTCTGGTACTCGGCCTGGAGGCGCTGGAGGTCCGCCGTGCGCTCACCGAGCGCCGTACGCACCTGGTCCAGCTGCGCCGTCAGACCGGCCACCTGGGCCGTCGCTGCCGCGTCCCCGGCCGGGGCCGCCCCCTCCTGGGGGGCGGCCTTCGACTCGGCGTCCTCGGAGCCGGAGGGGACATCAGGCTGCTGCGGCTGAGCCGACTGCGGCTGCTGCTCGTCGAAGCCCGGGGTCTCCTCCGTCACGCGGCACCGTCCTTACGGTCCTCGTCGACGATCTCGGCGTCGACGACGTCATCGTCGGCCTTGGCGTCACCGGCGCCGGCGCCGGCCTCGCCGCCCGCGGCCTGCGCGGCCTGGGCGTCGGCGTAGAGGGCCTGGCCGAGCTTCTGCGAGACGGCCGCGACCTTCTCGGTGGCCGTGCGGATCTCGGCGGTGTCCTCGCCCTTGAGCACTTCCTTCAGCTCGGCGACGGACGCCTCGACCTCGGTCTTGATGTCACCGGGGACCTTGTCCTCGTTGTCCTTGAGGAACTTCTCGGTCTGGTAGACGAGCTGCTCGCCCTGGTTGCGGGTCTCGGCGGCCTCGCGGCGGCGGTGGTCCTCCTCCGCGTACTGCTCGGCCTCCTGACGCATCCGGTCGACCTCGTCCTTCGGCAGCGAGGAGCCGCCGGTGACGGTCATCTTCTGCTCCTTGCCCGTGCCCAGGTCCTTCGCGGTCACGTGCATGATGCCGTTGGCGTCGATGTCGAAGGACACCTCGATCTGCGGGACGCCACGGGGCGCCGGCGGCAGACCGGTGAGCTCGAACATCCCGAGCTTCTTGTTGTACGCCGCGATCTCGCGCTCGCCCTGGTAGACCTGGATCTGCACGGACGGCTGGTTGTCCTCGGCGGTGGTGAAGATCTCGGACCGCTTGGTCGGGATCGTCGTGTTCCGCTCGATGAGCTTGGTCATGATGCCGCCCTTGGTCTCGATACCGAGGGACAGCGGGGTGACGTCGAGGAGCAGGACGTCCTTGACCTCGCCCTTCAGGACACCGGCCTGGAGGGAGGCACCGATGGCGACGACCTCGTCGGGGTTGACCCCCTTGTTGGCCTCCTTGCCACCGGTCAGTTCCTTGACCAGCTCGGCGACGGCCGGCATACGCGTCGAACCACCGACGAGAACGACGTGGTCGATCTCGGAGAGGGCGATCCCGGCGTCCTTGATGACGTTGTGGAACGGCGTCTTGCAGCGCTCCAGCAGGTCGGCCGTCAGCTGCTGGAACTGGGCGCGGGTGAGCTTCTCGTCCAGGTGCAGCGGACCCTCGGCGGAGGCGGTGATGTAGGGCAGGTTGATCGAGGTCTCCGTGGAGGAGGACAGCTCGATCTTCGCCTTCTCGGCGGCCTCGCGCAGACGCTGCAGCGCCATCTTGTCCTTGGCGAGGTCCACACCGTGGCCGGCGCGGAACTGCTGCACCAGGTAGTCGACGACGCGCTGGTCCCAGTCGTCACCACCGAGGTGGTTGTCACCGTTGGTGGCCTTCACCTCGACGACGCCGTCACCGATCTCCAGGAGCGACACGTCGAAGGTGCCGCCACCGAGGTCGAAGACCAGGATCGTCTGGTCGTCCTTGTCGAGGCCGTAGGCGAGGGCGGCGGCGGTGGGCTCGTTGACGATGCGCAGGACGTTCAGGCCCGCGATCTCACCGGCCTCCTTGGTCGCCTGACGCTCGGAGTCGTTGAAGTACGCCGGGACGGTGATGACCGCGTCCGCGACCTTCTCGCCCAGGTAGGCCTCGGCGTCGCGCTTCAGCTTCTGCAGGATGAAGGCGCTCATCTGCTGCGGGTTGAAGTGCTTCCCGTCGAGCTCGATCTTCCAGTCCGTGCCCATGTGACGCTTGACGGACCGGATGGTCCGGTCCACGTTCGTGACCGCCTGGCGCTTGGCTACCTCGCCGACGAGCACCTCACCGTTCTTGGCGAAGGCGACGACGGACGGCGTGGTCCTGGCGCCCTCTGCGTTGGTGATGACGGTGGGCTCGCCGCCTTCAAGAACGCTGACGACGGAGTTAGTCGTGCCCAGGTCGATGCCGACCGCACGTGCCATTTCAATTCCTCCAACAATGACTTGAGTGGAACGGACTCAAGTGTGCATGACGCCCACCGTTGGGTCAACAGAGCTGAGTCGATGAGGCTCAACTCTTATGTTTTCCTTATACGCAACCGTCCGCTGACCTGCACTTATACGACCGCAGCGGCGCCCATCGGGCTGCTCGCGCGTCACCGGAAGCGGGACGTGCGTCGGCGGCCCCGGGCCAGCCCGTCCCCTGAGCCCGCCCCCTTGACCCCCGGCTCCCCCTACCCCACCCACCCCCGCCGCCCCAGCTCCGCCGCCTCCTGTTCGCGGAAGCGGCCGGGGCGGGACAGGGGGCCGGGGGCGCGGCCTCCGGGGATG
>NZ_JAVRFJ010000047.1:0-86783 GCF_031845845.1 Streptomyces gottesmaniae
CCCGGAAGGCGTCAGCACCCTCGGCGTACCGGCGTTCACCGAGGACCCGGAAGGCGTCAGCACCCTCGGCGTACCGGCGTTCACCGAGGACCCGGAAGGCGTCAGCACCCTCGGCGTACCGGCGTTCGGCGGGCCGCGGGGCCGTTCGTGGCCGGTGCCGCGGTTCCCCGCGCCTCTCAGGGGACCCGCTGTCGGCGGACGGCCGCTCCCCGGCGTCCCTCGCACAACGCGCGGCTGACCGACGACCGGAGAGCCACCGCACCCCGCCCCCGCGAGACCCGCGGTGGCCAGGTGGTGAGCACCCCGGGGCCACCGCGCCGCACACCCCGGGGACTGCCCCGGCGCACGCCCCCAGCGCTCCTCACTCCTCCCCCAGGGCTCCTTACTCCTCCCCCAGGGCTCCTTACTCCTCGCCCTTCTTCACCGGCGACCGCAGCCTCGACGTGACGTCCTCGGGCGGGAGGAAGCGGGACCAGCGTTCGGGGAACTCGGAGGGCATGTCGGGGTCCTCCGGGTCGTGGGAGCGGGCGGCCGCGGCGCGGGCGACGTACTCGGCGGCCTGCTCCTCGCGCAGGCGCTCGTTGGCGGCGCGGGCGGCGGCCGTGGCGGCGGCGGGCCAGACACGGTCGATCGCGGCGTTGACGGCGGCGCCGACGAGGACGGCGAAGGCGCCCACGCCGATCCAGAGCAGGACGGCTACGGCGGCCGCCAGGGAGCCGTAGATCGTCGCGCCCTCGACCGTGTTCGTCAGGTAGATGCGGAGCAGGAAACTGCCCAGCACCCACATGGCGAGGGCCACCAGGGCGCCGGGGACGTCCTCGACCCAGGGGGAGCGGACCGGCACCGAGACGTGGTAGAGCGTCGTCAGGAAGACGATGGACAGGACGATCACGACGGGCCAGTAGAGGACCTGGACCACGGTCGCCGACCAGGGGACGATCCGGACCACGGCGTCGGGCCCGGCGACCATCAGCGGCAGGGCGATCGAGCCGATCAGCAGGGCCACGATGAACAGCAGGAACGCCATGAGGCGGGTCTTGACGATGCCGCGGACCCCGTCGAGGCCGTACATGACGGTGATGGTGTCGATGAAGACGTTCACCGCGCGGGAGCCGGACCACAGCGCGAACAGGAATCCTATCGAGATGACGTCGGGGCGACCGCCCCTCATCACGTCGTCCAGGATGGGCTGCGCGATCTGCGCGACGCCCTTCTCGGACAGGACGGTGCGCGACGCCTCCAGGATGTTGAGCTCCAGGCTGGCGATGGTGTCGGCGCCGGTCCAGTCGTCGACGTAGCCGAGCAGGCCGATCATGCTGAGCAGCAGCGGCGGCACGGAGAGCAGCGTGAAGAAGGCCGCCTCGGCCGCGAGGCCCAGGATGCGGTACTCGATGCAGGAGTTGACGGTGTCCTTCAGGAGCAGCCAGGCGGTCCTGCGCTTGGAGACGTCCCGGTAGAGGGCGCGAGCACGGTGGAGACGCCCATGGGGGCTCTCGGACGGTGGGGGTGACTGACTTGCTGGCTGCACGCCCTAAAGGTATCCGCCTGCGCGTGCCGCCCTCACCTCCCGGGGCCGCCTGCCGCGACAGGGTCCGCCTGCGACGCACGGTCCCCTCCGGTCGCGTCACGGGGCAGCAAACAAAGGGAAACCCAGCAGAAACCAAAGGTGATTCCGAATCGCCTTTTCTGTCATGAA
The DNA here is from genome assembly GCF_031845845.1 of Streptomyces gottesmaniae. Taxonomy (NCBI): domain Bacteria; kingdom Bacillati; phylum Actinomycetota; class Actinomycetes; order Kitasatosporales; family Streptomycetaceae; genus Streptomyces; species Streptomyces gottesmaniae. Next base: position 1,697 of record NZ_JAVRFJ010000047.1, read on the forward strand.
CGTGCTGGCCGAATCATCGAGGAGCCGCAAGCGGAGCGCGCGAGCGTGTTTGTGCCGTCCTTTTGGAAAGTTCCCCGCTGGAGCGGCACAGAGACTCAGGTCCGACAGGCCGGACGAGATCGCGAAAGGGGCGGGAAAGAGTCAATTACCCGACCTCCCTTGACCGGTTCACGAAGGTACCGAAAGAATCCGGATTGCATTCCGCTGCGCCCCTCCGGAACAGGTGCCGGCCCAGCGCACACCGGGGAATCAGTCCGGGCTCCGACCAGGCCTGATCCATTCCGCCACACACGTCACCATTTTCCGTTCCCGTCACCCTCCCCCCTTCTTCTGTCATTCCGCGCGCCGTCCCGTTCACCCCCGGGCGCCTTCCATCGCAATACCTGTCGCGGAGAAATTCAATGACATTGCCAGCGCCACGACCCGTGGTGGAAATACCGGGCGAGGTCCAGGGGGCCGAGCCGGACGCGGCGGAATCGTACACCGCCGTCGAGCGACTCCTCGCCGAAGTTCTGGCCGGCGTCGTACACATCGAACACGTGCCCGCAGAAAGCCATTTCTTCGACGACCTCGGTGCCAACTCACTGACGATGGCGCATTTCTGTGCCCGCGTCAGGAAACACCCCGATCTGCCGTCGGTGTCCATCCGGGACGTCTACGGCCACCCGACGATCCGCGGCCTCGCCGCCGCGCTGACCCGGGCACCGGCGCCGGACGCCCCGCCCGAGCCCGCCGAGACCGTGCCCCCGGGCAGCACGGTCCGCTATGTCCTGTGCGGTGTGCTGCAGTTGCTCCTCTTCGCCGGATACTGCCTGCTCGCCACCTCCGGATACGTACACGGGTACGAGTGGGTGGCGGACGCCTCCGGGACGGTCGGGATCTATCTGCGTTCGACCGTCTTCGGAGCGCTCGCCTTCCTCGCCCTGTGCACCCTGCCGGTCGCCGCCAAGTGGCTGCTGATCGGTCGGTGGAAGCCGCGGGAGTTCCCCGTGTGGGGCCCGGCGTACCTGCGGTTCTGGCTCGTCAAGGCACTGCTGCGCACCAGCCCGATGGCCCTGTTCGTCGGCAACCCGCTGTACGTGCTGTACCTGCGGGCCCTCGGCGCCCGCATCGGACCGGGCGTCACGATCCTCAGCCGCACCCTCCCGGTCTGCACCGACCTGCTGACCATCGGCGCGGGCACGGTGATCCGCAAGGACTGCTCCTTCCTCTGCTACCGGGCACGCGCCGGACGCATCCGCACCGGCACCGTCACCCTCGGCCGGGACGCCTTCGTCGGCGAGCACACCGTCCTCGACATCGACACCGCCCTGGGCGACGGCTCCCAGCTCGGCCACTCCTCCGCGCTGCGCGCCGGCGAGTGCGTCCCGGCCGGAGAGAGCTGGCACGGCTCACCGGCCCGCCCCACGGACGTGGACCACATTCGGGTCCCCCCGCTCCCCCGCGGCACGCTGCGCCGGGCCGGGTACGGACTCGCCTCCCTGCTCCAGACCCTGCTGCTGTACGTGCCGCTGACCGTCGGCGGCGCCTATCTGCTGCTGACCGCCGCGCCCGAGCTGGACACCCTGCTCGACCCGGCGGCGCGGCACACCACCTCGGGGCGCTTCTACGTCGAGGCGATGGCCCTGTCGCTCACGCTGTTCGTGGCCTCGATCGCCGTCGGAGCCGTCGTGGTGTTCGTCGTACCGCGGCTGCTGCGCCCGCTGGTGAAGCCCGACCGCGTCTATCCGCTCTACGGCTTCCACTACTCGGTGCACCGCACGATCACCCGTCTGACGAACATCAAGTTCTTCACGTGGCTGTGCGGCGACAGCTCGTACATCGTCCCCTGCCTCAAGGCCCTCGGGTACGACCTCTCGCGCGTCGAGCAGACCGGGTCCAACTTCGGCACCGAGGTGCGGCACGAGACGCCGTACCTGGTGCGGGTCGGCAGCGGCACGATGGTCGCCGACGGCCTCTCGGTCATGAACGCCGACTACTCCGGCACCTCCTTCAGGGTCTCCCGGACGACGATCGGTGGGCACAACTTCCTGGGCAACGCCATCGCCTACCCGGTCGGCGGCCGGACCGGCGAGAACTGTCTGCTGGCCACCAAGGTGTTGGTGCCCCTGGACGGCGAGATCCGCGAAGGGGTCGGACTGCTCGGCTCGCCGCCCTTCGAGATACCCCGCTCGGTCGAACGCGACAGCCGCTTCGACCATCTGCGGGAGGGCGCGGAACTGCGCCGCAGGCTCACCGCGAAGAACCGCTTCAACCTGCGCTCGATGGCACTGTTCCTGTTCCTGCGCTGGCTGCACACCTGCGCACTCACGGTCCTCGGCTTCGCGGCCTTCGACCTCTACGGCCACGGCGACGGCCCGGCGGCACCGCTCGCACTCGCCGCGCTGCCCCTGGCGGCACTGGTCTTCAACGCCCTCTACCACGCGCTGGTGGAACGGACGCTGACCGGCTTCCGGCCCCTGCGCCCCCGGCTCTGCTCCATCTACGACCCCGTCTTCTGGCGGCAGGAGCGGCTGTGGAAGCTGCCCGACACGCATCTGCAGATCCTCAACGGCACCCCGTACAAGAACCTCGTCTGGCGGCTGCTCGGGGTCCGGATCGGGCGCCGGGTCTTCGACGACGGGGTGTACATCACCGAGCGGACGCTGACAGCCGTCGGGGACGACTGCACACTCGCCGCCGGCAGCAAGATCCAGGCACATTCGCAGGAGGACGGCACCTACAAGTCCGACCACGTCACGATCGGCGCCGGCTGCACGCTGGAGGTCCAGGCGTTCGTCCACTACGGCGTGACGCTGGGTGAGGGGGCCGTGCTGGCGCCCGACTCCTTCCTGATGAAGGGCGAGGAGGTGCCGCCGCACGCACGCTGGGGCGGGAACCCGGCGACGGAGACCACCGGAACACGGTGAATCGGGGGAAGAACATGGAACGGTCGGAGCCGGGCGACGCTGCCCGGAAGTACTGGCACGAGGTGCTCACCGCCGGGGGGCGGACCGTGATACCGCGGTGGAGCGCCACCCCGGCGAAAGGGGTCGCCGCCCACGAAGTACCCCTTCCGGAAGGAGTGCTGCCCGCGGCGGACGGCACGGCCGCACTGCTCGCCGCGCACGCCAAGGCGCTCTCCGCGCTGTCGGGCGAGGCCGAGATCACCACCGGCTGGCTGGAGGACGGCCGGCTGCTGCCCTGCCGGCTCACCACCGCGCCCGGCGGCACCTGGCGCGCCCTGCTGGAGCAGACCCGACGGGCCACCGCCGAGCTGCTGACGCACGCCGCGTACCCGGTGGCCGCCCTGCGGCACGAACTCCGCCTGAACGAACCGCCGTTCGAGACCGTGCTCGACACCAGCGGGGGCGACGGCGACCTCGACGAGGCGGTGGTCCTGCGGGTCGGCCTGGTGCACCGGGACGACGGTCAGGCGCTGCGGCTGCGGTACCGCACGGACGTGCTCGACGAGGACGCCGCGGCTCGCGTCGCCGGGTACCACGTCACCGCGCTGACCCTGCTCGCCACCGCACCGGACGCCGGGCACGGGCGGCGGAGCCTGGTCGCGGACGACGAACTGCTCCTCCAGCTCGACGGGTTGGCCGGGCCACGGCGCGAACTGCCCGACCGCCGGGTGCACGAGCTGTTCGAGCAGCGGGTGGTGGCGCACCCGGACGCGGTCGCCGCCGTGCACGGCGACCGGCGCTGGACCTACCGCGAGCTCAACTCCCGCGCCAACCAGCTCAGTCGGGCCCTGCTGGTCCGGGGACTCGGCCACGAGGGCGTCGTCGCCGTGGTGACCGAACGCAACCTGGACTGGATGGCGGCCGTGCTCGCGGTGTTCAAGGCGGGCGGCGTCTACCTGCCCGTCGAGCCGCACTTCCCCGCCGAGCGCGTCGCCACCATTCTCACCCGCGCCGGCTGCGAGCTGGTGCTCACCGAGCGGGGCGGCACGGCCACGCTGGACCGGGCCCTGGCCGCCCTGCCCGGGGTGCGGCGGCTGCTGGTCGAGGAGGCCTACGCCGAGGCCCATCCGGACTCCGACCTCGGCCTGGACATCGGGCCGGACCGGTTGGCGTACATCTACTTCACGTCCGGTTCCACGGGCGAGCCCAAGGGCGCGATGTGCGAGCACGCCGGGATGGTCAACCACCTCCACGCCAAGCTCGACGACCTCGGCATCGGCGAGGGGGACGTGGTCGCGCAGACCGCGCCCCAGTGCTTCGACATCTCCCTGTGGCAGCTGCTGGCCGCGCCCCTGGCCGGCGGGCGGACGCTGCTCGTGGAGCAGGAGGTGATCCTGGACGCCGGGCGGTTCCTCGACCGGATCGCGGACGGCCGGGCGAACGTGGTCCAGGTGGTGCCGTCGTACCTCGAAGCGGTCCTCGCCCATCTGGAGCAGCACCCCCGTGAACTGCCTCATCTGCGCCGGGTGTCGGTCACCGGGGAGGCGCTGAAGAAGGAGCTGGCGGAGCGCTGGTTCGCCACCGAGCCGGGCATACCGCTGGTCAACGCCTACGGGCTGACCGAGACCTCCGACGACACCAACCACGAGGTGATGGACCGCGCTCCGGAGGGCGACCGGGTGCCGCTGGGCCGTCCCGTCCAGAACGTCCGGGTGTACGTCGTCGACGAGCACCTCGCCCTCGTGCCGCTGGGCGCGCCGGGTGAGATCGTCTTCTCCGGGGTGTGCGTGGGGCGCGGGTACGTCAACGATCCCGTACGCACCGCGCGGGCGTTCACCACCGATCCGTACCGGCCCGGTGAGCGGCTCTACCGCAGCGGGGACCACGGGCGCTGGCGGCCCGACGGCAAACTGGAGTTCCTGGGCCGCCGGGACACCCAGGTCAAGGTGCGGGGGTTCCGCATCGAGCTGGGCGAGGTGGAGAACGCCCTGCTCAAGGTGGCGGGTGTACGGGACGGCGCGGTGGTGGTCGCCCGGGGCGCGCGACTGGTGGCCTTCCACTCGGGCCGGCCGCTCGCGGCCGAGGAGCTGCGGGACCGGCTGGCGGCGTCGCTGCCGGCGTACATGGTGCCGTCGGTGTTCCACTGGCGGGAGAGCCTGCCGCTGACCGCCAACGGCAAGACCGACCGGCGGACGCTGACCGCGCTGGCCGAGGAGCTCGACGCGCTGCGGGGCGAGTCGGACGAGCCGCCGGCCACGCCGACCGAGGAGCGGCTGGCCGCCGTCTGGGCCGAGGTGCTCGGCGTGCCGCGGGACCGGATCGGCCGGCACGACCACTTCTTCGACCGGGGCGGCACCTCGCTGTCGGCGGTGAAGCTGGCGATCGCCCTGGACCGGGCGGTGTCGCCCAAGGACGTGATCGCGCATCCGACCCTGGCCGGGCTGGCCGGGCTGATCGACACGAGGGCCGGTGCGGGGGCCGCCGACGCGACGCCGCGCTCCGCCGCCGAGACCGTGGGGAGGCCGTCGTGAGCTTTCTGAGCCGTCGACGCGGCGCGGCGCGCCGCCGCCGCGGGGACACGGACCCCTCGACACCGTCCCCGGCCGCTCTCGCCCTGCCGGACGTCGAGCTCTCGACCGACAAGCCGCCGCTGATCGCCGTCCGCCCCGCCGAGCCCGCCGCGCGCTGGGCGGCCGGACACCGCGGCGCCCTGCGGGCCGCCGTCGCCGAACACGGCTCACTGCTCGTGCGCGGGCTCGGCCTGAGCGACGCGGCGGAGGTCGGCGCGGTCTTCCACGAGATGGCGGCCACGCTGACCACCGAGAAGGAGGCGTTCGCCCCGCGCCGGACGTACGCGGACGGCGTGTACTCCTCGACGGCCTGGCCGCCGAACCAGCCGATGTGCATGCACCACGAGTCGAGCTACGCGCTGGAGTTCCCCGGCCTGATGCTCTTCGCCTGTCTGGAGGCCGCCGAGCGGGGCGGGGAGACCGGTGTCGCGGACGCCGAGGCCGTCCTCGCGGCACTGCCGGCCGAGTTGACCGAGCGGTTCGAGCGGGAGGGCTGGCTGCTCACCCGCTCGTACAACGACGAGATCGGCGCGTCGGTCGCCGAGGCGTTCGGCACCGCCGACCGGACGGTCGTCGAGGCGTACTGCCGGGCGCACTCCGTCGAGTTCGCCTGGCAGCCCGACGGGTCGCTGCACACCCGGCAGCGGCGGGCCGCCGTGCTCCGGCATCCGGTGACCGGCCGGCGCTGCTGGTTCAACCAGATCGCGTTCCTCAGCGAATGGACCATGGACCCGGAGGTCCGCGAGTACCTGGTGGACCTGTACGGGGCCGACGGCCTGCCCTTCAACACGCGCTACGGCGGCGGCGACCCGATCGGCGCCGATGTCGTCTCGACGCTCAACGAGGTCTACGAGAGGCACACCGTCCGCACCCCGTGGCGGCCGGGCGACCTGCTGCTCGTCGACAACATCCGCTGCGCCCACAGCCGGGAGCCCTTCGAGGGCACGCGCGAGGTGCTGGTGGGCCTGGCGGATCCGGTGCGGCCGCAGGCATCCCCCTCGAAGGACTCCGGCACGAAGGACGAGGTGAGTTTCCGATGACCGAGGTTCCGGGTTTCGCCGTGATCTCCGGCGCCCAGGTGCAGCAGGCCCTGCGGGGCCGGGAACGGGAGATCGTCGAACTGGTCGAGTCCGCCTATCTGCTGCACGGCGACGGGGAGACGGGCGACACGGTCAACCCGCCGTCGTACTTCCTCCGCTTCCCCGACCGCCCCACCTCGCGGATCATCGCGCTCCCCGCCTCGCTGGGCGGGAGGTTCCAGGTGGACGGGTTGAAGTGGATCTCCAGCTTTCCGGAGAACACGGCGTCCGGGCTGCCGCGCGCGTCCGCCGTGCTGATCCTCAACGACCACGCCACGGGCTATCCGTTCGCGTGTCTGGAGGCCTCGGTCATCAGCGCGACCCGGACGGCGGCGTCGGCGGCGCTGGCGGCCGACCGGCTGAGCGCGCGCCGGGGGGCGCCGCGCCCGGCCCGCGTCGGCTTCCTCGGCACGGGCCTGATCGCCCGGTACGTCCACACGTACCTCACGGCGACCGGCTTCGCCTTCGAGGAGGTGGGGGTGCACGACCTGGCCGCGGACAGCGCGACCGGGTTCCGGGGGTACCTGGAGCGGTCCGGCGCGGCCGGGCGGGTGACCGTGCACGACAGCGCCGAGGACGTGATCCGGGCGAGCGACCTGGTGGTCTTCGCGACGATCGCGGGCGAACCGCACATCCACGAACCGAAGTGGTTCGCCCACAACCCCCTGGTGCTGCACGTGTCGCTGCGCGATCTCGCGCCCGGGGTGCTGCTCGCGTCGGCGAACTTCGTCGACGACGTCGAGCACTGCCTCAAGGCGAACACGTCACCGCACCTGACCGAACAGCTCACCGGCGCGCGGGACTTCCTCGACGGAACGCTCCACGACGTCCTCACCGGCCGGGCGACCGTGCCGGCGGACCGTCCGGTGGTCTTCTCGCCCTTCGGCCTCGGGGTCCTGGACCTCGCGGTCGGCGCACATGTCCACGCGGAGGTGGCCCGCTCCGGCGGACTACGGCTCGTGGACGACTTCTTCCACGAGCTGCGCCGCCACGGCTGACCGCCGGACGCAGCGAGTACATCGCACAACCAGGGGGGCAGCGGTGCCAGTCATATCCGTTCCCACGGACTTCAACGAGGAGGAGCTGTACGTCGATCTGCGCCAGGTCGTCGGACACAGGCTCTTCCTGAAGTGCGAGGGGTTCAACTTCGCCGGCTCGATCAAGCTCAAGGCCGCGTCCGAGATGGTGCGGGCCGCCGAACGGGAGGGCCGTCTCGGGCCGGGCTCGACGCTCGTCGAATCGTCGTCCGGCAATCTGGGCGTCGCGCTGAGCATGATCGCGGCGAGCCGGGGCTACCGGTTTCTGTGCGTGACCGATTCCCGGTGCAATCCGCAGACCCGGCGCGTGATCGAGGCGCTGGGCAGCCGGGTGCACGTCATCTCCGAGCCGGACCCGCACGGCGGTTTCCTGGGGGCGCGGATCTCGTACGTCCGGGCGCTGTGCGCCACCGATCCGCGGTACGTGTGGCTCGACCAGTACACCAACGAGGCGAACTGGCAGGCGCACTACCGCACCACCGCGCCCGCCGTCGCCCGGCAGTTCCCGCGCCTGGACGTGCTGTTCGTGGGGGTCGGCACCTCCGGGACGCTGATGGGCTGTGCCCAGTGGTTCTGGGAGCGGCGGCGCCGGGTGCGGATCGTCGCCGTGGACAGTGTGGGGTCGGTCGCGTTCGGCGGGGCGCCGGGCCGCCGGATGATCCCGGGGCTCGGCACGAGCGTGACGCCGGCGCTCCTCGACGCGTCCTACGTCGACGACGTCGTCCGGGTGGAGGAGGTCGACACCGTACGGGCCTGTCACCGCATGGCCCGCCGGGGCTTCCTCTTCGGGGGCTCCACGGGCACGGTCGTCAGTGGTGCCGGCGAGTGGCTGGCCCGCAACGGCTCGCCCGACACCACGGCGGTGGCGATCTCCCCGGACCTCGGCGAGCGCTACCTCGACACCATCTACCGGCCGGGCTGGCCGCTGGAGCAGTACGGGGATGCCGTGCTCGAACGGGAGGAGGAGTTCGGTACGGGCGGCCTGGGCACGGGCGAGCTCGCGGCGCCCGTCTGAGCCGGGTGCCCGCGCTCCGGCGCCGGAGTGGTCCCGGTCCGGCGCCGGACGCCTGCCCGCCGGATACTGGTGAGCGCCGCCGTGACGACGCGATACCGACGGGTAGGTTCCGGATATGGCATCGAGCACCCACGAAGTGACCAATCAGGCTCCGCCCCTGGTGGACTACGACGTCTTCGCCGCCGACAGGGTCCTGACGGAGGCGGTCGAGCGGCATCTGGCGCCGGAGACGCTGGAGGAGGCGCGGAGCGAGCTGTCCGGCTTCGGCCGTACGGCCGGCTCCGCGCAGGTGCAGGAGTGGGGGCGGCTCGCGAACGAGAATCCGCCGAAGCTGCGGGCGTACGACCGGTACGGGAACCGGGTGGACGAGGTCGAGTTCCATCCGTCCTGGCACCGGCTGCTCGGCAAGGGGGTCTCGGCAGGGCTGACGGCGGCCTGGACACGGCCCGGCGGTCATGTGCGGCGGGCGGCGGCGTTCGTCGTGTGGACCCAGGTCGAGGCCGGCAACGGCTGCCCGCTGTCCATGACCCACGCGGCGGTGCCCGCCCTGCGGACGGACCCGGCACTCGCCGCGGAGTGGGAGCCGCGGCTGACCTCGCAGCTCTACGACTGGGACATGCGTCCCGCCCACCGCAAGGCCGGCGCCCTCTTCGGGATGGGCATGACCGAGAAGCAGGGCGGCAGCGACGTACGCGCCAACACCAGCGCGGCGCGGCCGCTGGCCGAGGACGGGACGTACGAGCTGACGGGGCACAAGTGGTTCTGCTCGGCGCCGATGTCCGACGGGTTCCTGGTGCTGGCGCAGGCTCCGGGCGGGCTGACGTGCTTCCTGGTGCCCCGGGTGCTGGCGGACGGCTCGCGGAACGTGTTCCGCATCCAGCGGCTGAAGGAGAAGCTGGGCAACCGGTCCAACGCCTCCGCCGAGGTCGAGTTCGACGGGACGTGGGCGCGCCGCGTCGGGGACGAGGGGCGCGGGGTGCACACGATCATCGGGATGGTGGCGGCCACCCGGCTGGACTGCGCGCTGGGCGCGGCCTCGTTGATGCGGCAGGCGGTCGCGCAGGCGGTGCATCACTGCACCTACCGGGAGGCGTTCGGCGGGCGGCTGGTCGACAAGCCGCTGATGCGGAACGTGCTGGCCGATCTGGCGCTGGAGTCCGAGGCGGCGACGACGCTGGCGATGCGGCTGGCCTCGGCGTACGACGCGGCCGAGGCGGGCGACGGACACGAACGCTCGTTCCTGCGGCTCGCGGTCCCGGTCGCCAAGTACTGGGTCACCAAGCGCTGCGCCCCGCTCGTGGTGGAGGCCTCCGAGTGCCTGGGCGGGAACGGCTACGTCGAGGAGTCGGGCATGCCGCGCCTGCTGCGCGAGTCTCCGCTCAACTCCATCTGGGAGGGCGCCGGGAACGTACAGGCGCTCGACGTGCTGCGCGCCCTGCAGCGCGAACCGCAGGCCCTCGACGCCTACTTGCGGGAGGTGGGCCGGGCACGCGGCGCGGACCACCGTCTCGACGGCGCGATCAAGGCGCTGCTGACCGAACTCGCCGATCTGGACGGCGTCGAGGCCCGCGCACGCCGACTCGTGGAACGGCTGGCGCTCGTCCTCCAGGGCGCGCTGCTCACGCGGTACGCGCCCCCGGCGGTCGCGGACGCCTTCTGCGCCTCCCGGCTCGGCGGCGACTGGGGCACGGCCTTCGGCACGCTGCCGCACACCCTGGATCTGGCCTCGGTGGTGGAACGGGCCCGTCCCGTCAGCTGAGCCGCAGCCGTACGGGGGACGCCCCTCCGCGCGGCGCGTGCCCGCTCTTTCGAGTGGTGCGACCGGGCCGTCCGGCACGGGGGTGGTGCTGCGCCGACACGGCACCACCCCCGCTTCTGTGGCCCCTCGGAGCGGAGCGCGGACGCCGCACCGGGCGGCGTTGAACAAGTTTCAAGGAGCACGGGCCGGTCCGCCAGGGTTGCAGGGGGTTGCAAGTCGTCGGCGCTCTGTGGCCGGAGGCCGCCCCTCCGTGGCCGAAGAACGGCACACTAGGAGACCCGCAGTCGACGCCGTCGCGCGGATCCGTACTTCCATGGCCACCAGGGGCCGTGGAGCGGACCGGCCGGCCGGGGAGGAACGTGTGCCGCACTCGCCGATGGAAGTCACGCGGCTGACCGCCACGGACGCCGCCCGGGCGGCCCGGGTCCTCGGCGAGGTACGCGCCTCCACTCTCGACGGGCGGCCCTCGAAACCCGCCCCGCGCCCCGCGATCCGGGAGTCCTGGGGCCGCGTGGTGCGCGGCGGCGTGGACCCCGACCACGACTTCCGGTCCGACCTCCTCGGCCGGGACGAGGTCGAGCGTCGTCGTCGGACCTCGCGGCTGCGCCATGTCCTGCCGGTGCTCCGTGAGGGGCTGCTGTCGCTGGCGGACACCACGCAGCACATCATGATGGTCGCGGACGCGGACGCCCGGGTGCTGTGGCGGGAGGGCAGTACGGCCGTCCTGCGCAAGGCGGACGGGCACGGGCTCGGGATCGGCTCGGACTGGCGCGAGGAGACCGTCGGCACGAACGGCGTCGGCACGCCCCTGGTCTCCCGCCGCGCCGTGCAGGTGTTCTCCGCCGAGCACTTCGTGCGCGCCCTGCACCCCTGGACCTGCACCGGCGCCCCCATCGTCGATCCGCGCGACGGCCGTCTCCTCGGCGCGGTCGACATCAGCGGCCCCCTGGAGACGCTGCACCCCTCCACGCTCGCGCTCGTCGACTCAGTCGCCAAACTCGCCCAGGCCCACCTCCGGGAGCTCCACCTCACCTCGCTCGAACAGCTCCGCGCGGTGGCGGCCCCGGTGCTCGCCCGGGTCGGCGGCCGCGCGATCGCGGTCGACCGGGACGGCTGGACGGCCGCGGTCACCGGCATGCCGTACACCAGCCGGGTCGCCCTGCCCAAGTCCCTCTCCCCGGGCCGCTGTCTGCTGCCCGCGTTCGGCCCGTGCACCGTCGAGCCGCTGCCGGCGGGCTGGCTGATACGCCCGGTGGCGGAGCCCACGTCCGCCCCGACCGCCACGCACATCACCCTGGACGTCTCCCACCCGCGCAGCTGGACCGTCACCGTCGCCGGCTTCGCGGGCTCCTGGACCCATGAGCTCACTCCCCGGCACGCCGAACTCCTGTACCTGCTCGCCCTCCACCGGGGTGGGCGCAGCGCCTCCGCGCTCGCCGACGACATGTTCGGCGACCCCGCGCGCACCGTCACGGTCCGTGCCGAGATGTCCCGGGTACGCCGCTATCTCGGCGCCTACCTCGACCACCGGCCGTACCGCTTCACCGAGCGCGCCGACGTCGAAGTCCTGCTCCCGGACACCCCGTTGGACCTGCTGCCGCACTCGGTGGCGCCGGGGGTGGTGCGTGCGCGGGGTGGTGCGCCGGGTGGCCTCCTCGGGACGGACGGGCCGTCGGGGCACGAGCGGGCCGGGCCGAACCTCTGAGCCCCCGCCGAACATCTCAACCTCGTACCGGTGAACGGATCATGGCGTCGGGGTGAGGGATCTCCCGGTATTTCCCGGGACCTCGGCGTGACACGTGTCCCACTGGCGTAGCATCGCTGCCAGGCCGCCCCACCTGCCTCTCCGTCAAGATCTTGTTTTCGCTGGGCAGTTGGCCTTCCCCGGGAGGTTTTATGAAGCACCGCGGCAGGCACCGCCGACGCAGAAGGGGGCGTGCGCTGCGCGCGTCCCTGGCGGGGACCGCGCTGGCGCTCACGGCGGCGGCCACCCTGATCAGCACGTCGCAGGCGGCGGGCGGCGGGACGCCGGGCGCCCTCTCCTCGATCACCTCGGCCGGCGAGCTGCGCGCGCTCCAGCTCCGGGAGACCCTGACCGACAAGGCCGGGCTGCGGACCCTCACCGACGAGATGGGCGGCGGGGTCGGTCTCGACGAGGTGCTGGGGAGCGCGAACCACGCGATGCGCGCCGAGGCCGACTGTTTCAGCACCGAGAAGGACAATCTCCCCGTCGAGCCGGCCGCCGCCCGGGCGTACTGCTGGGAGCCCGGTGACGCGGTCGACGACAGGTGGGTCCCCCGCTCGGTCACCACGTCCCGGAACAACCGGGTCATCGCGTCCGGCTGGTCGCACAGCGGCGCCGCCGACGAGGGGCTCGCCAGGGTCGCGTTCGTCGACGCCAGTGACCCGTCGAACCTCAGGTACCGCTGGGTTCTGCTGGTCGTGCCGACGGTCGGCGAGCGGGGCTTCGAGGGTCTGCGCGCCCGGCTCGGCGGTATGGCCTGGTACGAGGACAAGCTGATCGTCACCGCGCGGGGCCCGCGGAGCCGAGGCGGGCAGGACGATTCCTTGTACGTGTTCGACCTGGCCCGTTTCCTGCGCGCCGACGTGACCGACAGTGAGGCGATCGGCAGGTCCGGCGACGGCTGGTCGGCCCACCACTACCGGTACGCGCTGCCGGCGGTCGCCTCCTACACCCCGCCGACGGGCGGCGGCTGCGATCCGCGGGACGACGACGGGGTGCCCTGCCTGGGCTCGCTCTCCCTCGACCGGACGTCGACCCCGCCGAGCGTCGTCGCGAGCGAGCGGTCCCGGCCGGGCGGCGAGCGGCCCGGCCGCGTCTGGCGCTACGCGCTCGACTTCACCGCCGACCGCACCGGCCTGCTCACCACCACGGGCCGCCGGAGCGACGTCGTCGCCACCGAGGCGTACGAGACGGAGGCCTCCGGCGTCGGGGGTGTCCTCGCCCACCAGGGGAAGTGGTACGTCGACCAGGCCGCCGAGGAGCGCGAGAGCCGCGGCACGCTCTGGCGGCAGGACAAGGACGGCGCCGAGGCCGCGAAGTGCGCGGACGGGGCCGACGAGAAGCCGGGCGTCCGCTCGTACGGCTGCTGGGGACGGCACACCGCCTCCCTCTCCTACTCACCGGAGACCGACGAGGTCTGGACGCTCACCGACCCCATCCCCGAGCGGGTCCTGTACGCGGTGAAGCTGTCGGACGTCGACGGGACGCTCGACTAGGACCGGGGACCCGGCCCGACCTTGGAGGCGGGTCGGGTCGCGTGGTTTTCTGGGCCCCATGAGCAGCAGTCCCGTCACCACCTGGTCCCTGGAGCAGAACTCGCCGAGCGATCTGCTTCCCGCGGCGGCGCCCGAGGGCGACGACGTCCGCGTCATGCGCGCCGAGGTCCCCTCCCCCGAGTTCAGCCGCTTCCTGTACGCCTCGGTCGGCGGGGACGTCCTCTGGATCGACCGGCTGTCGTGGTCGTACGAGCGGTGGCGTGACCATTTGGAGCGGCCCGGTGTGGAGACCTGGGTCGCCTACGACCGGGGCACGCCCGCCGGTTATGTGGAGATGGAGCCGCAGGACGGCGGGGTCGTGGAGATCGTCTACTTCGGGCTGATCCCGGGGTTCCGGGGGCGCCGCATCGGCGGGCATCTGCTGTCGTGCGGCACCGCCCGCGCCTGGGACCTCGCCGAACGGTGGCCGGGGCTGCCGCCGACCAAGCGCGTCTGGCTGCACACCTGCTCCCGGGACGGGGAGCACGCCATGGGGAACTACCTTCGGCGGGGTTTCACCCTGTTCGACACCAAGGTGACGGAGGAGGCCGACGCCACCGCGCCGGGGCCGTGGCCCGGCGCAATCCCGTCCACACCATGACTCACATCACATTGTCTCGCGATGCGAGACAACCTTGTCCGGAATGTGGATGACGGTGGACTCGGTCTAAAGAGGCGTGCCACGCTTCCGTCATGTCTGGAACTGGAATTGCCTTGGTGAGTCGGCGGCACGTCGACCTCGGCCGCATGTCCAGCGCCATCTGTCCGGTGAGCTGAGCCCGACCGCGAGGGGTTGGACGACCCCGGGCGACAGCGCCGCACCCTCCTCTGTTTCAGCCCGCGCAAGGACGCGCAGGCGCCGCACACGCTGACCGCGTGTGCCCGCATGCGCGCGCAAGCGCGGGTCAGAGCCGATTCCCACGCCTTTCCCGAAGGACATACACACCATGGCCGCCACCCCGCAGAACCCCGCCACGCCCCGCCGCAAGGTGAGCCGTCACCGTGGTGAGGGCCAGTGGGCCGCGGGGCACTTCACCCCGCTGAACGGCAACGAGCAGTTCAAGAAGGACGACGACGGTCTCAATGTGCGGACACGCATCGAGACGATCTACTCGAAGCGCGGCTTCGACTCCATCGACCCCAACGACCTGCGCGGCCGTATGCGCTGGTGGGGCCTCTACACGCAGCGCAAGCCCGGCATCGACGGCGGCAAGACCGCGATCCTGGAGCCGGAGGAGCTGGACGACAAGTACTTCATGCTGCGGGTGCGGATCGACGGCGGTCGGCTCACCACCCAGCAGCTGCGGGTGATCGGCGAGATCTCGCAGGAGTTCGCGCGGGGCACGGCCGACATCACCGACCGGCAGAACGTCCAGTACCACTGGATCCGGGTCGAGGACGTGCCCGAGATCTGGGAGCGGCTGGAGGCCGTCGGCCTGTCCACCACCGAGGCCTGCGGCGACACTCCTCGTGTGATCATCGGCTCACCCGTCGCCGGGATCGCCGCCGACGAGATCATCGACGGCACGCCCGCGATGGAGGAGATCAGCCGGCGGATCATCGGCAACCCCGACTTCTCGAACCTGCCCCGCAAGTTCAAGTCCGCGATCTCCGGCTCGCCGCTGCTCGACGTGGCGCACGAGATCAACGACATCGCCTTCGTCGGTGTCCGCCACCCCGAGCACGGCCCCGGCTTCGACCTCTGGGTCGGCGGCGGTCTGTCCACCAACCCCAAGATCGGGCAGCGGCTCGGCGCCTGGGTGCCGCTGGACGAGGTCGCGGACGTGTACGAGGGTGTCATCTCGATCTTCCGTGACTACGGCTACCGGCGCCTGCGCACCCGCGCCCGGCTGAAGTTCCTGCTCGCCGACTGGGGCACGGAGAAGTTCCGTCAGGTCCTGGAGGACGAGTACCTCAAGCGGAAGCTCGTCGACGGCCCGGCGCCCGACCAGCCGGTGGCCCGCTGGCGCGACCACGTGGGCGTCCACCAGCAGAACGACGGCCGCTACTACGTGGGGTTCGCCCCGCGGGTGGGCCGGGTGGACGGCACCACGCTGACGAAGATCGCCGACCTCGCCGAGGCGCACGGTTCCGGACGGGTCCGGACCACCGTCGAGCAGAAGATGATCGTGCTCGACGTCACCGAGGAGCAGGTCGACTCGCTCGTCGCCGGCCTGGAGGCCCTGGACCTCACCGTGCACCCGTCGCCGTTCCGGCGCGGCACGATGGCCTGCACCGGCATCGAGTACTGCAAGCTCGCCATCGTCGAGACGAAGGCGCGCGGCTCCCTGCTCATCGACGAACTGGAGCGCCGGATCCCGGAGTTCGACGAGCCGATCACCATCAACATCAACGGCTGCCCGAACGCCTGTGCGCGTATCCAGGTGGCGGACATCGGTCTCAAGGGACAGCTCGTCCTGAACGACGAGGGCGAGCAGGTCGAGGGCTACCAGGTGCACCTGGGCGGCGCGCTCGGTCTGGAGGCCGGTTTCGGCCGCAAGGTGCGCGGTCTGAAGGTCACCGCCGACGACCTCCCCGACTACGTCGAGCGCGTGCTCAAGCGCTTCCAGGAGGAGCGCGAGGACGGCGAGCGGTTCGCCGCATGGGTCACGCGCGCTTCCGAGGAGGCGCTGTCGTGAGCGAGCGAGCCGCGCCCTTCTACTGCCCCTACTGCGGTGACGAGGACCTGCGCCCGAACGAAGAAGGTCACGGGGCGTGGGAATGCGGGGCGTGCAATCGAGCCTTCCAGTTGAAGTTCCTGGGGTTGTTGTCCCGGGGGCTGCAACGAGCCGACAGCGGAGGGGATCACATATGACTGCCGTTCAGGCGGATTCCGATACATCCGCGTCCCAGGCGGACGCGGCCGATCCGGAGGCGACCGACCCGGACGCGGCGAAGCGCGCCGAGCTCAAGGCGCTCGCCGAGCAGGCCGGCCGCGACCTGGAGGACGCCTCGGCCCTGGAGATCCTCCAGTGGGCCGTGGACACCTTCGGCAAGCGCTTCTGCGTGACCTCCTCCATGGAGGACGCGGTCGTCGCGCACCTCGCCTCCCGGGCCAGGCCCGGCGTCGACGTCGTGTTCCTGGACACCGGCTACCACTTCCCGGAGACCATCGGCACCCGGGACGCCGTCGAGGCCGTGATGGACGTCAACGTCATCACGATCACCCCGCGGCAGACGGTCGCCGAGCAGGACGCCGAGTACGGCCCCAAGCTGCACGACCGCGACCCCGACCTCTGCTGCTTCCTGCGGAAGGTCAAGCCGCTCGAAGAGGGCCTGACCCGCTTCGACGCCTGGGCGACCGGACTGCGCCGCGACGAGTCCGAGAGCCGGGCCAACACCCCGGTCGTCGGCTGGGACGAGAAGCGCGGAAAGGTCAAGATCTCCCCGATCGCCCGCTGGACACAGGACGACGTGGACGCGTACGTGGCCGAACACGGGGTGCTCACCAACCCCCTGCTCATGGACGGCTACACGTCCGTGGGCTGCGCCCCCTGCACCCGGCGGGTGGCCCCCGGCGAGGACGCGCGGGCGGGCCGCTGGGCGGGCAACGCCAAGACCGAGTGCGGGCTGCACCTGTGACCGCCGCAGCGCCTGCCGAGACCACTGACACCACCGAGAACACCGTCCCCGTGACGGTCCCCGTTCCTGTGACGAACCAGGAGAACCCAGTGACGACCGGAGCCACCGGAGCCACCGTCTGGCTCACGGGTCTGCCGAGCGCCGGCAAGACCACCATCGCCTACGAGCTCGCGGCCCGCCTGCGCGAGGACGGCCACCTCGTGGAGGTCCTCGACGGTGACGAGATCCGTGAGTTCCTCACCGCGGACCTCGGCTTCAGCCGCGCCGACCGGCACACCAACGTGCAGCGCATCGGCTTCCTCGCCGATCTGCTCGCCCGCAACGGCGTCAAGGCGCTCGTGCCGGTCATCGCGCCGTACGCCGACAGCCGCGAGGCGGTCCGCAAGCGCCACGCGGCGAGCGGTGCCGCGTATGTCGAGGTGCATGTGGCGACGCCGGTCGAGGTGTGCTCCGAACGCGATGTGAAGGGTCTGTACGCCAAGCAGGCGGCCGGCGAGATCTCCGGGCTGACCGGCGTGGACGACCCCTATGAGGCTCCCGAGACCCCGGACCTGCGCATCGAGTCGCAGGACCAGACGGTCCAGGAGTCCGCGGCGCTGGTCCACAAGCTGCTCACCGAGAGGGGTCTGGCATGACGACGACCGTCGCCGCCGTCTCCGGGGAGACCGGCACCCCGTACACCCTGTCGCACCTGGACGCGTTGGAGTCCGAGGCGGTCCACATCTTCCGCGAGGTGGCGGGCGAGTTCGAACGGCCGGTGATCCTCTTCTCCGGCGGCAAGGACTCCATCGTCATGCTGCACCTGGCACTGAAGGCCTTCGCCCCCGCGGCGGTCCCCTTCTCCCTGCTGCACGTCGACACCGGACACAACTTCCCCGAGGTCCTCGACTACCGCGACCGCACGGTGGCCGCGCACGGGCTGCGGCTGCACGTGGCCTCCGTCCAGGACTACATCGACCGCGGCGTCCTGCGCGAGCGTCCCGACGGCACCCGCAACCCCCTGCAGACCGTCCCGTTGACCGAGAAGATCCAGGCGGAGAAGTTCGACGCCGTCTTCGGCGGTGGCCGCCGCGACGAGGAGAAGGCGCGCGCCAAGGAGCGGGTGTTCTCGCTGCGGGACGAGTTCTCCCAGTGGGACCCGCGCCGCCAGCGCCCCGAGCTGTGGAACCTCTACAACGGCCGCCACGCGCCCGGCGAGCACGTCCGCGTCTTCCCGCTCTCCAACTGGACCGAGCTGGACGTCTGGCAGTACATCGCCCGCGAGGGCATCGAACTGCCGGAGATCTACTTCGCCCACGAGCGTGAGGTGTTCCAGCGGGCCGGGATGTGGCTGACGGCCGGTGAGTGGGGCGGCCCGAAGGACGGCGAGACCGTCGAGAAGCGGCTCGTCCGCTACCGGACCGTGGGTGACATGTCCTGCACGGGCGCGGTCGACTCGGACGCGACCACGCTGGACGCCGTGATCACCGAGATCGCCGCCTCCCGGCTCACCGAGCGGGGCGCGACCCGTGCCGACGACAAGATGTCCGAGGCCGCGATGGAAGACCGTAAGCGCGAGGGGTACTTCTAGCCATGAGCACCATCACCGCCGAGGAGCTCTCGGCCACCACGCTGCTGCGGTTCGCGACCGCGGGTTCCGTCGACGACGGCAAGTCCACCCTGGTGGGCCGCCTGCTGCACGACTCCAAGTCGATCCTCACCGATCAACTGGAGGCCGTGGAACGGGTATCGGCCGGCCGCGGCCAGGAAGGCCCCGACCTCGCGCTGCTCACCGACGGCCTGCGCGCCGAACGCGAACAGGGCATCACCATCGACGTGGCCTACCGCTACTTCGCCACCACCCGCCGCCGCTTCATCCTCGCCGACACCCCCGGCCACGTGCAGTACACCCGCAACATGGTCACCGGCGCCTCCACCGCCGAGCTGACGGTGATCCTGGTCGACGCGCGCAACGGCGTCGTCGAGCAGACCCGGCGGCACGCCGCGATCGCCGCGCTCCTGCGGGTCCCGCACGTGGTCCTCGCGGTGAACAAGATGGACCTCGTCGCGTACGAGGAGCAGGTCTTCGCGCGGATCGCCGAGGAGTTCACGGCGTACGCGTCCGAGCTGGGCGTCCCGGAGATCACCGCCATCCCGATCTCGGCGCTGGCCGGTGACAACGTGGTGGAGCCCTCCGCGAACATGGACTGGTACGGCGGTCCGACCGTCCTGGAGCACCTGGAGACGGTCCCGGTCGCGCACGACCTGAGCCACTGCCACGCCCGGCTGCCCGTGCAGTACGTGATCCGGCCGCAGACCGCCGAGCACCCCGACTACCGTGGTTACGCGGGCCAGATCGCCGCCGGTTCGTTCCGCGTCGGCGAGTCGGTGACCGTGCTGCCGTCGGGCCGGGCGTCGAAGATCTCCGGCATCGACCTGCTGGGCGAGCCGGTCGACGTCGCCTGGACCACCCAGTCGGTGACCGTCCTGCTGGAGGACGACATCGACATCTCGCGCGGCGACCTCATCGTGCCCAGCAAGGACGCGCCCGCGACCACGCAGGACATCGAGGCGACCGTCTGCCATGTGGCCGACCTGCCGCTCACGGTGGGCCACCGGGTGCTGCTCAAGCACGGCACCCGCACGGTCAAGGCGATCGTCAAGGACATCCCGTCCCGGCTGACGCTCGACGACCTGTCCCTGCACCCGCACCCGGGACAGCTCGTCGCCAACGACATCGGACGGGTGAAGGTGCGTACGGCGGAGGCGCTGCCGGTCGACTCCTACGCCGACTCCCGCCGCACCGGTTCCTTCATCCTGATCGACCCGTCCGACGGCACCACGCTGACGGCCGGCATGGTCGGCGAGTCGTTCGCCTCCCCGGAGCCCGTCAAGGGCGAGGCCGAGGACGACGGGTGGGACTTCTGACATGAACCCCCAGGACTTCTACGCGACGTTCGCGAAGGAGGGCGGCCGTGTGGGCAGCGGCGCCCTCGGGAGCGGGCAGGGCGGAGTGGCGCGATGTGTGCGATGACGTACGCGCACCGCTTGCGCGCCCCGTCCCCCCACCGGACGTCCCCGTTGCGACGAAGACCCTTTTCCTGATTCCCCGGCCACACCCCGCAGGGCTGTGACCGCCGGGCCTCCGAGAGGAACACCTCCCGTGCCTGCCAACCGCTCATCCGCCTTCCGGCGCTCCGTCGCGGTCATCGCAACGCTTCCCCTCCTCGCCCTCGCCGCCTGCGGCTACGGCTCCCAGGCCAAGGACGACGAAACCGCCGAGGTCGCCGCCGGGGCCAAGAAGATCGAGGGTCTCGACACCGTCAAGATCGGCTACTTCGGCAACCTGACGCACGCCACCGCCCTGGTCGGGCGGCAGGAGGGCATCTTCCAGAAGGAGCTCGGCGCCACGAAGGCCGAGTACGCGACCTTCAACGCCGGGCCCTCCGAGATCGAGGCGCTCAACTCGAAGTCGATCGACATCGGCTGGATCGGCCCCTCCCCCGCGATCAACGGCTACACCAAGTCCGCCGGCAAGGGTCTGCGCATCATCGGCGGTTCGGCCTCCGGTGGCGTGAAGCTCGTCGTCGACCCGGACAAGATCAAGTCCCTGAAGGACGTCAAGGGCAAGAAGATCGCGACGCCGCAGCTCGGGAACACGCAGGACGTGGCGTTCCTCAACTGGATCGCCGAGCAGGGCTGGAAGGTCGACGCCGAGAGCGGCAAGGGCGACGTCTCGGTGGTCCGTACGGACAACAAGATCGTCCCGGACGCCTACAAGTCGGGCTCGATCGACGGTGCCTGGGTGCCGGAGCCGACCGCGTCCAAGCTGGTCGCCGAGGGCGCCAAGGTGCTGCTGGACGAGGCCGACCTGTGGCCGGACAAGAAGTTCGTGATCACGAACATCATCGTGCGGCAGGACTTCCTCAAGGAGCACCCCAAGGTCGTCGAGGCCGTGCTGCGGGGCGCGGTCAGGACCAACGCCTTCATCGCCTCCGACCCGGAGAAGGCGAAGGCGGCGGCCAACGCCCGGCTGAAGGAGGACTCCGGCAAGGCGCTGGACGCCAAGGTCCTCGACCCGGCCTGGAAGTCGATCCAGTTCACCAACGACCCGTTGGCCGCCACCCTCAACACCGAGGCGGAGCACGCGGTCAAGGCCGGTCTGCTGGAGAACCCGCTGCTCGACGGCATCTACGACCTGTCGATCCTCAACAAGGTCCTGAAGTCCGAGGGCGAGTCCGAGGTCGACGACGCCGGTCTCGGCGTCAAGTAACCGCGCAGTCCGCCACGTTCCCAGGAGGTGACGACCATGGCCACCGCACTCGCCAAGGCCGCCGACGGCACTGAGGCCGTCGAGCACGCCGCCCGTATCGAGCACGTATCGAAGTCCTTCGCCGGGCCGACCGGGCAGCAGCTGGTGCTCGACGACATCACCCTTGATGTCGCTCCGGGCGAGTTCGTCACCCTTCTGGGGGCCTCGGGCTGCGGCAAGTCCACACTGCTGAACCTGGTGGCGGGGCTCGACGCCCCGTCCCAGGGCAGCATCACGACCGACGGGCGCCCCGCTCTGATGTTCCAGGAGCACGCCCTGTTCCCGTGGCTGACCGCGGGCAAGAACATCGAACTCGCCCTGAAGCTCAGGGGGGTTCCGAAGAACGAGCGGCGCGAGCGCGCCGAGGACCTGCTCTCGCTGGTCCGGCTGAAGGGCGCGTACGGCAAGCGGGTGCACGAGCTGTCCGGCGGTATGCGTCAGCGGGTGGCGCTGGCGCGGGCCCTCGGCCAGGAGAGCAAGCTCCTGCTGATGGACGAGCCGTTCGCGGCGCTCGACGCGATCACCCGGGACGTGCTGCACGACGAGCTGACCCGGATCTGGGAGGAGACGCAGCTCTCCGTCCTGTTCGTCACGCACAACGTGCGCGAGGCGGTGCGCCTCGCGCAGCGCGTCGTGCTGCTGTCCTCGCGCCCGGGCCGGATCGCCCGGGAGTGGCGGGTCGACATCCCGCAGCCCCGCCGTATCGAGGACGCTCCGGTGGCGGAGCTGTCCCTGGAGATCACCGATGTCCTTCGTGAGGAGATCCGCCGTCATGGCCAGCAGTGAGACGAGGGCGACGGACAGGATCGACGCCCCGGCCGCCGACAAGGACCGGCTCGGGGCGGTGGAGGCGGGCCTCGACGCCCTGGAGACGCCCGGCACCGGCCGGCCTCCCTTCAGCCAGACGTTCCGGCAGAAGATCGTGCCGCCGATCACCGCGGTCCTGCTGGTGCTCGCGGTGTGGCAGGGGCTGGTGTCGTTCGGCGTCGTCACCGACCCGGGCAAGCTGCCCCCGCCGTCCGCCGTATGGGACGCGGCGGAGCAGGCCTGGCTGGAAGGCAAGCTGCTCGGCTACATCTGGACGAGTGTCTCGCGTGGCCTGTTCGGCTTCCTGATCGCGCTGGCGATCGGCACGCCGCTCGGCATCCTGGTCGCCCGGGTGCGGTTCGTGCGGGCGGCGATCGGTCCGATCCTCTCCGGTCTGCAGTCGCTGCCGTCGGTGGCGTGGGTGCCGCCGGCCGTGGTCTGGCTGAGCCTGAGCGACCAGATGATGTACGCGGTGATCCTGCTCGGCGCGGTTCCCTCGATCGCCAACGGTCTGGTCTCCGGCATCGACCAGGTGCCCCCGCTGTATCTGCGGGCGGGCCGCACCCTGGGCGCCACCGGGCTCCAGGGCGCCTGGCACATCGTGATGCCGGCCGCGCTGCCCGGTTATCTGGCCGGTCTGAAGCAGGGCTGGGCGTTCTCGTGGCGCTCGCTGATGGCGGCGGAGATCATCGCCAACCACCCCGACCTCGGTGTCGGTCTCGGCCAGTTGCTGGAGAACGGCCGCACCAACATCGACATGGCCACGGTCTTCCTCGCCATCTTCCTGATCCTGCTGGTCGGTATCGCCATCGATCTGCTGATCTTCAGCCCGTTGGAGCGGCGGGTCCTGCGCGGCCGCGGCCTGCTGGTGAAGAGCTGATCCACATGTTCAACGAGCCGGTCCTCCTCGTCATCGCCCACGGCAGCCGCGACCCGCGGCACGCCGCGACCGTGCACGCCCTGGTGGGGCGGGTACGGGCGATGCGCCCCGGGCTGCGTGTGGAGACCGGCTTCCTGGACTTCAACCTCCCCTCGGTCCAGGGGGTGCTGGAGTCGCTGGCGGCGGAGGGCGTACGGGACGTGGTGGCCCTGCCGCTGCTCCTGACCCGCGCCTTCCACGCCAAGGCCGACATCCCGACGGTCCTGCGCGAGGCACCACCGGGTCTGCACGTCCGCCAGGCGGAGGTGCTCGGCCCGTCCCCCCTGCTGCTGTCGGCCCTCGAACGCCGGCTGTACGAGGCGGGGCTGAGCCCCGCCGACAAGTCCTCGACCGGGGTCGTGCTGGCCTCGGCGGGGTCCACCGACCCGGAGGCGATCGCGGTGATCGCAGACATCGCGCGGGAGTGGCGGCACACCGGTTGGTGCGCCGTGCGGCCCGCGTTCGCCTCCGCATCCCTCCCCCGCACGGAGGACGCCGTACGGGAGCTGCGGGCGCTCGGCTGCGCCCGGGTGGCCGTGGCGCCGTACGTCATCGCGCCCGGCCGGCTGCCGGACCGGATCGTCGCCGGCGCGGACGAGGCGGGCGCGGACGTGCTGGCCGAGGTGCTCGGCCCCGCCCCCGAACTGGCCGCGCTGCTGCTGCGCCGGTACGCCGGCGCGCTCCGGCAGGGGCAGCTCACCGCGGCCTGAACCGCCGTCGGCGTCCCCGGGCCCTGCCCTTTCGGACACTGCCTCTTGGGTCACTTTCGCCTCAGATGCACCTCAACTCCCTTGTAGCGCACACCCGTCGGGCGACAGGCTGGGTGAGCACCACCAAACGGGAGGAACTGAAGTGCGATTCAAGACCACCGCGGCCACGGCCGTGGCCCTGGCCGCTCTCGCCGGCTCCGCCTCGCCCGTCCTGGCGAGCAGCAGCGTCTCGGCGGACTCCGGCACCGTCACGTCGGCGTCGGCGCAGGCGGCCAAGAAGAAGCTCAAGACCCAGAAGTGCGACGAGCGGCACGATGTGAAGGTCTGCATCACGTACCGCACGAAGGGCAACGCCGGCGCCAGGACCAACCAGTTCGTCGCCTCGGTGAAGAGCTACAACAAGAACTCCTTCAAGGCCCGGCTGACGGTCACCAACCAGAAGACCTGGCACAACGACAAGTACCCGAAGGTCAAGCGGGACGACTACGTCGAGGTCACCAAGAAGACCAAGAAGAACGGCCACGCCTGTGCGGCCCTCTACGTGGGTCCGTCGTCGCACTACCCGGCCTGGATGGCCTGCATCAACTAGTCGTCCGGCGGGGCAAGGCCGACGCGCGTGCCGGCGCCGATCCGGTCAGCCGGCCCGCGTCAGCTCCGCCAGCTTCACCACCGTGTTCCAGTTGCGGGTCGTGGCGGTCAGGCCCTTCAGGAGGCGGGGCTTCGACAGGGCCTCCGCCAGCTTGGAGCGGCCCAGGCCGTCGGGGGCGTACAGGTACAACGCCCGGTCCCCGATCCTGAACTCCTCCGGCAGGAAGGCCGGTGCGTCGATCCCCTCGAAGCGGGTCGCGTCCACGGTCTCCGACAGATACGTCACGTGCAGTTGCCTGCCCTCCAACTCCGCCGCCGGGAACGGGCACGCCTCCCGGACGCCTTCCAGATACGCGTGGTCGCGCACCAGGACGTCCACCGTGAAGCCGAACCGCTTCCCGATGGCCGCCGTGATCTCGGCGGCGAGGGAGTTCTCGTCGCCGTGGTCGCTGGTGAAGACCGCGTTGCCGCTCTGGAGGTAGGTGGCCACACCGTCGTGGCCGAGGCCGGTCAGGAGGGTGCGGAGGTCGGCCATCGGGACCTTCTTGCTGCCACCCACGTTGATCCCGCGCAGGAGCGCCGCGTACGTCGTCATGGGCACACCATAAGCACCGCGGGGCGGGAGCACCCTGAGGGGCGGCCCCGAGAACCCGGGATGGATGTAAGGGGCCACTGTCCTCCCTGGTGCGGAGGGAGCGGGGTCCGAGGGGAGGACCCACAGGCCGTGGGGTTCACCGGACAGCACGACGAGATGCCCTTATCCGGCTCATACCTTCGAAACGAAAGGTGGCGGCAGGGGGTCGCCATCGCATGCGAGGGGGCTGGCCCGACATGGGGAACGGAGAGGTACGGGTGCGGGGGATCGCCGCCCGGGCGGGCGGCTGGAGCGCCCGGCACCGCTGGGCGGCCGTCGGGGTCTGGATGCTGTTCGTCGTCCTGGCGATGGGGATCGGCTCGGCCGTGGGCTCGGTCGAGGTCAAGGACAGCGATCAGCTCAAGGGGGAGACCAGCACGGCGGCCCACATCATCGAGGAGGCCGGGATCGAGGAGCCCGCCGGTGAGACCGTCCTGATCCAGGCGAAGGACGACCGCACCCGGGCCACCGACTCCGCGTTCCGGGCCGCCGTCGACGACGTGATGAAGGCCGTCGAGAAGACCGGTGAGGTCACGGACGTGACCTCACCGTACGACACGCGGACGATCTCGAAGGACGGCCGCAGCGCTCTGGTGCAGTTCGACGTGCGGGGCGCCTCGGACACCGCGGGCGAGCGGATCGAGCCGGTGCTGGAGGCCGTCGCGGACGTCCAGCAGGAGCACGGGACGCTGCGGATCGAGGAGATCGGCGGCGCCTCCATGATGAAGACGTTCGACGACGCCTTCGGGGACGACTTCCGCAAGGCCGAGTACTCGGCCGTGCCGGTGGCGCTCGGCATCCTGCTGATCGCGTTCGGCGCGGTCGTCGCGGCGCTCCTGCCGGTGGCGCTGGCGATCACCGCGATCATCGCGACGATGGGTCTGATGGCCATCGTCAGCCATGTGATCCCGATGAGCGACACCGCCAGCTCCGTGATGCTGCTCGTGGGTCTGGCCGTCGGCGTCGACTACTGCCTGTTCTATCTGCGCCGTGAACGCGAGGAGCGGGCGGCGGGCCGGGACGCGCAGGCCGCGCTGCGGGTGGCCGCCGCGACCAGTGGCCGCGCCATCGTCGTCTCCGGTGTCACGGTGTGCGTGGCGATGGCGGGCATGCTGTTCACGGGGCTCGCCGAGTTCGAGGCGATGGGTCTGGCGTCGCTGATGGTCGTCGCCGTCGCGATGGTCGGTTCGGTCACGGTGCTGCCCGCGCTGCTGTCGCTGCTGGGCGAGCGGGTCGAGAAGGGGCGCATCCCGTTCCTGCACCCGGACAAGCGGCGGGGCAACGGCCGCTCCGGAGGCGGTTCGGAGAGCCGCTTCTGGAACGCCGTCCTGCGGGTCGTGCTGGCCAGGCCGGCGCTGTCGCTGGTCGTGGCGAGCGGCGCGCTGCTCGCCGTAGCGGCGCCTGCGATCGGGATGAAGACGCAGAACCTGACGCTGGACCAGGAGTTCGGCGACTCGTTGCCGATCGTGCAGACCTACAACCGGGTCAACGAGGCCTTCCCCGGAGGTACCGAGCCGGCCGAGGTGGTCGTGAGGGCGAAGGACATCGACGCCCCGGAGGTGCGGGCGGCGCTGGCCGACTTCAAGGAGGAGGCCGTCGCCTCGGGCGCCTCGCGCGGCCCGGTGGAGATCAAGGTGCACGACGCGCGGAACGTGGCGTTCGTGTACGTGCCGCTGGTCGGCGGCTCCGACCAGGACGAGGCGGGCGCGAGCCTGGACAAGCTGCGCGACGAGGTGCGGCCCGCCACGCTCGGCAAGGTCGAGGGGGTCGAGGCGCCGGTCACCGGGCAGGTCGCGGGCAACCAGGACTTCAACGACCAGCTGGTCGGCTCCGTGGTCCCGGTCTTCGCCTTCGTGGTGGTCTTCGCCTTCCTGCTGATGCTGCTGTCGTTCCGCTCGCTGACGATCGCGGCGACCTCGATCATGCTGAACCTGCTGTCGGTGGGCGCCGCGTACGGCATCCTCGTCGCGGTCTTCCAGCACGGCTGGGGCGCCTCGCTGGTGGGCGCGGAAGGCGTGGGCGCCATCATCACCTGGCTGCCGCTGTTCCTGTTCGTGATCCTGTTCGGGCTGTCGATGGACTACCACGTGTTCGTGGTCTCGCGCATCCGTGAGGCGCGGCTGCGGGGGCGTACGACGACGGAGGCGATCCGGCACGGTGTGGTCACCACGGCCGGGGTCGTGACCAGCGCCGCCGTCATCATGGTCGCCGTCTTCGCGATCTTCGGGACGCTGTCCATGCAGTCGATGAAGCAGATGGGTGTGGGCCTCGCGGCCGCCGTCCTCATCGACGCGACGATCATCCGGGGCGTGCTCCTCCCGGCGGTGATGGCGCTGCTCGGCGAGCGCAACTGGTACCTGCCGAAGTGGCTGAACCGGCTGCCGGACCTCACCCACGACGAGTCCCCGGAGCCGGTGGCGCCGGCCGACCGGGACGCGCGGGACGAGCGGGACGAGCGGGTACGGGTCTGATCGGGTCCTGAGCGCGGATGTGGGCCGGGGCGGTGTCACCGCCCCGGCCCACATCCGTGTCCGTGCCCGTGTCCGTGCCCGTCGGTTCAGGCCGCCTTGGCGACGTCCCCCCGGTCGAAGGAGTCGAGGGTACGGGTGAAGTCACGGGTGGAGAGCAACAGCTTGTAGACGATGGCCAGTTCGAAGACGAGCAGCAGGACACCGGAGACGATGGTCGTCGTCATCACCGAGTCGACGATCGGGCCGATCATGAAGACGCCCATCTGGAACTCGATGCCGCTGATCAGGTGGGGGCGGACCCGGTGGCGCAGCAGGAAGGACCGGACGCGCAAGTAGAGGGGGAAGCGGCGGCGGAACTCCTGGTGCAGGTCGACGACCTGGGCCTGCGGCGCGGCCTGGGTGACCTCGGCGGCGGCCGTACGCAGGTCCTGTTCGATGTCGGCCTCGGGGTTCTCGCGCAGCAGGTCCTCCATGAAGGCCAGTTCCCGCTCGTTCTCGGCGCGGCGGGCCTCACGGAGCCGGGCCTTGATCTGCTTGCGCATGGTGTGGCGGACCTTGAAGGTCTCCAGGGAGTTGATGTAGCGCAGCGCGTCGCAGCCGATGACGGCGGCGGCGAGCCAGATGTAGAAGGTCTCCCCCGTGCGCTGGTACTGCCCGGCCATCAGGGCCACCGAGCAGGCCGCGACCCGGACCCGGTCGAAGACGAAGTCGAGCCAGGCCCCGAACACGGACCCCTGGCCGGTGAGGCGGGCGACCTTGCCGTCCATGCAGTCGAGGATGAAGCTCAGGTGGTAGACGACGGCGCCGGCGATCAGCCAGCGCCAGTCACCCAGCGCGAAGAAGGCTGCCGAGACCAGACCCAGCAGGAAGGCGCCCCAGGTCAGCTGGTTGGGCGTGATCCTCGTGTACTTCGCGGTCAGCCGCACCAGGGGTGTGGCGACCGGGTCGACGAGCAGCACGGTCCACCAGGCATCCCGCTTCTTCTGCGTGAGGCGGCGCACTTCCGCGAGGTCGGGTATGTCTCGGCGCATGGGTCAACTTCCTGGCGTTCGAAATGAATTCATCCTCAGCTTGGAAGTCGTTCACCCGAGGCACAAGAACCGCCGGACACAACCTTTCGGAGGGGGTAACGGTCGAACCCGGTAACAGAGTCAGTGCGCGTTCCGTGCGGACCCGGCGTTACCTGAACGTAACCTAAAAAGTGCCGTGATTTCATGGTAAGCGTGGAACCAACCTGCTTGCCCTGCTATCAGGGGGTTGCGAGTTCCGCCTCGATGAGGTCGGCGGCCCGTCGGGTGCCGCCCTCCCCCGCCATCTGCCGCTGGATCTCCTTGAGGCGGCGCGCCACTTCGGGGTCGTCGACGAGGGCGAGGACCGCCTCGCGCAGGGTCTCGGCGGTCGCCTCCTCCCTGGGCAGATGGCGGGCGACACCGAGCGACTGGAGCATCTCGGCGTTGCCGAACTGGTCGACGGCCTGCGGTACGGCGACCATCGGGGTGGCGGTGGCGAGCCCTTCCTGGCTGCCGCCGGCGCCCGCGTGGGTGATGAACGCGTCGGCCTGCCGAAGGACGGCCAGTTGCGGCACCCAGTCCCGGACCTCCACGCGGGCCGGGATCTCCCCCAGCTCCGCCGGGTCGACGTGCCGGCCGACCTGGAGCACCAGATGCCAGCCGGGCAGCTCGCCGAAGGCCCGCACGCACGCGCGGTAGAAGTCCGGCTGCTTGGTGAAGGCCGACCCGAGCGAGACGAGGAGCACCTTCTCCGCGTCGGCCGGCCGCCGCCAGTCGCCCTGCGCCGCACGGTCGCCCTGGCAGGCGCCGACGAAGGTGTAGCGGCTCTCGTCGACCCGGTCGGCGTTCGGCTGGAGCACCTTGGGGATGAGGACGAGGGAGCGGGCGGGCCTGCCGACGAACAGGTCGGGGTGCTCGGTGATCCCGTTCTCCTCCAGCCAGGCCTGGAAGCGGGCGTAGTACGCCTTGCCGCGTTCCGTCCTCTTCGGTTCGGCCCACATGGGCTCGGCGACCTCTTCCTCGTAGCCGGTCCAGGCGACCAGGTTCGGGGAGAGGGAGATCGCCTTGACGCCCCAGCGGTGGGCGAGGACGGCCGCCGGGTACGAGGTGATGTCGTGCAGCACGAGGTCGGGCTCGTCGCCCTCGTAGGCCTCGACGAGCTGCGGCAGGGCCTGGATCGCGTCCTCCAGGAAGGGCTCGACGTTGTCGAGGAGCGTGCTCCCCCATGCCTCGGGGTCGGCGTCGGGGCCGGGCAGTGTCGAGTGCCAGATCTTCGGCTCCGCACCGGTCTCGGCCACCTTCTCCGCGAAGGCCGGCGGGATCGCGTACGTGACCCGGTGACCGCGGGCCACCAGCTCGCGGACCACTTCGAGGCTCGGGTTCACGTGACCGTGGGCGGCGATGGAGAACATGGCGATGTGGGAGGTCATGCGCCGACGGTACGAGAGACGAGACGTCTCGTGCAACTTATTTGGCGATGGCCGTAGGGCGCGTTGCCGGGTGCCGCCCGGTGGGGCTTCTCGCGCAGTTCCCCGCGCCCCTGAAAAGCAGGGGCTGCGCCCGGTGCTTTTCAGGCCCGCAGGGCCTGGTCTCTTGGGGGCGCGGGGAACTGCGCGAGAAGCCCCACGCACCCGCACCCGACAACGCGCCCCACCCGGCCCCCGCCCTCACCGCTGATAGCGCGCCAGCACCAGGTTTCCGTCGTCCTCCAACCGTTCCCGTAGTTCGTCGAGGTCGATGGCGCCGCTGTAGTACTCCTGGTAGGCGGGGGTGGCGACCTTGTCCTTCCACTCCGGGTAGCCGCGCACGGACTGGGCGGGGGCCGGGCGGAGATGGGCGGCGAGGGCGGTGCCGGTGGCCCAGTCGTGCTCGGTGGTGCGCAGGGCGGGATCCTGGAGCGCCTCGGTACCGGTCGGGAGCATCCAGTCGCCGAGAGCGAGGCGGACCATGTTGTCGGGACGCAGGAGGAAGTCGATGAACGCGGTGGCCTCCTCCTTGTGCGGACTGTCCTCCGCGACGGAGAGGGTCTGCGGGCTGACCCCCTGGGTGAGCCCGCCGGCGCCGGCCGGGGCGGGCAGCACCTGCCAGTCGAAGCCCTCCGGGGCCTGCTGGACGATCTGCTGACGGTAGGAGAAGCCGAGCGGGACCATCGCGTACCTGCCGCCGAAGAAACCGGGGAGGGTGTCGGAACCGCCCATGCCGAGGGTGGTGGCGGGCGCGCTCCCGTCGGCGTTCACCCCGTCGCGCACGGTCTTCGGGACGACTGCGTCGGCGCCCCCGAACCGGACCTCGACCTTGCCGTCCGCGTCCCGGTGGAACAGCTGTCCGCCCGCCGAGAGGGAGAGGTTCAGGGTGGCCGACACCGGTTCCTTCAACGGCCAGGCCACGCCGTACTTCCCGGCGCCGCTCAGCTCCTTCGCCACCTCGCGGAACTCCGCCCAGGTCCACGGGTCCTCGGGCGTCGGAAGACGCACGCCGGACTCGCGCAGCCAGCTCGCGTTGGCGATGAGGACCCTCGGTTCCTGGAGGAACGGCACCCCGTAGATCCCCTCGCCGAAGGTCGTCGTCTCCCAGCTGTGGGCCGGGATGTCCGCCCTGAGCCGCTCGGACAGCAGCTCGCGCAGATCGGCGAGGTAGCCGCCGTGGGCGAAGTCCGCGAGGTCGTCGGAGGCGTCGTGGATGATGTCCGGCGCCTCACCGCCCTCGAAGGAGGTGAGCAGCTGGTCGTGGACGCTGTCCCAACTGCCCTGGAGGTACTCGACCTCGACGTCGGGATGGGCGGCGTTCCACTCCGCCACCAGCTCCTTGTTGACGGCGACGGACTCCTCCTGCCAGGCCAGGGACTGGAAGCGCAGGACGATCCGGCCGTCGTCGGAGGGTGCCTCGCCGCCGGTGCAGCCCGCGACGAGGAGACACAGCAGCAGGGCCGCGAGGAGCCGTCGTGCGCGCATCAGTTCTTCACCGCCCCGGCGAGCATGCCGCCCGTGATCCGTTTCTGGATGACCGCGAAGACGACCAACGAGGGCAGCGTCGCGAGGAACGCGGCGGCGGCCAGCGGGCCGAGGTCGGCCACGCCCTCCGCGCCGATGAAGTGGGTGAGGACGACCGGCAGGGTCTGTCTCTCCGGCGTCTTGAGCAGGACCAGCGCGAAGAAGAACTCGTTCCACGCGGTGATGAACGCGAACAGCGCCGTCGCCACGATGCCCGGCGCCAGCAGCGGCGCCGTCACCGACACCAGGGTGCGCAGCCTCCCGGCCCCGTCGACCGCCGCCGCCTCCTCCAACTCGGCGGGCACCGCCCGGACATAGCCGACGAGCATCCACAGCGCGAACGGCAGCGCCCACACCACGTACACCATGATCAGCCCGGGCACGGAGTTGATCAGCCGGAGGTTCTTCAGCACCAGGAAGAGCGGGATGATCACCAGCACGAACGGGAACGCCTGGCTGACCACCACCCAGCCGGTCGCCATCCGCGACAGCTTCGTGCGGTGCCTGGCCATGACGTACGCCATCGGCGTCGCGATCAGCACGGCGACGACGGCCGCGCCGACCGCCGCGACCAGCGAGTTGAGCGCGGCCTGGAGCAGGGGCTGCTCGTCGAAGGCCTGCCGGAAGTTGGCGAGGGTCGGGTCCTTCGGGATCCAGGTCGGGTGGAGGCTGCCCAGTTCGCGGGCGGGTTTGAAGGCGGTGGAGACCAGCCAGAGGAAGGGGAACGCGAGGAAGACGAGATACGCGAGCAGGGCCAGGTACTGGCCGGTGCGCGCCGCCCTGCCGCTCCTCATGCGTCGTCACCCCGCCGCAGTCGACCGACCAGCACGAACGCCAGGACGGTCGAGATCACCGCGACCATCACACAGCCCATCGCCGCCGCGTACCCGAACTGCCCGTAGCGGAAGGCCTCCTCGTAGGCGAAGAGCATCGGCAGGCGGGTACGGCCGCCCGGTCCGCCGTTGGTCAGGACGTAGACCAGGGCGAAGGAGTTGAAGTTCCAGATCAGGTTGAGCGCCGAGATGGCGAGGGCGACGGGTCTGATGGCGGGCCAGGTGACCGTGCGGAAGCGGCGCCAGGCGCCCGCGCCGTCCATCGCGGCGGCCTCGTGCAGTTCGCGCGGGGTGTTCTGCAGAGCGGCGAGGAGGGCGACGGTCGTCTGGGGCATGCCCGCCCAGACGCCGACGAGTATGACGGCGGGGAGCGCGGTGGCCAGTCCGCTCAGCCAGTCGCGGCCGTCGCCCAGGCCCAGGTCGCGGACCGTCTCGTTGAGGATGCCCGCGTCGGGGTTGTAGACGAGCCGCCACATGATGCCGACGACCACCTCCGGCATCGCCCAGGGGATGATCGCGAGCGCCCTCGCCAGCCAGCGCAGCCGCAGCGGCTCGTTGAGCAGGAGAGCGAGGCCGAGGGCGAGCACGAACTGCGGGACGGTCACCCCGACGGCCCACAGCAGACCGATGCGGAAGGAGTCCCAGAAGAGGGTGTCGTGCAGCAGGTCCTGGAAGTTGAGGGTGCCGATCCACCGGGTGGGCTCGGTCCGGCCGGACTGCGCGTCGGTGAACGCCAGCGCGATCCCGTACAGCAGCGGTCCGACGCTGAGCACCAGGACGGGGATGAGCGCGGGCAGCACCAGGAACCAGGCGCCGTGGTCGATCAGGCGCCGGTCCGGGCCGTCCGCCGGAGTGCGTCGCTTGGCCGGTCGCGGGCGTTTCGGCTGCGCGGTCGCCAAGGTCATGTCCGTCATGGTGCTGAGGGCATGACAGGGCGTCAAGGCACCGCGCACCGGGTCCGACCTGTGCGAATGCGAGACTGTCCCCCAGATGGCGTGAACCCGATGCCACGAGCGCGGCGTCGGCGGTACGGACAGGGAGGCGGCGGATGGACGAGGCACGGGCCAGGGAGGTACTGGTCGCGGCCGAGGTGCTGCCCGGCGCGGCCGGCACGGCACGGCTGCTCGCGCTGGGCGAGAACGCGGTGTTCGCCGCCGGTGACCTGGTGGTCAAGGTGGGCCGCGACGCCGAACTCCTCGACCGGGCCCGCCGCGAGCTGGACGTCGCCGCCTGGCTCGCCGAGGCGGGCGTCCCGGCGGTGCGGGCCGCCGAGGCGAAGGCACTGCTGGTGGAGGGACATCCGGTGACGGTGTGGCACCGCCTGCCCGATCCCGTACGCCCCGCCGGACCGCGCGATTTGGCCGAACTCCTTCGGCTGGTCCACGCGCTGCCCACGCCGCCCTTCGACCTGCCCCGCCGTGAGCTCCTCGGCGGCGTGGAGCGCTGGCTGCGCCTCGCCGGTGACGCGATCGACCCGGCGGACGCGGCGTATCTCCGTGAGCGCCGGGACGGGTTCGCGGCGGCCGCGGCCGCACTCACCCCGCACCTGCCACGGGGGCCGATCCACGGCGACGCGCTCCCCCGCAACGTCCACATCGGCCCGGACGGCCCGGTCCTCGTCGACCTGGAGACCTTCTCCGGCGACCTCCGCGAACACGACCTCGTCGTCATGGCCCTCTCCCACGACCGCTACGGCCTGCCGACGCCGGACTACGACGCCTTCACCGCCACGTACGGCTGGGACGTGCGGGAGTGGGAGGGCTGCTCCGTGCTGCGGGGCGCCCGTGAGACGGCGAGTTGCGCCTGGGTGGCCCAGCACGCGCCGAGCAACCCGGCGGCGGCCGCCGAGTTCGAACGCCGCGTCGCCTCGCTGCGCGACGGGGACGAGACGGTCCGCTGGTACCCGTTCTGATCCGGGCTGGCAACCGGCTCAGGCGGCCGGGAGCATGAGCACCACTTCGTCGATCTCGGCGTCGCGGGCCCGGGCGAAGCCCCGGTCCTGGCCGGTGATGACGAAGCCGCACTTCTGCAGGACACGGATCGAGCCGGTGTTGTCGGCGGCCGCACAGGCGTGCAGGGGACGGGTGGGCACGAGGTCGATCAGGGCGGTGAGGGCGGCCGTGGCGATGTTCCGGCCCCAGTGGGCGCGGTCGATCCAGTAGGTGATCTCGCGTTCGTCCGGTGGGCCGAAGACCGCGATCGAGCCGACGACCGCACCGTCGGCGACCACCGTGCGGTTCAGCACCTCGGGGTCGGCGCGGAGCTTCGCCCAGTGGGCGTCGAAGAGCGCCCGGTCGTACTGGTACGCCCCGGTGAAGGCGGCCACCCGCTGTGCCTCGGGATCGGACCAGTGCCTCCAGAAGAACGGCAGGTCGCTGTCGCGTACTTCGCGCAGGGAGATCTCCGTGCCGGTCATACCGTTTCGTCCTCCAGCTCGCGCAGGGGCCAGATCGCGTCCACGGCCGCTTCGGGGTTGCCCTTGCGGCGCAGGAAGGCCTGGAAGTCGGCGGCCCACTCCGCGTACCACTCGATCTGGCGGCGGTGCAGCTCGGCCGGGCCGAGGGCGGCGACCTTCGGGTGGCGCCCGGCTATCGCACGGGCGAGCCGGGCGGCGGCCAGGGCGTCGGCCGAGGCGTCGTGCGCCGCGTCCAGCGGCACGCCGTACTCCCCGCAGACCGCTTCGAGGTTGCGCTTGCCGCGGCGATAGCGGTCCACGGAGCGGTCGATCGTGTACGGGTCGATGACGGGCGCCGGGTCGAGGCCGCCGAGCCGGTCGCGCAGGGACGGCAGGGCGTGCCGGCGCAGCTCGGCGGAGAGCAGGGTCAGATCGAAGGCCGCGTTGTACGCCACGACGGGGACGCCCGTCTTCCAGTAGGAGACGAGGACGTCGGCGATGGCGTCGGCGACCTGGTCGGCGGGTCTGCCCTCGGCCGTCGCACGGGCGTTGGTGATGCCGTGCACCGCCACCGCCTCCGCCGGGATCTCCATGCCGGGGTCGGCGAGCCATTCCCGGTGTCCGACCGGCTCCCCGTCCCTGACCTCGATCACCGCGCCCGTGACGATGCGCGCCTCGCGCGGGTCCGTCCCGGTGGTCTCCAGGTCGAAGCCGATCAGCAGCTGCCGGTGCCAACCCATGCTGGCCCCCCTTCTTGGTGGTGCTTTCCCCCAGTGACGACCACCATCGCATGGGCCACTGACAATCCGAGGACCGCATTCCGCTTCCCCGCGCTCCGGGCCCGTCGGCACGGCGTCGGGGCGCGCTTCACGACACCGGTCGGGAGTCCGCCCACGCCACTTCGAACTCCTCGCGGTATGTATCGAAAAGGCCGACTTCGCCGTTCTCGTCCGCCTTGAGGACCCGGTTGCCGCCGCGCAGGACGAGGACGGGCGCCTCCATGCCCCGGGTGCGCCGCAGATAGGTCTGGACGACCGCGACACCGTCCGTGCCGTCGCCGTCGACGAGGTAGGCGGTGAAGCGCGGGGTCTCGTCGTAGACCTGGATCTCGAAGGCGTCGGGGTCGCGCAGCCGGGAGCGGACCCGGCGCATATGGAGGATGTTCATCTCCACGGCTCGGCTCAACTCACCTCTCTTTATGCCCAGTTCGCGCTCGCGCCGCTTCACGGCGCTGGAGGCGGGGTTGAGAAAGAGCAGCCGCACCCGGCAGCCGGACTCGGCGAGCCGTACCAGCCGCCGCCCGGAGAAGTTCTGCACGAGGAGGTTCAGGCCTATGCCGATGGCGTCGAGGCGGCGGGCACCGCCGAAGAGGTCCTCGGCGGGGAACTGCCGCAGCAGCCGCACCCGGTCGGGATGGACGCCGACGACGTCCGCGTACCGGTCGCCGACGAGGTCCTCGACCGCGTCGACGGGCAGCCTGCGCGCGGAGGGCACGTCGCTGCCGGCTCCCAGGATCTCCAGCAGCTTCGCGGAGGCGCGCTCGGCCTGGGCGAGGACCGCCTCGGAGAGGGCCCGGTTGCGGGAGACGACGTTGCGGGTGACCTCCAGCTCGTCCAGGGCCAGTTCCACGTCGCGCCGCTCGTCGAGGTAGGGCTCGAAGCAGGGCCAGTGCTGCACCATCAGCTCGCGCAGCTGCGGGAGGGTGAGGAAGCTCAGCACGTTGTCGTCGGCGGGGTCGAGCAGATAGCCCTTGCGGCGGCTGACCTCGCGGACCGCGACGGCCCGCTGCACCCACTCCTGTCCGGCGGGTCCGGCGGCGGCGACCACCCAGTCGTCGTGGTGGACGGGCTCGTAGATGGGGCGCAGCACGGCGGCCACCACGGCGCGCAACCGCTGTTCGACGAGGTTCAGCCAGATGTAGGCCCGGCCGGCCCGCTGGGCGCGCGTACGCACTTCGAGCCAGGCGTCGGCGTTCCAGTCCAGTTCCGGGCCGATGGAGCCCCGCTCCATCGGCCGCGCCAGGGACACCGCGCCGGGTGGGACATCTGTGGGGTCCCCCTCGTGACCCGTGTCGCCCGCGTCACCAGGAGGCAACTCCAGCCCTCCCGAGCCCACCCACACACCGCCTTCCGCTCCCCTGAGCTCACCCCTACTCAACGATCAAGGAAGGGTACTCCGGTAGCGGGTGACGATACAGCCGGATGGACAGGTCGTTTCTCAACTACCGCACGTCACTTGGCTGTTCCGGTCAGCCACCGCCCGAGGAGTGAGGCGATTCATAGCGATCGGGCCACCGGGAGCCGACACCGGTGGCCCTCGGAGCGTCACGATGTGGCCACCGCTGGGCAGGAGGGACGTATGTCCTAGGAGGTTCCGTCAGTTTGGGGGAGACTCCACCCGGAGTCGCCCCAGCGGCGCGCGACAACTGGAAGAGTCGTATCCATGCAGGTCTGGCCTGGACAGGCGTATCCGCTCGGCGCCACGTACGACGGCGCCGGTACCAACTTCGCGGTCTTCTCGGAGGCCGCGCATCGAGTAGAGCTGTGTCTGCTGGACGACGACGGCTCCGAGACGGCGGTGGAACTGCGCGAGACGGACGCGTTCGTGCGGCACGCGTACCTGCCCGGCGTGATGCCGGGCCAACGGTACGGCTTCCGTGCGCACGGCCCGTACGCGCCGGAGCGGGGGCTGCGCTGCAACTCCGCGAAGCTGCTGCTCGACCCGTACGCACGTGCCATCAGCGGCTCGGTCAAGTGGGGGGAGGAGGTGTACGGCTACCACTTCGGCGCGCCCGAGGAGCGCAACGACCTCGACTCGGCTCCGCACATGATGACCTCGGTCGTGGTCAACCCGTACTTCGACTGGGGCGACGACCGGCGGCCCCGCACCGAGTACCACCACACGGTGATCTACGAGGCCCATGTGAAGGGCCTCACCATGCGGCACCCGGGGCTGCCCGAGGAACTGCGCGGCACCTACGCGGCGCTCGCCCACCCGGCGATCATCGAACATCTGACCGAGCTGGGTGTGACGGCGCTGGAGCTGATGCCCGTCCACCAGTTCGTGAACGACCACCGGCTGGCCGACATGGGCCTCAGCAACTACTGGGGCTACAACACCATCGGCTTCTTCGCCCCACACAACGCGTACGCCTCCTGGGGCGACCGGGGTCAGCAGGTGCTGGAGTTCAAGTCGGCGGTCCGGGCACTGCACGAGGCCGGGATCGAGGTCATCCTCGACGTGGTCTACAACCACACCGCCGAGGGCAACCACCTGGGCCCCACGCTCTCCTTCAAGGGCCTCGACAACCCGTCGTACTACCGGCTGACGGACGACCCGCGCTACTACATGGACACGACGGGCACCGGCAACTCCCTGCTCATGCGGTCCCCGCACGTGCTGCAGCTGATCATGGACTCGTTGCGGTACTGGGTCACCGAGATGCACGTCGACGGGTTCCGCTTCGACCTCGCCGCGACCCTGGCCCGGCAGTTCCACGAGGTGGACCGGCTGTCGTCGTTCTTCGACCTCGTCCAGCAGGACCCGGTGGTCTCCCAGGTGAAGCTGATCGCCGAGCCCTGGGACGTCGGCGAGGGCGGCTACCAGGTGGGGAACTTCCCGCCGCTGTGGACCGAGTGGAACGGGATGTACCGGGACACCGTGCGGGACCTGTGGCGGGGCGAGCCGCGGACGCTCGCGGAGTTCGCCTCCCGCCTGACCGGCTCCTCCGACCTCTACCAGGACGACGGACGACGCCCGCTCGCCTCCATCAACTTCGTGACGTGCCACGACGGGTTCACCATGCGGGACCTCGTCTCCTACAACGAGAAGCACAACGCGGCCAACGGCGAGGACAACCGGGACGGGGAGAGCCACAACCGGTCCTGGAACTGCGGGGCCGAGGGCGAGACGGACGACCCCGCGGTGAACGCGCTGCGGATCCGGCAGATGCGGAACCTCATCGCGACGCTGATGCTGTCGCAGGGCGTGCCGATGCTCAGCCACGGCGACGAGTTCGCGCGGACCCAGGGCGGCAACAACAACGCCTACTGCCAGGACAACGAGCTGTCCTGGGTGCCCTGGCCCGATGCGGAGGACGGAGAGAGCGCGGAGGTCTACGGGGATCTGCTGGAGTTCACACGGGCGATGGTGTGGCTGCGCAAGGACCATCCCGTCTTCCGGCGGCGGCGGTTCTTCCACGGCCGGCCGGTGGAGGGGACGCACGACGAGCTGTCGGACATCGCGTGGTTCACACCGCAGGGGCGGGAGATGGTGCAGCGGGACTGGGACTCGTCACAGGCGGGGGCGCTCAGCGTCTTCCTGAACGGGAACGCGATCTCCGAGCCGGGTGCGCGCGGCGAGCGGATCAGCGACGACTCGTTCCTGCTGATGGTCAACGCGTCGGCGGCGGAACTGGACTTCGTGGTGCCGGTGAACCACGGGCCGCAGTGGCAGATGGTGGTGGACACGGGGCGGGAGGACGCGGTTCCGGTGGACGGGCCGAAGGTGGCGGCCGGGGAGCGGGTGCGGTTGGTGGACCGGAGCCTGGTGGTCTTCAGGAGGCCGGCTTAGAGCGCGTCGCGTGTCAGGTCGCGCAAAAACCCGCCCAGCGGGTACGTAGGACCCCATGACCTCTGTCGTGCCTGCCGCCACCTACCGGCTTCAGCTCCAGCCCGGGTTCCCCTTCTCCGCCGCCGCGGCGGCCGTGCCGTACATCGCCTCGCTCGGCGTCTCCCATCTGCATCTCTCCCCCGTTCTGGAGGCGGTGCCGGGGTCGTCGCACGGGTACGACGTGGTCGATCACGGGCGGGTGCGGGGCGAACTCGGCGGTGAGGAGGGGCTGCGGGAGCTGGCCCGGACCGCGCGCGCCCATGGACTCGGGCTGGTCCTGGACATCGTCCCCAACCACATGGCCATGGCGCCCCGGCACAACCGGGCGCTGTGGGAGGTGCTGCGGGAGGGGCCGGGATCGGCGTACGCGCGGTGGTTCGACATCGACTGGGAGGCGCAGGGCGGCCGGGTGCTGCTGCCGGTGCTCGGCGGGCCGCTGGGCGCGGAGATCGAGCAGTTCGTGGTGGACGGGCGGGAGCTGCGGTACTACGACCACGTGTTCCCGCTGCGGGAGGGCACCGAGAAGCTGCCGTTGCCACAGCTGCTGGACGCGCAGTGGTACCGGCCGGCGTGGTGGCGGCTGGCCCGTACGGAGTTGAACTACCGGCGGTTCTTCAGCATCTCGGAGCTGATCGGGGTGCGGGTCGAGGAGCCGGAGGTGTTCGACGCGACCCATGCGAAGGTCCTCCAGCTGTTGGACGAGGGTGTCGTCGACGGGCTGCGGGTCGACCACCCCGACGGGCTCGCCGATCCCGACGCCTACCTGCGGCGGCTGCACGAGGCGACCGGTGGGCGGTGGACCGTCGTCGAGAAGATCCTGGCCGACGGGGAGACGCTGCCCAGGGCGTGGCCGGTCGCGGGGACCACCGGCTACGACGCGCTGCGGCACGTCGACGGGCTGTTCACCGATCCGGCCGGGGCCGGTGAGCTGCTGGGCGGGTACCGGCACTTCACGGACGCGCAGTCCGACCGGGGCGGGGAGTGGGACGCGACCGTGCGACGGGCCGCGTACCGGGTGCTCACGCACGAGCTGGTGGCGGAGGTGGAACGGCTCACCCGGGTGGCGCACCGGTTGTGCGAGCGCTCCGCCGACCTCGCGCTGCGCGACCAGGCGCCGTGGGCGCTGCGCACCGCGCTGTGCGAGTTGCTCGCACAGATGGAGGTGTACCGGCCGTACACCTCCGAGGACCCCTCCCTCGTCGTCACCGAGGCGGCCGCGGCCGAGGCGCGCGCGCTGTTCGTGGTGCCCGAGGAGGCCCGGTCGGTGGACGCCGTACGGGATCTGGTGCTGGGCCGGGGCGACGGGCCGGACCATGTGGAGTTCCGGGCCCGGTTCGCGCAGACCTCGTCGGCGCTGCGGGCGAAGTCGGTGGAGGACACGGCGTTCTACCGCTATGTGCCGCTGCTGTCGGCGAACGAGGTGGGCGGCGATCCGGGACGCCCGGCCGTGTCGCCCGAGGACTTCCACGCCTACTGCGCGCGGGTGCAGCGCGACTGGCCGGCCACGGGGACCGTGCTGTCGACCCATGACACCAAGCGCAGCGCGGACGTACGGGCGGCGATCGCGGTGCTCGCGCAGTGCCCGGGGCGGTGGGCCGACCTGCTGGCGGAGGTGACGGGGGACGGTGCGCGAGTGCCGGATCCGCAGCTGGCGTGGGCGGCCTGGCAGACGGCGTTCGGGCTCGGTCCGGCCGCCGGTGAACGGCTTCAGGGGGCCCTGCTGAAGCATGTGCGGGAGGCCGGGCTGCACACCTCCTGGACCGAGCAGGACCCGGCGTACGAGCAGGAGGTGGCGGACTTCGTCGCACGAGGGCCGGCCGTGGACGCCAGGGTGGCCGCGCTGCGCGAGGAGCTGGCGCCCCATGTGCGGGCGAACGCTCTCGGCGCCGCCCTGGTGCAGCTGACGATGCCGGGGGTGCCGGACGTGTACCAGGGGACGGAGGCCGAGTACCGGGCCCTGGTGGACCCGGACAACCGGCGGGCCTTCGCTCCGCACGAGGACGGATCGGAGAAGTTCCGGCTCACCGAGGCGGCGCTGCGGCTGCGCGGGCGACGGCCGGAGGTCTTCGGGGACGCGGCGACGTACGCGCCGCTGGCGGCGCGGGGGGAGGGCGCCGAACACTGTCTGGCCTTCACACGCTCCGGCGAGGTGGTCACGGCGGTGACCCGGCTGTCGCTGCGCCTGGCGCAGGCCGGAGGCTGGCGTGACACCCGGCTGGCGCTGCCCGAGGGGCGCTGGGCCGACGTACTCGGCGGAGAGCGGGAGTACACAGGCGAGGTACGGGTCGAGGAACTCTTCGGAACCCTGCCGGTCACGCTGCTGGAGCGGGTCGGCACGTGAGGCGACGCCCCGCGACGGGGGCGGCGCGGGGGAGGGCGCCGAACACTGTCCGGCCTTCACACGCTCCGGCGAGGTGGTCACGGCGGTGACCCGGCTGTCGCTGCGCCTGGCGCAGGCCGGAGGCTGGCGTGACACCCGGCTGGCGCTGCCCGAGGGGCGCTGGGCCGACGTGCTCGGCGGAGAGCGGGAGTACACCGGCGAGGTACGGGTCGAGGAACTCTTCGGAACCCTGCCGGTCACGCTGCTGGAGCGGGTCGGCACGTGACGGCGACGCCCCGCGACGGGGGCGGCGGGGAGCGACGGCTCCCGTACCGGACGACGGTGAATGCGACTGGGCGCCCCTGGGAGCCGCCCCTTGCGCGCGAGGACACTGGGTACGTCCCCCGCTCGGCCGGGCCGGGCGCGCGGACGCTGGTGCCAGTCGGACGGGACGGGGGTGGGTCTGCTGTCGGAGCTCGGTTATCCCACGGTGGCTGAACTGGAGTCGGCCGCGAGAACCCTGGCGGCCCGTCGGCCGGGGCTGTGCGCCCTGCGGAGCATCGGCTCTTCGCGGGCCGGCCGCCCGCTGCGGCTGCTGTCCGTGGGGCACGCGAGACACGCCGTCCTGGTCGTCGCGGGCGCCCACGCCAATGAGCCGACCGGCGGTTCCACGGTGCTCGCCCTGGCCGAACGGGTGGTGCGGGAACGGGCCTTGCGGTCCGGCGTGTCCTGGCACTTCGTGCTCTGCGCGGACCCGGACGGGGCGAGCCTGCACACCACCGCCCTGCCGCGCACGCTCCTCGACTACCACCTCGGGTTCTTCCGGCCGGCCGGACCCGAGCAGCCGGAGTGGTCGCCGTCCGTGCTGCCGCCGGACCGGCTGCCGCCCGAGACGCACGCCCTGATGGGGGTGCTGGACGAGCTGCGGCCCTACCTCCAGGTGACCCTGCACGGCACCGATCTGGGCGGCAGCTGGGTGCAGTTGACGAAGGACGTACCGGGGCTCGCCGAGCCGTTCGCCAAGTCCGCGGCCGAGTTGGGCATACCGGTGGAGAGAGGCGCCTCCGACGCCGCCGGCTGGCCCGTCTCCGGGCCCGGGGTGTTCGTGATGCCGCGGCCCGGCGGCCTCGCGGCGTACCCGAGCATGCCGGACGACGCCCGGCACAGCACCTGGTACCACGCCCACCGGTACGGCGGCCTGACGGCGGTCGTCGAGGTGCCGATGTGGGCGAGCGACCTGGTGGACGACACCGCCCCGCACCCGGCCCCGGCGGCGGCGCTGCGGCACCTGGCCAGGCGGCTCCTGACGGACGCGGGCCGGGTGGAAGGGGTCCTCGCCGAGGCGCTGCCCCGGCTGCCTGGCCCCGAGGGGCCGCTGCTGCGGGCCGCCCGGTGGGCGCTGGCGCTGGTGCCCGGGCTGGCCCGGGACTGGAGGGACGGGCCGCCGCCGGATCTTTCGACGGCGTACGTGGGCAGTGTGGACGCCTTCGGACGGCGGCTTCCGCTGCGGGCGGCGGCGATGCTGTTGCGGGTGCTGAGGGAGGCCGACGACCCGGGGGTGCCCCTCCTGGAGGAGCTCGTCGCCGAGTGGTGCGAGTCCTTCACCGACCGGTTCCGTGCCCGGTGGGTACCGGTGGGCGACCAGGTGGAGCATCAGGTTCGTACGGTGCTGGCGGCCGCGTCGTGTGCGCGGGACGGGGTGGGGAGCTGAGCGCCCACCCGCTGTGCCTCGTCGTGTCGGCGGGCGGCCGCGGGCCGTCGGTGGCCGGTCGCGCGGTTGCCCGGCCCCTGAGGGAGCGGGCGGTCGTCAGTCCGACAGGGCGAACACCGCTCCCGTGCGGGCCTCCATCACGCACGGGTTCGCGAACGTCTGCTCGTAGGTGACCGGCCTGCCGCTCCACTGGCCCTCCGCCGTGGCCCGTACGGGGGCGTAGATCTCGGTGCAGATGGAGTTCCGATGGGGGATGCGGGTGATGTC
The DNA here is from genome assembly GCF_031845845.1 of Streptomyces gottesmaniae. Lineage (NCBI taxonomy): Bacteria > Bacillati > Actinomycetota > Actinomycetes > Kitasatosporales > Streptomycetaceae > Streptomyces > Streptomyces gottesmaniae. Next base: position 45,463 of record NZ_JAVRFJ010000047.1, read on the forward strand.
GCCGTCGGTCCGGCGGAGTTCCGCGCAGGCCTGGGCGGCTCGGCCGTGGCCCTGGGGCGGGTCGCAGAGAAGGAGGGTGCCGCGGGTGTCGGAGGAGCGGTCGTCGCCCCGGGTGAGGGTGACGTAGAGCCAGTCGCCCTGGACGGCGCTCGCGCGGTCGGGGGCCGAGGCGCCGAGGGTGAGGAGGGCGAGGGCGGCGAGCAGTCCGCCGCGTACCGCGTGGGTGGGGTTCGTCATTCCCGGTGCATCGGCACGGCGGGCTCGGAACTCCATCCCTGCTCACCCGAATGGGAGTCCGCACGGGTGTCCGGGCAGGGCGCCTGCGGGGCGGGCCCCGGCAGGTGCGGGCGCCCGGCCGCCAGTTCGAACGCGGCGAGGACGACGCGGGCCTGGTACTCCGCCTGGCGGGCGACGGGGATCCAACGGGCCCCGTAGCCGTCGCGGTAGTCGGCGCACCACTGGTCGATCAGGCGGTCCAGCTCGGGCAGTGCGCCGACCGGGTCGTGCCCGGCGCGGGTCACCAGTTGGTGCAGCAGTCCGGCGGTGCGCAGGGCGACCCGGCGGCCGGAGATGGCGAGGGTGGTGAGCCGGGCGGTGTCGAGCGGGGGCAGCGGCCGGGCGGCGCCGTCGTGGACGTCGGGGTCCCAGGAGTCGGCGAGGCCCGGTCCGACCAGGACGTAGTCGTCGACCGGGGCGAGGAACCGGGCGGCGTCCGGGGCGCCGCTCACGAAGGGGCGGACGCGGGTGAGGAGGTCCTCCAGGAGCCGGGTGTCACGGCGCAGGCCGCGGCTGACGGTGCGCAGTACGGCGTCGGCCTCGGGCGCCGGGGAGGCGTCCTCCACGGCGGCCACGCCCCACATCGGCGCCTCGACGACGGCGGTGACCGTGCCGTGGCGGTGCGGGTGGAACCAGGTGGACTCGACGGCCGCCTCGGTGATGGCGGCGGCCAGATCACCCCGGCGCGGGGGCGGGATGCGGTAGACGGCGGGCCCGAGGCAGGGCCAGTAGAGCGTGTCGTACGGCCTCAGCTCGCGCGGGATGGCGAAGCGGGCGGCGACGTGGGCGACGCGTTCGGCGAGGCCCGGCAGGTCCCGGGTCAGTTCGACGAAGCCGCCGCCCACGTCGACGCCGTGCAGCGAGCACTGGAAGAAGGGCCGCAGCTCGTCCTGGAGGTCGAGCAGGGCGCGGGTCTCCGGCAGCACGGCGCCGGCCGCGCCGTCGGGCAGCCACTCGGGCTGTTCCAGGAAGCCGGGGCGGAAGAAGTGCCGGAAGTGGTGGCCGAGGGTGTACGGGCCGCGCAGCCAGCCCTCGTTGCGGCGGGAGCCGTCGGGGTCGAGGCTCAGCAGCAGGTTCCAGGTGGTGTCGGCGGCGTCGCTCAACCGGGGGTCGGCCAGGGCGCGTTCGGCGAGCCGGAGGACGGTGGCGCCGCCCACGGGCTCGTTGGCGTGCGGGCCGGCGACGATCAGGGTGTGGCGGCTGCCGCGTCCGACGGAGAGCAACCACATCGGTGTGCCCGCCCGTGAGGTGCCCACGCGGCGCAGTCGGGCGCGGTGCGGATGCCGGGCGACGAGTGCGGCGGCGCGGGCGTACGACTCGTCCACGGTCGGATAGCGGAGGAGTGGCGGCAGGGCACACCTCCACGAATGTGGTGCCGTCGGTTCACCTGGTGTGCATGGCGTAAGCACAGTCAGTCATGGCCGAGAACGTACGTCAACACTCCGGAACGGAAGGGAAGTTGACAAACTCGCTGCGTAAATCCCAGGCCAGAGCTTTGCCGTGGGGTCGGTCACAAGGTCATTCCGAGGAGAGGCGGAAGACCATACGGCCGAAACTCACCTGATCGCCGTCGCGGACGACGGCCGCGCCGATCACCCGACGGCCGTTGACGGTGGTGCCGTTGGTGGAGCCGAGGTCGCGCAGGATCCACATACCGCCCTGTCGGCTCAGCTCGGCGTGCACCCGGGAGACCGTCTCGTGGCTGAGCCGGAGCCCGCTCGCCGGATCGCGGCCTATCCGCAGGGCGTGGCCGCTCGCCGGGTGCGGCAGCTGGAGCTTGGGGAGCCGCTCGGCCTGCCAGGCCCGGCGCAGCTTCACGCCGAAACCGGAGACCCGCCCCACGGTGCCGAGCACCAGCCGGGACCAGCGGTTCTCGACGGGCAGGTCGGCGGTGAGCGCGGCGAGTTCGTCGGAGCGGCGGGCGGTGAGCGCCAGCTCCATCCGCCGGATGAACGTGTCGTGTGACAGGCGGCCCAGCGCGACGCCGTCACGGAGCACCCTCAGCGCGCGGTCGCGCTCCGCGTCCGACAGCCGCGCGGGGTACGTGTGGAACTCGAAGGACGACGTCACGCTGGTGATTGTCGGTCAGCGAGGCGGGAGGTGTCCAGACAACCCGTGAACGGTGACCATCTGCGGACATGCCGGAGGACGGTACGACTCGCGCGTGCAAAAGAGCCGATCGTGGCGCGCGTCGATCTCGTTTGCAGCACGATGGACGAGCAACCCCCTGACTACCCAGGACCACGACCGGCAGCCGAGGGAGAACCGTTCCGTGCAGTTCGAGGTGTGGGCACCGCAGGCCGACCGTCTGACCCTCCACCGGGCGGGCACCACGCACGCCATGGAGCGCGATCCGCACCGGCCGGGCTGGTGGACGGTCGAGGCGGAGGCCGCGGACGGCACGCGCTACGGATTCGCCGTCGGCGACGGCCCGGTGCGCCCCGACCCGCGCTCGCGCCGCCAGCCGGACGGCCCCGACGGGCTGAGCGCGGTTGTCGACCAGGGGCGGTACACCTGGCGTACGGAGTGGTCCGGGCGCGGGCTGCCGGGCGCGGTCCTCTACGAGTTGCACGTGGGCACGTACACCCCCGAGGGCACCCTGGACGCGGCGTCCGAGCGCCTCGGGCACCTCGCCGAACTGGGCGTCACCCACGTCGAGTTGATGCCGCTGTGCCCCTTCCCCGGGACGCACGGCTGGGGTTACGAGGGCGTCTCGCTCTGGGCCGTGCACGAGCCGTACGGCGGGCCCGAGGCGCTGAAGCGGTTCGTGGACGCGGCACACGCGCTGGGCCTCGGGGTGGTGCTCGACGTCGTGCACAACCATCTGGGCCCCTCCGGCAACTACCTGCCCGTCTTCGGTCCGTACTTCACCGAGCGGCACCACACCCCGTGGGGCGCGGCGGTCAATCTCGACGCGCCCGGCTCGGACGAGGTGCGGGCGTACTTCCGGGAGAGCGCGCTCGCCTGGCTGCGCGACTACCGCCTGGACGGCCTGCGGCTGGACGCGGTCCACGCGCTGAAGGACACCCGCGCCCTGCACTTCCTGGAGGAGTTGTCGACGGCGGTGGACGCGCTCGCCGAGGAGGTGCGCCGACCGCTGTTCCTGATCGCCGAGTCGGACCTCAACGACCCACGCCTCGTCACCCCGCGAGCGCAGGGCGGGCTGGGCCTGCACGCCCAGTGGAACGACGACTTCCACCACGCCCTGCACACCACGCTGACCGGCGAGTCCCAGGGCTACTACGAGGACTTCGCGCACGCCGGTCCGGCGGGCCTGGCGAAGACCCTGACGGGCGGGTTCTTCCACGACGGCACGTACTCGTCCTTCCGCGAGCGCCGCCACGGCCGCCCCCTGGACCGTACGAGCGTCTCCGCGCACCGTCTGCTGGGCTACACCCAGACCCACGACCAGATCGGCAACCGCGCCCAGGGCGACCGTCTCGCGGCGACCCTCTCCCCCGGTCTGCTGGCCTGCGCGGCGGCGCTCGTCCTCACGGGCCCCTTCACGCCCATGCTCTTCATGGGCGAGGAATGGGCCGCGTCCACGCCCTGGCAGTTCTTCACCGACCACACCGATCCGGAGCTGGCGGAGGCCGTACGGCGGGGCCGGCGCCGGGAGTTCGCGGAGCACGGCTGGGCGGAGGAGGACGTCCCCGACCCCCAGGACCCCGCGACCCGGGCCCGCTCCTGCCTCGACTGGTCCGAACTCCCGCGTGAGCCCCACGCCCGCGTCCTGTCCTGGTACCGCACCCTCATCGCCCTGCGCCACTCCCTGCCCGATCTCTCCGACCCCGACCTCTCCGACGTCAAGGTCGCCTTCGACGAGGAGACCCGGTGGTTCGGCTTCCGCCGGGGCGACGTCCTCGTGGCGCTGAACCTGGGCAAGGAGACGGCCGCGATCCCGCTCGGGGTGCCCCACGCACGCGTCCTCGCGGCCTGGGATCCGGTGGAGGCGCCGGGGACCGACGGAGTGCTGACCCTGGGCGGGGAGTCGTGCGTGGTGCTGGCGGTGGCGTGAACCGGGCCGCGGGCCCTACGGGGACGCGGGGAACCGCGCGATCAGCCACACGCGGCCCGCGGTAGCCGTACGACGGGCGACCCCGAGCCTTGGGGCGCCCCTGGCCGGTCCGCGCCCTGTGGAAGTCCGCGCCCGTCCTCAGTCCTCGCCCCGCAGATCCGTCACCCGCTCCAGCAGGATCGGCTCCCAGGAGCGCCGCAGGCGGTGGCGGAGGACCGGCAGGGGTGCGGTGTGCCGGCCCCGCAGACCGTCGGCGAGGTGGACGACCGTGTCGCAGCGGGCCAGCCAGAGGCCGCGCAGACAGGGGCGGGCGCCGTAGCCGGCCAGGGTGGCGGCGCGGACGGCGGCCGGTGAGCCGACGGCCGCTGCGAGGCCGGCGATGTCCTCGGCGGGGTCGCCGACGGCCGCGTCGGTCCAGCCGAGCACCCCCCGGACCCGGCCGTCGGCGCTGACGACGAGGTGGTCGCCGGTGAGCCCGTGGTGGACCAGGACGGCGGCCGGCGCCGTCAGCTGCGCCGCCGTCGCCGACGTCAGCTGTCCGAGCCGCGCCGCGTCGAACTCGTCGGCCTCCGCCAGATCCCGTGCCGCGCGCGCCGCCGCCGTGCGCAGCGCCTCCAGCGGGCGCGGAGCGAGCCGAGGCACCCCGAGCTGTTCGGCCTGTCGCAGCGGCACCTCGCGCAGCCCCGTGAGGAGCGCCGCGAGATCGGCCTCGCCCACGGCGGACACCTCGTGCTCCTCGGCCGTGCCCCCGGGCAGCCGCGTGTCGAGCGTGTAGGTGAGCCCGCCGGACCACTCGCCGTGCGCGACGCTCACCGGGACGGCGACGCCGATGTGCGGGCGGACCAGGTCCCGCAGCCGCAGTTCGCGTCGTTGCCGCCCGACGCCGTGCCGGTCGGTCACGAGGCGCAGCACATGGCGGGTGCCGACCCACCAGGTGCCGTGTGTGTCGTCCCCGGCGACGGGTCGCACGTCGGGGCCGTCGCCGCCCTTGCCGCCGGGCTTGTCCTCCCCGTTCTTCAGCAGGGAACGGACCAGCCGGCGGACGCTGTCCGCGGTGGGTGTCGGTGCCTGGGTCATGGTCGCGCCGTCGTCCGGGGTCGGGAGATCTGAGAGATCTGGGGTGCGGGAGAGCGGGATGGCGGGCGGTCAGTCGACTATCGCCATCTCCCGCGGGGTGTTGTTGAGGCGTCGGCCGCCGTCCTCCGTGACCGTCACGATGTCCTCGATGCGGACTCCGAAACGGCCCGGCAGATAGACGCCGGGTTCGACCGAGAAGCACATGCCGGGCACCAGGGGCCGTTCCTCCCCCTCGATCATGTAGGGCGGTTCGTGGGTGGTGACGCCGATGCCGTGCCCGGTGCGGTGGATGAAGCGGTCGCCGTACCCGGCCTCGGTGATGACCGCGCGGGCGGCCCGGTCGACGTCCTGGCAGGCCGCGCCGGGCCGTACGGCACGGAACCCCGCCTCCTGGGCGGCCCGCACGACGTCGTGCACCTCGCGCTCCTCGGCGGCCGGTTCGCCGACGTGGACCGTGCGGGAGGTGTCGGAGCCGTAGCCGTCCTTGAGCCCGCCGAAGTCGAGGACGACCATGTCGCCGTGGCCGATGACCCGGTCGCCGGCCTCGTGGTGGGGGTTGGCGCCGTTCGGGCCCGAGGCGACGATGGTGAAGTCCACCTGGGAGTGCCCGAACCGCCGCAGCAGATCGGCGAGATCGGCGGCGACGTCGGTCTCGCGGCGCCCGGCGAAGGGCACCCGGCGGATCTCCTCGTACGCGCGGTCGGCCGCCGCGCCCGCCGCCGCCATCCGCGCCAGCTCGGCCGCGTCCTTCACGGCCCGGAGCAGGGGGAGCGCCTCGGTCAGCGCGACGTACGTCGTGTCCGGCAGCCGGCGCCGCAGTCCCAGCAGGTGCAGTGCCCAGGTGTTGTCGCTGACGCCGAAGCGGCCGCGTGGGCCGAGGACGGAGACGGCCGCCTCGTAGGGGTCCTCGCCGTCGGTCCAGTCGCGCAGCGTCAGCGCGGGTCCGCCGGGCGCCTCGGCGGCGTCGGGGGCCTCCAGGGTGGGCACCACCAGCACCGGGTCCTCGCCCTCGCGCAGCACCAGCATCGTCAGCCGCTCGGTCTCGGGCGGCCGGTGCCCCGTCAGCCACACCAGGTCGGGGCCGGGCGCGACCAGCAGACCGTCGAGCCCGGATTCCGCCGCGGCCCGCGCCGCGCGCCGCATCCGGGCCAGGTGGTCGTCGGTGGTGAAGGCGGCGGGCGGCGCACCGGGCGGGAGGGCCGTGGGCCCGGCGTCGGTCGTGGCGGTCGCGGTGCCGTCGCTGGGCGTGCCGGTCATCCATGCCTCCGTGTGCTCGGAGTTCCCTGGGGCTACGGGCAGCATCCTGCCCCTCCACCGCAGGACACGCGAGCCGATTGACGCGTGGCGTCAACGGTCGTACGGCCCGCCTGTCAGCTCTCCAGTGCGAGCCGGGCGCCGAGGAGCAGCAGCACGCCACCGGAGACCTGCTCCAGCCGCCGCCGCACTCCCGCGCGCGACAGCACGGCTTTCATCCGGCCGACGAACCAGACGTAGAGGCTGTAGTAGCCGATCTCGTGGACCGCCCACAGCGCGGCGAGCCCCACCATGGTGGGCAGATGGGGCGCGCCCGCAGGCACGAACTGCGGCAGGAACGACATCGCGAAGATCGCCGCCTTGGGGTTGGCGAGGTTGAGCAGCAGCCCGCCGCGGTACGACGCCCAGCCGCTCTTCTCCGCCGCCTCCCCCACGGTCTCCGGCTGCCCCTTCGTCCGGCGCGCCTGCCACAGGGTCTGCGCGCCGAAGACGACGAGGACGATCGCGCCGACGATCCGCATCACGTCGTACGCCAGCTCGGAGGCTGCCAGCAGCGCGGTCAGGCCGAACGCGGCGACGACGCCCCAGACGAAGACGCCGGTCTCGTTGCCGAGCACGGTCAGGAGGCCGGAACGCCTGCTGCGCAGGGACTCCTTGATGATCAGCACCGTGCTGGGGCCGGGCGAGGCGGCGATCAGGGTGCAGGCGCCGAGGAAGGCGAGAAGGGTGCTCAGCATCCCGCCATCGTGCCCGTGACGCGGCGGATCCGGCTATCGCGTTTCACGGACCGTCCGCACGGTCCACGCCGTCCGCGACCCCTCTCCGGCCACCTCGACTAACGCTTGTCGTTTGCTTCTCCATTAGAACTAATGCTTGTATTCGATCGTTCCATTAAGGCAACGCCCCGAGGGAGGCGTACGACGATGCTCGTACTCGCGCACATCAGTGATCTGCATCTGGACGGGAGCGAGCGGGCCACCCGGCGGGCCGAGCGGGTACGGGATCTGCTGTGGGGGCTGCCGGGACCGGTGGACGCGCTGCTGGTGACCGGCGACATCGCGGACCACGGGACGGAGGCCGAGTACGAGGAGGGGGCCCGTCTGCTGGGGTTGCGCGAGGGCGGGGCACCCTTCCCGGTGCTGACCTGCCCGGGCAACCACGACAGCCGGGCGCCCTACCGCAAGGCGCTCCTCGGGGAACCGCCCGTCGACGGACCGGTCAACGGCGTGCACGTCTTCGCGGACGCGGCCGTACTGATGTGCGACTCCAGCATCCCGGGTCAGGACGACGGCGAACTGGACGCACAGACGTACGCCTGGATCGAGGAGACCCTGGACGGACTCGACGGCGACCGGCACGTCCTGCTCGCCTTCCACCACCCGCCGGTGGCGCTCCACCACCCGCTGCCGGACGGGTACCGGCTGGGCCAGCCCGCGAAGCTCGGCCGACTGCTGGGGCGCCGGCCGGAGATCGCGGGGATCATCACCGGCCACGCCCACACACCGGCCGCGACCACCTTCGCCGGGCGTCCGCTGGTCGTCGGCCCCGGCGTCACCTGGACGCTGCGGCTGCCCTGGGAGGGCGACGCGGCCGCGGACCGGGAGGCACCGCCCGGGCTCGCGTTCCATGTGCTGGACGACGAGGGGCGGCTGACCAGTCACTTCCGAGTGGCCGCATAGGCGTTCGACGTACAGCGGCGCGCGGAGGAGGAGGTGAGAGCCCGTCAGGTCACGACGCCCGGTACGGCGACCAGGTGCCGCCGGGTGCCGTTCGCGTGCCGCACGAGGAGCTTCAGGGCCACCCCGGGGCGCGCGGCGGCGACGGCCCGCGCGAGGTCGGCGGCCGAGCCGGTCCGGGTGCCGCCCAGGGCGAGGACGGTGTCGCCACGGACCAGACCCGCCGCGTAGCCGGGGCCGGGGACGTGGACACCGACGACGAGCGCGCCGCCGCCCTGTGCGCCTGCGGGAGCGTCGACGGCTTCGACACCGAGCGTGGGGCGGGCGGGCGCGCCGATGGCCTGGTGCACCGAACTCCCCTCACCCCGCGACGACTTGGGGACGCCGTCCCGCGCCCGGCCGTCGACGTCCGGGCGGCCGGAAGCGCCTGGGGCGCCCGGTGCACCAGGCTCACCAGGCGCCCGCTCCCGCAGTTCGGCGAGCCTGCTCATGCCGATCACCGTGGCGCCCATCGTGCCCAGCCCGACCCCCGAGAGGACCAGGGCCGCGCAGGTGACCAGGGCGAGCAGCAGGGTGATCAGTCGTTGCCGGGCGCGTCGGGGTGCGGCGTGCGGGCGCCGGGCGGTGCCCGACGGACGGTCGCCGCCGGACTCCCCGCCGGGCATGGGCTTGGGCCGCAACGCGGTCTGTTCCATGGTGTCGCCACCTCCGGCCGGAGACCTACCCGGGGCACCACGGCTCGACGAGCCACGAACGAGTGAGACTGACGCCCCGTCATATAGAGCGCTCAGAGCGGCCGCGGGTCGGTCAGCTCCCGCACGAGTGCCGCCGCCGCGCCGCCGGGCGTTCCGCCGTGGACGATCTCCGTACGGTGCACGAGACGGGGTGCGACGAGGGGGACGGCGACCGCGCCGGGGACGTCGGAGGCGAAGCCGCGCGGCAGGACGGTCAGTCCGTGTCCGGCGGCGGCGAGGGTGGTGAGGGTGCGCAGGTCGGTGCCCTCGTAGCGGAGGGCGGTGCGGACACCGCCGGTACCGCTCGCGGTGCGGAGCCGGTCCAGCGGGAGCCCGGCGCCGGGGGCGTCGAGCCAGCGGGCGTCGACGAGGTCGGTGAGGCGGAGGCCGGGGCGCCGCGCGAAGGGGTGGCCTGCGGGGAGCAGGACGCAGACGGGTTCCTCGCCGACGCCCCGGGTGGTCAGGGGTGCCACGTCGGGGAGCCGGAGGGGGTCGCTGGGGGCGGCGAGCCCGTCGACCAGACCGAGGTCGGCGGCGCCGGTGGCGACGGCCGCCGGGATCTCGTCACGGGCGAGGGTCCGCAGGGTCACCCCGGCGGCGGGCAGCGCGGCGACGACCCGGGGGCCGAGTGCCGTCGGGGTCACCGCGAGCGTCAGCCCGTGCTCGGGCGCGGACGCGATCCGTACGACGTCGGCGCGGGCCGCCTCCAGACGCAGCAGCAGGGGGCCGGCGTGTTCGAGGAGCCGCTCGCCGGCCGCCGTGGGCAGGACGGGGCGCCGGGTCAGCAGCGGGGCACCGAGGTCCTGCTCCAGCGACGCGATGTGCTGGGACACCGCGGACTGGGTGTAGCCCAGCTCGCGCGCGGCCTCGGAGAAGGAGGCGAGCCGGGCCACGGTGACGTACGTGCGCAACAGATGCGGATCCATGGCGGACAGCATCGCCCAGCGGTCCATCAGGGCGGTCCATCAGGGATGCTTATGAGGGGTACGGAAATCATCGTTGGACGTGAAGTCCGGGCCGCGCCCAGGATGACGGCATGACGAACGACGCGGCACAGCCCGCCTCTTCCCGCACGGTCCCGTCCGCCTCCCACGCCCGGTCGGCCCGGTCCGTCCAGTCGGCCGAGTCCGTCCTGTCGGCCCGGTCCGCCCGGCTGGCCCTCGTCGGCGACCGGTCGCCCGACGTCGTGTCGCACAGCCGGATCCCGCTCCTCCTCGACGCGCTCGCCGGACGCGACCGGCTGGTCCTCGACGCGTACTGGATCCCCTCCGGGGACGCCGAGGCCGACGCGGCGGCCGTACGGGGCTTCGACGCGGTGTGGGTGGTGCCCGGCAGCCCGTACCGCAGTGAGGCCGGGGTGCTCTCCGCCATCCGGACCGCACGGGAGGAGGGCATCCCGTTCCTCGGCACGTGCGGTGGCTTCCAGCACGCGCTGCTGGAGTACGCCCGGCACAGGTGCGGGCTCACCCGGGTCGCGCACGCCGAGACCGAGCCGGACGCCGAGGACTTTCTGATCGAGCCGCTCGCGTGTTCCCTGGTCGGGCACGAGGGGACGGTCGTCATCGAACCCGGTTCGCTCGCGCAGTCCGTGATGAACGCCGAACGGTCGGTCGAGCGGTACTTCTGCGCGTACGGTCCGACCCGTCACCTCGACACCCTGCGCGCACACGGTCTGCGGTTCTCCGGGCACGACGAGGACGGGCACGTCCGGATCGCCGAGCTCCCGGACCACCCCTTCTTCCTGGCGACGCTCTTCCAGCCGGAGCTGGCCGGTGACGGCAGCCGCCCGCACCCGATCGTGCGCGCGTTCGCCCGGGCCGCGGTCGAGCACGCGACCCGGGCGGCGGTGCGCCGGCCGGCGTGAACCGGCCGCTCCCGCTCAGCGGGCGTGCGCCGGGGTGAAGGACAGCACCGGTGGCCGGTCCGGGACGAAGCCGTGGGCCCGGCGGGCGAGGAACTCGGGCTTGTACCGGTCGACGCGCCGGTGCCAGTTGAGGATGCCGGACAGCCAGTTCCGCAGGTCGGCCACATAGCCGTCCATGATGGTGCGGGCCTCCCGCGACAGCGCGAAGTCGTCGTAGACGACCGGGAGTTCATGGGCGACGACATGCTCGAACTGCCGCATCCGCTGCGTCATCAGGTCGTGGATCACCCCAAGCGCGGTCGGGTAGTCGCAGCCGAAGAAGTTCTGCACGACGAGGATCGCGTTGTGGACCTCGCCCTCGTACTCGATCTCCTTCTGGTAGGAGAAGACGTCGTTGACGAGGCACGCGTAGTCGATGGCCGCGTTCTCCAGGGAGCGGACGGGTCCGCTGCGGTAGACCTCGTCCGGGATCTGTGGGCCGTGGCCCATCCGGCACATGCTCAGGGTGAGGTCGGAGCCGAAGGTGGCGCGTCGCATCTCCAGGTAGTCGACGGGGTCGGGGACCCGGTTCTGGATCTGGTTGAACACCTCCCACACCCAGCTCTCCGTCATCTTGTCGACGGACGCCTTCAGGCCGCGCCGCTCGTCGGGGGTCATCGCCGCCGTCGTGCGGGACCAGAGGTCGATGAGGCCCCGTTCCATGGCATTGGCCGGGACCGGGACCTGCTCACCGTCGACGGGCATGCAGTCGGAGAGCCGGGCGGTGGTCAGGCGTGCGGCGGCGAGGTCGCGGCGGTGTCCGAAGACGAGGGGGTAGTAGTCGTCGCCGTAGGTGCCCCAGGCCAGCCAGGCGGAGCTGAGGTCGAGTTGCTCCGGGGTCGCGTCCGGGTCGAGGCCCGCCGAGCAGAGCGGCAGGTCGGCGGCGGCGAGCCGCTCCTCGTCCCAGACTCCCTCGCTCAGCATGCCCATCGCGTGCGTCCACGCCGTGAGGCGGGGACGGGCGCCGTCCAGGTGGGGGCAGAGCTCGACCTCGAACGGCATGTAGAAGTCGGGGAGTCGCGAGGGCCCGACCTTCTGGTACGGCACATGCACATGGGCGCGCAGCCGTTCCGCCGCGGCGGTCGCGAGCAGGGCCCCCACGTCGGCGGCGGACGTGCCGAACCCGGCTCGGGCCACCAGGGCGGGCGCGGAGAGGACCGCGCCGCCGAGGTCGAGCGGGCCGCGTGCGGAGGTGGCGCCCTCGTTCATGTAGCGGCTGGACCTCATGTGCCACTCGTGGCCGCCGGACTGCCAGTCCTGGAGCCCCTTGGTGTAGGCCGCGACGGCGGCGACCTCGGCCGGGGTGAGGCCCTTCTCCAGCGCCAGGCCGGGGACTTCGGTGAGCGCGGTGTTCTCGAACTGGTGGAGCCGGGAGGTCAGGATGTCGTTGACGGTCTCGGCGGCCTGCTGGGTGCCGCAGCCGAAGAAGGTCTCCAGGACGAGGACGCCGTTGCTGTTCTCGCCCTCGTCCTCGACCTCCCGCTGGTACGAGAACAGGTCGTTGCGCAGGTGGACGGCGTCGGAGAACGTCTCCATCAGGACCCGCAGCGGCCTCGATCCCGCGACGGAGGCCGGGACTTCGGCGGTCGCGTACTCGACGAGACCGGCCGACCAGGGTGCGCCGCCGACCTTGCGGCGCATCTCGATGTACTCGACCGGGTTGGCGATCCGGCCCTCGTTGATGTTGGACAGCTCCCACATCGACTCGTTGAGCAGGTGCTCGGTGGCCACGGCGAAACGACGGCGCCAGTCCATCGACATCGACGGCACCGTACGCGCCCAGAGGTCGGCGAGGCCCGCCTCCACCGGGTTCCGCGGCTCCGGCAGGGGGGTGGAGAGGTCCAGGGGCATGAAGAGCGGGAGCCGGTCGAGGTGTGCCTTGCCGCCGGCGCGGTCCTGGGACCGCTTGTAGAGCTCCAGGAAGTGATCGTCGAAGAAGAACACCCACACGTACCAGTCGGTGATGAGCGAGAGCGCCGGACCGTCGCAGTCGGGGTGGGTGTACGCGCACAGCAGGCCGTAGTCGTGCGCGTCCAGGTCCGCCTGGTTCCACACGCCGGAGCCCTCCAGCATGCCCATCTTTCGGGCCCACGCGGAGGAATGTGCGCGGGCCTCTTCGAGGTGGGGGTTCAGCCGCGCGGGATACGGCAGGTAGAAGTGCGGGAGTTCGAACGGCTGCGTCATGGCCGGGCCCTACCCGTGACCTCCGGCGGGCATCCGGACAGGGGCACATGATCACACCATCGCGTGAACCTCGCTGGTTTCACCCCCTGTGCGGGGGCGCGATGGGGGCTGGTCGCGCGGTCCCCGCGCCCGGTGAGAAGGCGGACCTCCCATCCGTCAGGTCCTGAGCTGGATCACGGCCCTCGTCCCGCTGGTGCGCCAGCCCCGGCCCTCGGTCGTGGTGAGGGTGGTCTCCGTTTCGGGGGTCAGGCCCGTGACGACGTCCGACTTGAGGGTGCGGAGGGCCGCCACGGGGCCGGGGAAGTAGGAAGTGACGTCGGTGAAGGGGGTGGTGGGGTGCCAGAGGCGGTCGCCCACCAGGCGGCGGTAGTTGAGGTCGCCCTTCATCAGGGTCAGGTCGGCGGAGGCGAAGTCCGCGCGCAGGTCGGCCGGCATGTCCGCGTAGGGCAGCGGGGCGCAGGAGAAAGGGTGGGCGCGGAGGGTCAGGCGGCCTTCGGAGAGGGCGGTGTGGAGGCGGTGCCCCGCGTCGGTCTTCGCCGCGACCAGGTGGCGCACCGCGTCGAGGGTGTCGGCGGTGGTGGCGTCCGAGACGAAGTACGGGTACGGCTTCAGGTGCAGCAGGGCGCGGTCGAAGTGGCCGTGGGTGAGGAGGTGGTCGACGAGCAGGAGGTCGGGGATCAGTTCGCGGCCCGCGTTGTCGGCGACCAGACAGAGGGTCCTGCCGGCGGGGCCGGTGCCGCGCGCGTGCGGGCCGGGGGCCGTTCCCGTCAGCAGCGTGAGCAGTGCGTCGCTGTCGTCCACGACCAGAGGGGAGTCGACCGCCGTCCCCTCGGTGCTCTGGAGACGGAAGCCGAGGTCCGCCCGGTTGCCCCAGAGGGAGCCGTGGAGGAGGGCGCTGAGCTGGTCGGGCAGGGGTTGTTCCGACAGGGGGCCGAGGGCGGCCAGTTCGGCGGCGGCCTCGGGGGTGTCCAGTTCGGCCAGTTTGAAGGGGCGGAACGGGTCGACTCCCTGCCAAGGGCCGGGGTCGAAGTAGCCGACGGCGCGCAGGAGTCGACGGTAGAAGCAGCTCTCGGCGGCCAGGAAGGGGAGGGAGAACCAGGAGCGGCCGGCGTGGCGGCGGGCGTTCCAGGTGTCCCACCAGGCGTCGTCGGCCGGTGCTTCGACGGTGCCGTGGAGGGTCTCGTGCAGCAACTCGTCGAGGGCGCGGCGCTGTTCGGGTCCGTAGGGCGTGGCGTCCTGGACCTTGCGGACGAGGGCGGGGTGCCGTTCGGCGAGGACACTGTGCGCGAAGGAGGCCGGGTCCGCGCAGTCGATCACGGGAGCGGTGTCAGGCATGACCGGGAGTCCCTCCGGGGGCGGTGGGGCCGAGCGGACCGGTGGGGTCGGCGGGGGCCCGGGGCGGGAGTTCCACCGTCCTCAGCCGCTCGTCCATCTGCTGGTCGTAGCCGGCCTCGGTCCAGACGTACTTCCTGAACTGGTCCGTCGTCAGCGGGCCCGGCCACGGGCTGCCGGTGGGGTAGAAGACGCTGTCGCAGGACGCGCAGTGGTGGGCGGCTTGCCAGAGCTCTTCGGCGCGGGGCCTGCCCGCCGCGACGGCGGCGCGTTCGCGGGACTCGCCGCGGATCACCCAGAGGGTGCCGACGAGGAGCAGCGCGGTGAGGACGGCGCCGCCGATCGTGTAGTGGGGTTTGTCGTCCTGTACGCCGTTGTAGGCGAGGCCGGCGCCGATACCCGCCAGGACCATGCCTTCCAGGAAGTGCGCGAAACTGTCGAACCGCGTGTGCGTGCCCGGGGCCTTCGCCAGCCGGTCGGAGAGACCGGAGGCCGGGGAGTCGGGGGCGGCGCAGGCTTCGGGAACCGTGCGCACCGCCGGGCCCGTGGCACCGCAGCGGGGGCACGCCGTCACCACCGGGGCCGCGCCGAACGCACCGGCCGCCGCCGCGACGGGTACCCCGGCGGCCGGGTCCTCGTGGGCTCCCCCGGAACGGCCCCGGCCCGGCCCGGTCCCCTCGAACTTCTCTGTAGCCATACGCACACGCTAACGCCCGGCGCGCATGGGCCGACGGCCGACCGATGCCCGCTCGCATCGGTCGGCCGCCGGCAGTGGGGGGTGGCGGTCGGTCGGCCCGGCCGTCAGCCGGGACCTCGGGCCTGGCGGCCCGGAACTAGAAGGTCAGCTTCCAGCTGTTGAGCCGGCCGGTGTCCGCGGCGGCTACGTCCTGGACACGCAGCTTCCAGGTGCCGTTGGCGACCTCGCTGGAGGCGTTCACCGAGTAGGTGGTGACCAGGTTGTCGGCGGAGTCCGAGCTGGAGGCCTTCAGGCGGTAGGTCGAACCGTCGGGGGCCACCAGGTCCAGGACCAGGTCACCGCGGTAGGTGTGGGTGATGTCCACGCCGACCTGGAGGGCCGAGGGCGCGTTGCCCGTGCGGCCGGTGACGGAGATCGAGGACTCGATCGCCGCGCCGTTGTCCGGGATGGAGACGGCCGTGGTGTTGGTGAAGGTGGTGCCCCCCGTGGAGCCCCCGCCGGAGCCACCGGTCACCGCCTGCACCGTCTTGGCCGCGTCGGCCAGGCCCGCGCCGCAGCCGCCCGAGCAGGTGCCGGGCAGAGCACGCGAGTTGGTCTTGATCGCGGACTCGATCTGGGCCGGGGTCAGCGCGGAGCTCGCCGACTTCAGCAGGGCGGCGAGGCCCGCGATGTGCGGGGCGGCCATGCTGGTGCCCTGGTAGTAGTCGTACGACTCGCTGCCCGGGCCGGCGGTGCCGGCGTTCAGCGTGGACAGGATGCCGCCGGTCTCGACGGTGCGGGTCTCGCCGCCGGGGGCCGCGATGTCGACGACCGAGCCGAAGTTGGAGTAGTACGAGCGGGCGCCGGCGCGGTTGGTGGCCGCCACCGAGATCACGTTGGAGCAGCTGGCGGGCGAGTAGTTGGCCGCGTTGGCGTTGCTGTTGCCCGCCGCGACGACGACCGTGGTGCCGCGGTTCACAGCGGCGTTGATCGCGGTCTGGGTCGCGGTGGTGCAGGCGCCGCTGCCGCCGAGGCTCATGTTGATGACCTTGGCGACGTTGGTGTTGGCGGGCACGCCGGAGACGGTGCCGCCGGACGCCCAGGTGATGGCGTCGATGATGTCGGAGTCGTAGCCGCCGCACTTGCCGAGGACCCGTAGCGGGGAGACCTTGGCGCCGTAGGCGATACCGGCGACACCCTTGCTGTTGTTGGTGACGGCGGCGATGGTGCCGGCGACGTGGGTGCCGTGCCAGGAGGAGGTGCTGGCCGGTTCGCCCGCGGCGCACTCGTTGGCCGCGGTCCAGTCGCCCGGGTCGGCCGGGTTGCTGTCACGCCCGTTGCCGTCGTTGGCGACGGTGGTGTCGGCGATGAAGTCGTAGCCGCCGACGATGTTCGCGGCGAGGTCCGAGTGGGCGACGTAACCGGTGTCGATGACGGCGACCGTCACGCCGGTGCCGGTGGTCTTGTCCCAGGCGCCGGGCAGGTTCATGCCAGCCGTGGACTCGTAGAGGTCCCACTGCTTGGTGTACTCGGTGTCGTTCGGCGTGGCCTGCGGCTTGTTCAGGCGGTCCGGGACGACATAGGCGACCTGCGGGTCGGCACGGTACTCCGAGATGACGTCGGCGACGTCCGTCTTGGTGAGGTCCTCGCCCAGGTCGACGAGGGCCGCGCCACTGCCGAGCCGGCGCTGGAAGTCGAGGCTCTCGCCGGCCTCCTTGCCCTTGGCCGCGGCGTCGGCGTCGGCCGCCTTGTTCGAGGTGGCCTCGGCGGCGCCGGACTTGTAGCCGACGATGAGGCGCTCGGCGACGGTGCCGGGTGCGGCCTCGGCGGCACCGGCCACGGCGGGGGCGGCGTCGGCCTTCGCGGACGGGGCCTGGGCGACGGCGACCGAGGAGGTCATGCCCGCCACCAGGGCGACGGAGACCGCGGCGACGGATATGAGCTTCCGTCCTGCGGTGCGAGAGGGAGAAGTACGCAAGGGCTTCGCCTTTCGTGGCCTGCTCATGTCAGGGGAGGAGCGGCAGAAAAACGCTTCTTCATCGAAGCGGCGGGGGGTCCAGAAAGGGATGGCGCAAAGACCGGCCAGGCGCGAGCCGCCCACCAGGGGTTACCTGTGGTTCAGCTGTGCGATGACAGTAGGCAAAGCCCAGGTCATGGGGATACGGGGAAAACCCTCGACCCCCGGGGAACTCCCCTATGCCGCCCGGCAGTCGGGGGTCCGATGTGCCGCTTCGCCGGGTTTGCCGAACCTCTGCCGCCGCACCGCGCATGGCCGGATCCGACCCGTCGAACAGGGGCGGGCCGTTGAACGCGGCACCCGTGGGTCCCGTACGACACCGTGGACCGTCAGCCACTCGACCCCCATGGATCGGACGTACCGGATGTACCGCTTGTCCGCCCGCCGCGCGACCGCCCGCCGCACGACCGGTTGCCGCGCCGACGGCCGTCGTGGCACCGGCCGCCGCGCCGTCGTCACGACCGCCGCCGCCACCGTGGTGGCCCCTCTGCTTCTCACGGTGGGTGCCGGCGGACCGGCCTGGGCGCACGGTGCGCCGACGGACCCGGTGAGCCGGGTCTCGGCGTGCTCGCCGGAGGGCGGCAGCCAGGCCTCGGCGGCGTGCGAGGCGGCCGTCGCCGCGAACGGGGCGCCCTTCACCGCGTGGGACAACATGCGGATCGCCGGGGTGAACGGGCGGGACCGGGAGGTCGTCCCCGACGGGCGGTTGTGCAGTGGGGGGCTCGCGGCCTACAAGGGGCTCGACCTGGCCCGCGCCGACTGGCCCTCGACCCGCCTCTCCCCCGGCACCACGCTGAATCTGACGTACCGGTCGACGATCCCGCACACCGGGACCTTCAAGCTGTTCCTGACGAAGCCGGGGTACGACCCCACGAAGCCGCTGAAGTGGTCCGATCTGCCCGAGAAGCCGTTCGCCTCCCTCACCGACCCGCCGCTGCGCGACGGCTCGTACCGGTTCTCGGCGAAACTGCCGGCCGATCGGACCGGGCACCATGTGCTCTACACGATCTGGCAGAACACGAGCACGGTCGACACCTACTACTCGTGCTCGGACGTGGTGTTCCCGGCGGCGAAGCAGGCCGACTCCGGTGCGGGCGGCGGGAGTTCGGAGAGGAAGCCGGCCGGGAACGAGGAGACCGCGGCCGCGGACCCGACCGCCGGGAAGGCGGGCGACGAGAAGGCGGGCGACGAGAAGTTGACACCGGGCACGGCGGCGCCGACGCGGTCCACCGAGGCACCGGCCGCCGAACCCGACGACGCCGGGGGTGACGCGCGGGCGGCCGACCCCGGCAGCCCCGTCGCCTCCACGAGCGACGAGAGCGGCACCTCCGTACCGCTGCTGGCGGGCGGCGCCACGGTCCTGGTGCTCACCGTGGGCGCCGCCCTCCACCTCCGCGGACGTGGGCGCCGCTCTCGCGTCGACGGCTGATCGGGCAAGCGACCGCGCCGCCGATCGAGGCGCTGATCGGGCGACCGATCAGCGCCTCGGGCCGGTCACCGACCGCCGGACCGGTGACCGGCCTGCTTGCGCGGTCAGTTGGTGAAGACCGTCGTGTCGCCCTGGGTGGTGTCCGTGACGGGCGCGTACTTCGCCGTGAAGTAGCCGTTGGCGAAGCAGAGCGAGGAGCCGGAGGTCTTGGTGAAGGCCTGGGCGGTGAAGTTGATGCTGTTGTCGGTGTTGTCGGAGGTGCCCGTGATGCTGGGCGCCTGGTAGACGCAGTTGATGGTGCCCAGCAGCGTGCGCAGCACGACGGTGGTCTGCAGGACCGAGCCCGCGGACGGGCTGACCGTGACGACGCCGTCCGAGGTGACGGTGGTGGTGTAGGGCAGGTTGTTGACCGTGACGCTGTTGACGCCGGTCACACCGAAGACGTTGCTGGTGCAGCTGCCGAAGGTGTGCGCGTCCACGGTCTCGGTGGCCGTGCCGGGCGCCGCCGGGTTGTCGGTGACCGTGGCGGTGAAGTTCGACGCGGCACAGGAGACGCCGCTCGTGCCCGTCGCGCTGGAGTAGAACGTGGCGGCGGTGCCGGAGGCCAGCGAGGCGCTGAGGACGTCGCCGACCGCGACCGCGTCGCCGGCGGGACCGCCGGTGGTGAGCACGGTGTCGGCGGCGGAGGCGGGGCTGATGGCCGACACCATCAGGGCGGCGGTGCCGGCGGCGAGGGCAAGGAGGGATCGCGTACGCATGGGGGTGCCTCTTCTCGGGATGTGAGGGCCGACAAGGCCCTCGCGAGGTGCGGGTGAGCAGCCCTCGACGGTGCGTGGGCCGCGGTGGGTGCGCGCGAGTGGTCACCGTTCGCGTGGGGGAACGCGGCGATGCCGCAGGGCGCCGTACGGTCGCTGTCGATCCGTGGCACGCCTTCTCCGTACGTGACGGATCGACAGCGACAGCCGGGGACCGGAGCACGGCCCGGTGGAGGGGAAGGCGACCGTGCCCGGCACCGCGGCGAGGGGTGGTGCCGCGTGGGCCGCGCAGCGTGTTCAGGTGCTCACCCACACCCCGTCGGCGACGGGGAGTTCGGGACGGTGACAGGCGCTGCGCGTCGGATCCGGCGCCACGGATCCGTGGGGGAAACCCGGGAGAGTTGTAGACCTGATGAAGAGTCAACGTCAATACACCAGAAGGAAGTTGATGACAGCCGACCACTTCGCGGTTGGCCGGATTCAGCGCCTTCCGGAGGCAAAACCAAAGGTGAGAGATGTTCAGCTTTCACAGGGAGAGCACAACCAACATCCTTTTGCCACAAGCACCTTGACCCTTGAATGTAACCACCGGTAACTTCCCGAATGGCTACTGCGGCGTAGCAAGTAAGCCCTTGCACCTCGGGAGGTGCTCTCAGGCGTGCGCCGCAACCGCTGTCCGCGCCAGGACAACGTGCCGTTGCCCCAACTGCAATGACTTGGAAGTCCAGGGAGCACACATGGCCTCGTCCTCGGACGCCACGGCGTCCACCAACGAAAGACCCGAGGGTCCCGAAGCGTCAGGAAGACGCGGGCGGGTCCGTCTGAAGCGCGCCGCGGTGATGGCGGTGCCGGCCACGGCGGTCGCCGCCGGACTGATGATCCTGACCGCGCAGGGCGCTCTGGGTGTCCAGTTCGCCATCTCCGGCATGCCGTTCGTGGTCACCGCCGACAAGCTCGACGGTGAGGGCTTCGCCCAGTTCGGCGCGCTGGACCACATGATCGAGAACAGCCCGAACGAGGGCGACACCGGCGGTCAGGTGCTGGTGGTGACCTCGGTCGTGAAGAACGGCAAACTGACGAACCTCTGCCAGAGCGTCGACCTCGGCGGCATCCAGCTGGTCCTCACCGCCGGCAACAAGGGCACGCCGGTGAGCGTGAAGAACCTGGCGATCGACTCCGACGACATCTCGGGCGACGCCTCGTTCAACAACATCGAGATCGGCCGTGACTCCAGCACGTTCGACAAGGTGGACCAGAAGGGTCAGCCCGGTGTCTACGGCCAGCAGGCCGACTCGGTCGTCATCACCGATCTGTACCAGCACAACTACGCCGCCACCGCGGCCGTCTTCAAGCTCCCCGACCTGCACATGAGGTTCGAGAGCGAGGGCTGCGACTAGTGGGCGGCTTCCGGGAATGGAGGGGTCACCGGCCGTTCGCCGGTGGTCTGCTGCTGGCGTTGGGCGGCGCCGAGATCCTCGTGACCATGAAGGCGCCGCTCCCGGTCATCCTGAAGATCGGGATGCAGGGGCTGGCGGGCTATCTCCTGCCCTCGCTGATGATCGTGTGCGGGTTGCTGATCATCTTCAATCCGGCGCAGCGCCTGTTCTACTCCATCCTCGGGATCATGCTCTCCCTGGGCACGTGGCTCACGTCCAACATCGGCGGCTTCGTCGTGGGGCTGCTGATGGGGGCGGTGGGCAGCACGCTGGCCTTCGGCTGGCTGCCCGATCAGGAACCTCGTCAGAAGCGTTCGGCGAAGCGGGCGGAGAAGCTGTCCGAGAAGCCGTCGGAAAGGCACGCCGCGGAACTCGGGTAGTCGTCGTCGTTCCTGGAGTCCCGGTCGGTCGTGGTTCCCTTGCGCAGTTCCCCGCGTCCTCGAGAGACGCGGGGTCCGGCGTTCACAGAGCGGCCGCTGCCGCCGCGTCCGTCAGGGCGGTGCGCAGGCGGGCCGTGTTCGTCCAGTAGGTGTCGTGGGTGAGCGGGACGCGCCAGTAGAGGCCGGGGCCCGCGGTGCGGCGCAGGGGCGGGACGGCCACATGGCTGCCCCGGCCGAGGACCTGGACGTCGGGCAGGCGCCAGGCGGACGCGTCGCCCGGAGGGACGAGCCAGTACATGATGCCGCCGTAGCCGTCCTTGATGATGGCGCCGCTCTCGTCCCCGAGGGCCTCCAGGGCGAGGGTGCCGAGGGACACCGGCACCCGTACGGCGTTCCACCAGCGCCCGGCGGGCACGGTGCGTACTTCGGGACTGTAGGAGCACATCCAGCGCGGGGCCCTGCTGACCGTCATGGCACTCACCGGCTCTTCGTGGGGGGTGAGCCCGATCCTAGGAGCGGCCCCGGCGGTCGACTTGCGAGTACGCGCAGGGAAGTTGCCGCCGTACGCAGCGCGCGACGCACGATCTCGCCCGGCCACGCCACCGAGCCGTAGCGTGACCGGGCTTGCACGTTGCGCTGTCGGACCGTCTTCGACCCAGGAGGACCCCATGGGCCACCCGCCCTTAGTGATCGACCCCACCGGCCGTGACATCCACGGTGAGGCGGCCCGTATCCGCGACACGGGTCCGGCGACCCGGGTCGTGCTGCCGGGGCCGCCGGTCGTCGAGGCCTGGGCCGTCAGCAGCCCCGAGCTGCTCAAGCGGCTGCTCACCGACCCTCGGGTGTCGAAGGACGCGCGACAGCACTGGCCGAGGTTCGCCGCCGGTGAGATCACCCCGGAGTGGCCGCTGTTCACCTGGGTCGCCGTGCAGAACATGTTCACCGCGTACGGCGGGGACCACAGGCGGCTGCGCACCCTGGTCGCCAAGGCGTTCACCGCGCGCCGCACCAACGCCCTCCAGCCGCGTATCGAGGCGATCACCAAGGGGCTGCTGGACCGGATCGAGGAGGGCTTCCGGCGCGGGGGGTCCGTCGATCTGCGGGAGGAACTCTGCTACCCGCTGCCCATCCAGGTGATCACCGACCTCTTCGGACTTCCCGAGGAACGGGGCCTGGAACTACGGGAGTTGGTGGACAAGATCTTCGACACCTCCGCCGACCCCGGTGAGATGTCCGCCGCGTACGGGCGGTTGCAGGAGGTGCTGGCCCACCTCGTCGCCACCAAGCGGGAGACGCCCGGCGACGACCTCGCCTCCGGGCTGATCTCCGCCCGCGACGAGGACGACGCCCGGCTCAGCGAGCAGGAGCTGATCGACACCCTGGTGCTGATGATCAGCGCCGGGCACGAGACCACCGTCAACCTCCTCGACCAGGCCGTCCACGCCCTGCTGACCCACCCCGAGCAGCTCGCCCATGTCCGGGAGGGTCGGGCGACCTGGGACGACGTGATCGAGGAGACCCTGCGGGTGCAGGCGCCGGTGGCGAGCCTGCCGCTGCGCTACGCCGTGGAGGACCTCGTCCTCGCCGAGTTCGGCGGCCCGGAGGGTGTGGTGATCGCGCGGGGCGAGCCGATCCTGGCCGCGTACGCGGCCGCCGGGCGCAGCCCCGAACGCCACGGGAAGGACGCGGACGTCTTCGACGTCACCCGGGCCGACAAGGAACACCTCGCCTTCGGTCACGGAGTGCACCACTGCCTGGGCGCCCCGCTCGGCCGACTGGAGGCCCGCATCGCGCTCCCGGCGCTCTTCACCCGGTTCCCGACGCTCGAACTGGCCGTCACGAGCGAGCAGTTGGGACACGTGGAGTCCTTCATCTCCAACGGCCACCGCCACCTCCCGGTCCGCACCGCCTGACGGGGTCGGACTCCGTCCGAGGGGGCCCGCACGGCCGGACGGAGTCCGCACCGGCCCGCCACCCAACGGCGCCGGGCCACCACCAGAAGGAACAAGCAGGCAGCGCCTGACGAGACTGCCCACACCGGCCCGGCGAAGCCGACACCACCTGACCGTCCGGCACCGACGCGACGGCCTCCAAACCGTCCGACGCGACACACCACCGACGGACTGAGTCCGCACCCGCCCACCACCCGATGGGTCCCGACCACCACCAGAAGGACACAGCAGACAGCGCCCGCCGAAACTGCCCACACCGGCCCGGCGAAGCCGACACCACCTGACGGACCGGCACCGACGCCACGTCCCCCACCCCGACCGACGCGACACACCACCGCCGCGCACGACACGCCACCGCTGCACGGGACCTGCCCCCGACGGGCACGCCACCGCCCGACGGACACACCACCCCCCGACGGACACACCAACCCCCGACGGACACACCACCCCCCGTCGGGCACGCCACCCCCCGACGGGCGCGCCACCGCCCGTCGGGCACAGCGTGGTTACTCGCCCCGCCACCAGGACAGCAGGCGGGTCCAGCCGTTCCTCGGGCGGGTGGGATCGGGCTCCCGGGCGGCCGGGGCGACACCGTACGGCCCCTGTGGGCCGCTCGCGGCGGGCCTGGAGGGCTGGGCCCGCGCGCCTACGACGGCCGCCGGCGGGAAGGTCACCGGGAGCGCGGCGAGGGCCCGGTGGAAGGGGCCCGGACGCCACTCCAACGCCTCCACGGGTACGGCGAGGTCGACGTCGGGCAGCCGGTCGAGGAGCTTCTCCACCGCCACCGAGGCGATCAGCCGGGCCTCGCTCTGCGCGGGGCAGTTGTGCGGGCCGGCGCTCCATGCCAAGTGGGCCCGGTTGCCCGTGCGCTGCTCGTTGGTCAGGGCAGGATCGGTGTTGGCGGCGGCCAGCGAGACCACGAGCGGATCACCGGCCCTCAGCAGTGCGCCCTCGTACACCACGTCCCGCTTCGGGTAGTGCACGGCGTAGTTGGCCATCGGCGGATCGGTCCACAGCACCTCGTCGAGGGCGTCCTCGACGGGGAGGCTGCCGCCGGACAGGTCACCGGCGAAGCGGTCGTCGGAGAGCAGCAGCCGCAGTCCGTTGGCGATGAGGTTCTGCTGCGGCTCGGTGCCCGCGCCCATGAGGACGACGAGGGTGTGGATCATCTCCTCGTCGGTGAGCTCCGCCGGGTGCAGCGTGAGCCACGACGTCACGTCCGGCCCGGGCTGCTTCCGCTTGAGCGTGACCAGTTCGAAGAGCGTGGTGCCGAGCAGTTCGTTGGCGCGCTCGGCGTCCACCCCGTCGAAGATGCCGGACATGCCCTCGACCAGCTTCAGCCCCAGTTCGGCCGGGCAGCCGAAGAGGTGGTTGAAGACGAGCAGGGGCAGCACCTGGGCGTACTCGCCGAGGAGGTCGGCCTTGCCGGTGGGCGCGAACCGGTCGATGAGGGTGTCGGCGCTGCGTTCGACGTAGCCGCGCAGGGTGTGGGGCTCGACCCGGGCGAGGCTGTCGGTGATGGCGCCGCGCAGCCGCCGGTGCTCCTCGCCGTCGGAGAACAGGGCGTTGGGCCGGTACATCATCATCGGGACGACGGGGCTGTCCGGGGGGACGGTGCCGTCCGCGAGGTCGTTCCAGCGACGCGGGTCCTTGGAGAAGGTCTCGGTGCTGCGCAGGACGTGCAGGGCCGCGTCGTAGGAGGTGACGAGGGTGGCCCGTACGCCGGGGGCCAGCTCTACGGGTGCGGTCGGTCCGGTCGTGCGCGCCGCCCGGTAGAACGCGGCCGGGTCGGCGGCGAACTCCGGCCCGTACATGGGCCGGTGGGCCGGACAGCCCGGGGGCGGACCGGACGGTGATGCGGGGGTCACGCGGGCTCCCTTTCGGTCGTGCGGCTCAGGAGGTACTCGACGAGGGCGATCAGCGCCCGGGTGGAGGAGTCCGGGTCGCGGGCGTCGCAGCGCACCAGCGGCGTCTCGTCCAGCAGGTCGAGGGCCTCGCGCACCTCCCCCAGCTCGTGCACGGGGGCGCCGTCGAAGTCGTTGACGGCGACGGCGTACGGCAGGCCCAGCTCCTCCAGGACGCCCATCACGTCGAAGGAGTGGGACAGCCGGCGGGTGTCGGCGAGGACCAGCGCGCCGAGGGCACCGCGGGTCATGTCCTGCCAGAGCTTGGTGAAGCGCTGCTGACCGGGGGTGCCGAACAGGTACAGCACCAGGGAGTCGTCGAGGGTGAGGCGGCCGAAGTCCATGGCGACCGTGGTGGTGGTCTTGTCGCGGGTGCCGGCGAGGTCGTCGACGAGCGCGCCGGCCTCGGTCATGACCTCCTCGGTGCGCAGCGGCCGGATCTCGGAGAGCGTGCCGACGAACGTGGTCTTGCCGACCGCGAAGTGACCGACGACGAGCAGCTTGGCGGCCGTGCGCACCGTGGGCCGCAGATAGACGTCGTCAGAGGCGGGCGCGGAGCCCATCGAGGACCTCCTGGAGGATTTTCGCGTCGGACGGCCGGGCGGCCGCCGGGGGTCCCCCCGCGTGCGTCCATTCGATCGCGGGGGACGGTGCGCGGGTGACGATGTGGCCGCTGTCCATGAGGTCGGCGACCAGCACCTTCGTCACGCTGACCGGCAGTTCCAGGTGGCTCGCCACCTCGGCCAGGGAGAGCGAACCGGGCCGGCACAGGTCCATCACCCGGCGCTTCTCCGGGTTGAGGCCGGTCAGCGGCAGATCGGTCGCGGCGACGAGCAGCGTGACCAGGTCCAGGGTGTTGCGGGTCGGGTGGGCGCGGCCGTCGGTGACGACGTACGACCGCACCAGTCGCCCCCGGGGCCGGCGGGGGGTCATGCCCTGCTGCCCGTGTCCAGCCGTGCCGGACTGGTCAGCTCCTTGCCGAGCCGGTCGACGAGCTTGTGCATGCGGTACGTCACCGCCTCCATGTCGACCTCGTCGCCGGTGGAGACCGCGAGGTAGGCACCCTCGCCGGCCGCGACGAGGAAGACGAAGCCGTGTCCGAACTCGATCAGGGTCTGTCGCCACGGGCGGTCGGCGGGGCCGCAGAACTCCGAGGTGCTGCGGCTGATGGACTGCAGTCCCGAGAGCCCGGCGGCGAGGCGCTCGGCGTCGTCGCGGTCGATGTCGGCGGAGTGGGCACGGAGCATGCCGTCGGCGGAGAGCAGGATGGCGTGCCGCGCCTCGGGGACCTTCAGCACGTCGTCGAGCATCCAGCCCAGCTCGTTGTTCGTGGGCTCGATCATGCGTGGGGGGTCCCTTCGTTCTCGTGGGGGGTGGGCGACGCGGCGTCGGCGGCGGCGTCGGCGGAGGCGCGCTCGCGGTCGCGGTCGCGGTCGCGGTCGCGGTCGCGGTCGCGGTCGCGGTCGCGGTCGGGGACGTACTCCTCCTCGTCGAGGATGCGTCCCGCCGCCCGGCCGAATCGGGTGCCGCGGGCGAAGGCGCCCATGAGGCGGGCGTTCTCCTCGGGCGATCGGCCGGGGGGCTCCTCGGTGTGTGCCGCGGGCTCCGGTTCGGGGGCGGTGGTCCGCCTCGGGGTGCGTCGGCGGCGCTTGGGCAGTCCGCCCTCGGTGGTGTCGGCCGGCGCGGTCTCGACGGTGGCCGGGCGGGGGCCGGGGGCGGTGCCGGTCACGGGCGTCACGTCGATCGGTGGCTCCGGGGCGGCGGGCTCCAGGTGGGTGAGCAGCGCGGTGGGCAGGAAGGCGACGGCGCGGACACCGCCGTACGGCGAGCGGGTGTCCACGGAGACGGTGAATCCGTAGCGGCGGGCGAGCATCCCGATGACGGCGAAGCCGAACTGGGGCGGGTCGTCGAGTCGGGTGACGTCCACCCGGTCGTCCCCGGTGAGCAGCCGGGTGGCGCGCCGCACGGCGTGGGCGTCCATGCCGACGCCGGCGTCGTCGATGACCACGCACGCGCCGTTGTGCACGTTCTGGACGTTCACCTCGACGGTGGTGTTGGGCTGGGAGTGCCGGGCCGCGTTGTCGAGGAGTTCGGCGATCGCGAGGACGACCGGTTCCACGGCACGGCTCTCCACCGCGAGGTCGACCCGGCCGTGGACGCGGACACGCCGGTAGTCGCGGATGCGCGAGGTGGCGCCCCGGACGACCTCGACCAGCGGGGAGGTGGCCCGCTGCCGGCCCGGCCAGGAGCCGCAGAGTACGGCGATGGCCTGGGCGCGTCGGCCGAACTGGGCGTTGGTGTGGTCGACTTCGAGGAGGTCGCGCAGCACGTCGGGGTCGTCGTGCCGCTCCTGCATCTCGGAGATGGACATCTGCTGCTCGTTGGCGAGGGCCTGGATCGAGCGCATGGACGCCTTGAGGGCGGCCTTGGCGGACTGGTCGGCGCGGTGCTGCGCGTGCTCGACGGCACCGGAGAAGCGGGCGAGCACCTCGTCGAGGCCCTTGCCGAACTCCGTACCGGCGAGGCGGCCGTCGAGCGGCCCGACGCCGGGGACGGCCTGGCCGGGATGGTCGGCGAGGGCCGGCAGGCGGACCGTGACCAGATGGCGCAGCTCCTCCTCCCGGGCCCGCACGTCCTCGGCCAGGACCGCGTTCCTCGCGCGCTGGCGCCTGGTGATCCCGTGCTGGCGCAGCAGGAGTACGGCGGTGGCGAGCAGGGCCACCGCGAGGGCCCAGGTCACCGCCTGCGATATCGGTTCGGTCATGAAGCACGAGTCCTAACGTCCACAAGTCCCCAGGCGTCGGGGGTTCCCGGGACGCCGGCGGGAGTTGACGGAGCGCACGACGCTAGCGGCGCGACCGTGCGGATACTTTCCGTGACGCGCAGGGAAGTTGTCACAGGGCGCACGAGTGGCGCAAGGGGCGTGATGCGAGTGGCGAGGTTTCGCCCGGCATATTCGGCCCCTCGGTCGGGGCGGCACGGCAACCGCTTGCCACGCTAGGGTGCCCTGCGAGTTCGACCGGACGGTAACCATCTTTGATCAAGCAGAAGTTGAAGATTTCCGTTCGAAGGACCGTAAAGGACCGTAAGAGACAACGAGGACGTCGTCGGGGGCCCGGCACATAGGGGAGGGGAGCGTTGCCCGCGGGAAGTTACAGCGTCGAGGCGCTGACCACCGAGGAGCTGGCCCCGCGTGAGCGCGCCGACTTCTGGACCGAGCAGATCGGCTCGTACCAGTCCCGGATGGGCTTCAGATACGCGCGGTCGGAGAACTTCCGCGGTGAGACCGTGCGGCAGCGCAGCGACACGTACCAGTTGGTGAAGTACCGGTCCGACGAGATCGAGTACACCCGCACGATGCGCCAGGTGCGTCAGGATCCGGACGAGGACTACCGGCTGCTGCTGCCGACGAGCGGCGAGATCGTGCTGCGCCAGAACGGCGAGGAGGCCCGGCTGACCCCGGGCACGGCGGCGCTGGTCACCTTCGCGTCACCGTTCCAGTGCCTGCAGAGCGACGCCATCGACGCGTTCATCCTCACCATCCCGGCCCGCGAGGTGGACGGCCGGCTCAACAACAGGTCGCCGGTGGCCAGTGGGCTGAACCTCGCGACCGGTCTCGGCCGTATCGTCGGCTCGATGCTGACCGGGCTGCACGAGGAGCGCGAGCACCTCACCGACCCGGAGTTCGACGCCGTCTCCGACCGGGTGGTGGAGCTGGTGTGCATGCTGGCCGCCGGCGACGACCGTCCGGACGCCCCGGGGCAGTTGGGCGAGGTGGAGGCGATGGTCCGCCGCTATGTGCGTGACCACGCGGCCGATCCGAACCTCACGGGTACGGCGGTGGCGCGCGCCCTCGGCTGGTCGCTGCGCCAGATCCAACTGGCTCTGCAGAAGGCGGGCACCACGCCCCGCGAGCTGATCCGGGAGGAGCGGCTGCGTCTGGTGCGGGACCGCTTACTGTGCGCGGAGTGCGAGCATCTGACGATCACGGATCTCGCCTACTCCGCCGGTTTCTCCTCCGCGAGTGCCTTGAGCACGGCCTTCCGGCGGCGCTACGGCGTCAGTCCCCGGGAGATGAGGCAGAGCATACGCTGAGTCAACTCCCGTACAGAGCAGGGAGTTCGGGCAAGCTCGGCTCAACGGGGCGCCGTCGAGTAGGTTCTCACACCGGCCTTCCCCATCGTTCCATTGAAGTCTAAAGCTTAGTCAAAGCATGACCGGCGGTCGACCCTGGCCGCTTTCCGCCCCTCGTGGTGTGAATGTTCCTGGAGCGCGTCGTGCCCAGCGTGTGCGACCTCGCCCCTTTCGCACCCCACTCGCCCCTGCCGCACCAGGCGTTGACACGAGGCAACACGGCGCGCGATGGCGTGAATCGTGCGCTTCCGGCGGCCGGGAACGGCAGCCGGAACGGTCGAATCCGCAGGTGACCCCCCTCGCGGCAGTCCCTCTTTCACAGACGGCGCGGCGCCGTGGCCGAGGTGTGAAGAACTGCTGCGGCGCCGCCTCGCGCGGAGACGGTAGAAAGGCGTCAGGGGCCCTTGCCGCACTGACGGCACCTCAGGTGACAGACCTCCCCTGAGCGTCTAGGACCGCTGGTCAGATAGTTGACGTTCTTCGCTACTCTGTCGCGTACTGGCTGATCGAGAGGACTCCGATGCCTGAACCCCCACCCTTCGCAACGACCCCGGAACACGGTCGGCCGGACACGACGACTCCCCCGGCCCGTCACCGGCACGGAAAGCCCGGGGTGTCGGATTCCGCGAACTCCTCCGCAGCACAGCCCCGACTGACGCGGCTCGCCGTTCTCCCGGCCGCGTTCATGGCCGGAATTTCCACCGCCGTCACGGGCACGGTCCTGCGGCTCCAGGAGGGCACGGCCGACGCCGCCACCTGGGGAGTGCTGGCGGGCGGTGCGGTCCTGGGCTGCGGCTGTCTGGCCGGAGCCGTGCTGTCCGCCAGGAAGCGGGCCAGGTCCGACGCGCAGCGCGCCGAGTCGCTGCGCCGGGCCATCACCACCGGCAACTGGGCGCTCGACGAGGACCTGACCCGCCTCAAGCGCGGCGAACAGTTGCTCTCGCGCGGCTTCGCCTACCAGGCCTCGCGCGCCGAGGACCCGTTCCAGAAGCTGGAGTACGACGTCACGGAGGCCCAGCACCGGGCCCGCGAGGCGCTCGTCTGGGCGGCGAGCTACTTCCAGGCGGCCTCCGACGACAACAGCGACAAGGTCGAGGTCTTCGTCAACCTGGCCCGTCGGCTCCAGTCGCTCGTCCACCGCACCATCCGTGAACTGGACGATCTGGAGAACCAGGTCGAGGACCCGGACCTGCTCCGCCGCATCTTCGGCATCGACCACCTGGCCACCCGAATACGCCGGCACGCCGAGAACCTCGCGGTGCTCGGCGGGGCGGTCTCCCGCCGCCAGTGGACGAATCCGGTGACGCTGACCGAGGTGCTGCGGTCCTCCATCGCCGAGGTCGAGCAGTACTCCCGCGTCAAACTGGTGCCGCCCATCGAGGGCACGCTGCGCGGCCACGCGGTCGCCGACGTCATCCACCTGCTGGCCGAGCTGGTCGAGAACGCCACGATGTTCTCCCACCCGGACACCCAGATCCTCCTGCGCTCCCGCCGGGTGACCGCCGGCATCGCCATCGAGGTGGAGGACCGCGGCCTGGGCATCCCCCAGGAGGACCAGGACCGGATCAACAAGCTGCTCGCCGACCCGGCCCGCATCGACGTCGCCAAGCTGCTCGCCGACGGCCGGATCGGTCTGTTCGTGGTGTCCTCGCTGGCCCGTCGGCACGGCATCGCGGTTCAGCTGCAGGGCAACATCTACGGCGGCGTGCAGGCCATCCTCGTCCTCCCGCAGGGCCTGCTGGGCGACGAGGAGGGACAGATGCCCCTCCAGGCCCCGGTCCAGGCACGGCAGCCCACCGCCCCCCGGCCGGCGCAGACACCCCCGCCCGCCTGGCAGCCCCAGCAGCACGCGGCTCCCCCGTCCGCCGGACCGTCCCCCGCGCACGCGGCTCCCCCGCCGCACCACGCCTCCCATGCCGGTCCCCCGCCGGGCGTACCGCAGCGGTCGGCAGCCCCGGCGCCGCCCCCGCAGGCCGCACGGCACGAGCGGGCGCGGCCCGTCGCCGACGTACGGTCGGAGTACCGGCCCTCCGGGTACGAACGTCCGGCGCCCGGCCCTGGGGGGTCCGGCAGGCCGAACCTGCCCAAGCGGCGTGCCATGGAGCACCTGGCGCCCGAGCTCCGTCAGGGGCCGGCGCCGCGTCCCGACACCACCGAGCAGGAACTGAACTTCAGCCCCGGCCTCCTGGCCGGAATCAATCGAGGCTTCGGTCTCGCCGGCGCGACCTCCGACGCGATCCCCGTCGACGAAGCGCGCTGGGCCCCGCCCCAACCGCAAGGAGAAGAACCCCACCATGGTGAGCGATAGCCACCCCACCGGGCAGAACATCGACTGGCTGCTGGACAACCTCAAGAAGACCGTTCCCGGTACCCGGCAGGTCCTGTTGCTGTCGTCCGACGGCTTGAGCAAGGCACATGTGGATCTGAGCACCGACGACGCCGACCGGCTCGCCGCGATAGCCTCCGGGCTCAACTCCCTGGGCCGTTCCTTCGGGCACGACAGGGTGCTGGGCAACGGCGGCACCGTCCGTCAGGTCATCGTGGAGCTGCACAACGGCATCCTCATCGTGGCCTCGGCGGGTCACGGCGCCGTGCTGGCGGTCACCGCGGACGCGTCCACGCACACCGAGACGCTCGGCTACGAGATGGGCATGCTCATCCGGGCCGTGCAGCCGTTCCTCGCCACGCCGGCCCGCCGCCCGACCATCGCGCCGTCCAGCGCGGGGATGTGACGCGATGACGGACGAGCTGTTCCTGGACGAGGAGGCCGGACGCTTAGTCCGGCCGTTCACCGTCAGCAACGGGCGCACTCGACCCTCGACATCCTTCGACCTGCTCACCCTGGTGATGGCCACCGGTGTCCGGCCGCTCGCAGACCTCGGCCCCGATCACGACATGGTGCTCGGGCTGTGCGTCAGGCCGGTGCCGGTGGTCGAGGTGGCCGCGCGGATGAACCTGCCGATCGCGGTCACCAAAGTCCTGTTGTCCGACCTGGTGCAGCACGAGGCGCTCACCGCACGGGCGCCCCGTGCCGTAGAGGCGGCCTCCGCCGCCAACCGAGAAGTTTTGGAGGCGGTGCTTGATGGCCTACGCGCACGACTCTGACCCCTTCCCGACCGCCCTGAAGATCCTCGTGGCGGGCGGGTTCGGGGTGGGCAAGACGACCTTCGTGGGGGCGGTCAGCGAGATCGCGCCGCTGAGCACCGAGGAGGTCATCACCACGGCCAGCGCCGGTACGGACAGCCTCGCCGGGATCGAGGAGAAGTCCACCACCACGGTGGCCCTCGACTTCGGCCGGATCACGCTCGGTTCGGACCACGTCCTGTACCTGTTCGGCACACCCGGGCAGGAACGGTTCTGGTTCATGTGGGACGAGCTCTCCGACGGGGCGCTGGGCGCGGTGGTCCTCGCCGACACCCGTCGGCTCGACGCGTGCTTCCCCGCTGTGGACTTCTTCGAGGTGCGCGGCATCCCGTTCGTCGTGGGGGTGAACGAGTTCGACGGCGCCTACCAGTACTCCCTCGAAGAGGTCCGTGACGCCATCGGCCTGAAGTCCAACGCGCCGATCGTGTTCTGCGACGCCCGGCACTGCAGCTCCGGTACGGGTGTGCTCGTCGAACTCGTGCAGCATCTGCTCGCCATGACACCCGGCGTGGCGTCGCACCAGCCACCCGCGCTCCGTTGATTCATACTCGACTCAGCCGCCCTGGAACGGAGTTCCGATGAACAGCCCCTATTCCTCCTATGAGCCACCGCTCGACCGCCTGCTCCTCACGCCCGAGGATCCGGGGGCTCCGCAGCGTGCGGCGAGGCTCGCCCAGTTGGGGCTCGCCGACACCCCCCGGGCCGAGTTCGACGCGTTCGCGCGCCGGCTGGCCCTGGAGCTGGACGCGCCGTACGCGATGGTCAACTTCGTCGACGACAGGCGTCAGTTCTTCGCCGGGCTCTACACACCGGACGCCGGGCCCGTGAACATCGCGCAGGGGCAGGCCGCCGAGACCTCGATGAGCCGGGAGATGCGTCTGGACCACGGCTTCTGCCCGCACACCGTCAAGCGGACGGCGGCACTGGTGCTCGACGACGTCTGCGACTACCCGCGGTTCGCGGGCAATCCGGTCGTCGACGAGATCGGCATCCGCTCCTACATGGGCGCGCCGCTCGTCGACACGCTGGGAGGCATGAACCTCGGCACGATCTGCGTCGTCGACACCGACTCCCGTACATGGGGACGGCAGCGGCTGGAGATCATCAAGCACATGGCCCAGGAGATGTCCGACCGGATCCAGGCCATCGCCACCGGCCACTGAGGCACGGCCGGGCGCCGCCGCCGGTCCGGCACGGTCGAGGGGAAGCGGGCCGCCGGGCACCCGGAACACGAAAGCCGCGGACACGTCGTCGTGTCCGCGGTTTCTCTGTGTCCCCCCGGGCTCGGGCCACGCCCGTGACGAGCCGGCGGGACGGTAAGGGACGGTCGGGCAGTTCTCCGCGCCCCTCGCGGGGCGCGGTGCGCCGTGCGCCGGGTTTCCGGCCGGGTCCGCTCAGACCAGTTCACCCACCGGGACCGGCTCCGGTTGCCGCTGCCCGGCCGGCTGCGTACGGACCAGATCGGCGAGCCGCTCGGACCACTCGCCCTTGTTCTCGCCGAGCGCGAACTCGCCCAGCCTGAGGCCCTGGATCTCGGAGGTGCCGGCGGGCGCGTAGATGTGGAAGGCGTCGCGCAGGTAGCGCTCCACCGGGCGGTCGGTGAACAGGCCGCACGCGGCGTGCATCTTGACGGACTCCTGGGCCGACTCGATGGACGCCTCGACGTTGTAGAGCTTCGCCGACATCAACTCGACGTCGCAGGGCCGTCCGTTGTCCAGCAGGTGCGCGGCGAGGTAGGCGCTCTGCCGGGCGAGGGTGAGGCGCTGCAGCATCCGCCCCAGCTCGATCTTGATGTTGGGCAGGTGTCCGAGCGGCTTGCCGTAGCGCTGGGTCTCCCCGCAGTACCGGGCGGTCTCCTCGAACACCGCCTGGTGGATGCCCAGGGACACCGCTGTCAGGTTGAGGCGGCCGTAGAGCACCGACGAGGAGTAGGCGACGGCCAGCCCCTCGCCCTCCTCGCCGAGCCGGTTGGCGGCCGGCACCCGGCAGTTGTCGAAGATGAGCTCGCCGAAGCTGAACCCGTGCAGGCCCATGGAGGGCACCTGGGGCGCCAGGGAGAAGCCGGGCCGGTCGGACTCGACGAGGAAGGCCGTCATGCCCTTGGAGCCCGGCCCGGTGCGGACCACGACCCCGTGCACGTCGCCCACGTGGCTGTTGCCGACGAAGACCTTGCGGCCGTTGAGGATGTAGTCGTCGCCGTCCCGTACCGCGCTGCTCTCCATGCCGGCCACATGGCCCCCCGACCCCGGCTCGGTGACGGCGATGGTGGGCAACACCTCTCCCGCGGCGATCTTCGGCAGCCAGTACCGCTTCTGGCTGTCGTCGCCGAAGTGGATGATCTTGGCGACGCCCAGCTGGGAGGCCTGGACCATGGCTCCCATCGCGCCGCTCACCCGCGACAGTTCCTCGATGATGATGGTCTTGGCGAGGTGGCCCGCGCCCATGCCGCCGTGGGCGGGGTCGATCGTGGCGCCGATCCAGCCCTGTTGGGCGATCAGACGGGAGAGCCCCACCAGTGCGGTACGGGAGGTCTCCATCTCGGGTATCAGGGGGCGTACCACGCGCTCGGCGAACTCGCGTACGCGCTGCCGTAGATCTTCGTGGTCCTGGGTTGTGAAGACGTGTTCCACGCCAAGCCCTTCTAGGCGTTTCCCCGCGCCCGGGGGAGACGCGGTGGCTGTGCGTCGGATCGTGGTTCCGGTTGGGAGTCTTACCGACGAGGAACATGGTCTACAAATCAACCTCTTACGCCAAGATCGTTTAGGGGGTTTGGCCGAAACATTGACAGTTGAAATATGGGCCGAAATGTGAGATGAGAGTCCGGCAATGTCCATATTTTGATACTTTCCGAGTCGAACTTGCCCGACTGTCCGACTCGGGAGCGGGCGGCGGCGGACCTGGCCACCAGCCGAACGCCCAACGCCACGGCTTCCCTTCGCGCTGTGCACCGCCAAATACCAAACTGCGGCGCCCCGTGTGGGGGTTTGAGCAGGTCGCCGTAGATTTCAAGCCACGCCCCTCGACGCCGGATGTGGCTGGACAGTGCCGATCCTGCGGGGCTGCTGTGTCGACAAGTCAGCTTTCCGCGAGGCACCGGAACCTTCCGCTCCCGTCGATCCGCCCCGGCACCGCCCGCCCGCGCGGCCGCCGGGCCAAGTACTGCCGTCCGCTGGCGAGTTGCGCTCGGGCGAGAGCGGGTCACGGTCGGGCAGGTGCTGACGACGGGGCTCGGGTCCTGATACCGTTCCGTCCGCCCGCCGACTTCCGCCGACGGTGTGTCAAGCCGGGCACGGGGGATGCCGGGCGGCTCGCGGGCGCACCCCCACCGCCGTCGGATGTTCACTGTCGTACGAGGATTCAGATGCCAGGCACCCTCCCCCGCGCTCGAACCGAGTCGCGCGGCGGGACCCTCACCGGCACCGCACCCGGTACGAGCCGGTGGCCCCGATGAGCGGTGACACGCCCCGCACCGG
Organism: Streptomyces gottesmaniae; assembly: GCF_031845845.1. Lineage (NCBI taxonomy): Bacteria > Bacillati > Actinomycetota > Actinomycetes > Kitasatosporales > Streptomycetaceae > Streptomyces > Streptomyces gottesmaniae. The sequence continues at coordinate 81,217 of NZ_JAVRFJ010000047.1, forward strand.
GACCGGCGCGGCGCCCCTCCCCCAGGGTCTGCCCCGGCGGGCCCGGAACGCCCCGTCCACGCCACGGCTTGGCGAGAACACGGCCGACGCCCCCTCGACGGCCGACGGCGACGACACCGCCGACACGCTCCGCCCCGACGCCCTGGCCCGCGTCATGGTGGCGATCCAGCAGGGCTCGACACGGGCCAGGCTCGCCGAACCCGACGGCGACGTCGACGGCACCCCTGGCACCGACGGCCCTCCGGCACCCCGACCAGGTCCCGAGGCCGCCTGACGGGCGCTGCCCCCGGCGCCCCGACGACCCGGCGCCGTCCCTGGCGCCGACCGACCGTGAGGAACACGCACGACATGACAGAGCAGGAACGACCCGGTCCCCAACTGGACTGGCTGCTGGACGGACTCGTGGAACGCATACCCGAGATCCACTGCGCCATCGTGCTCTCCGGGGACGGCCTTCTCATCGGCAAGTCGAAGGACATCCGGTTCGACGACGCGGAGCATCTGTCGGCCGTCGGCTCCGGCATGCACAGCCTGGCCAGGGGCGTGGCCCGTCACTTCCAGGGCGGTGAGGTCCAGCAGACCGTCATCCAGATGGAGCGGGCGTTCCTCTTCGTCACCGCCGCGGGGCGGGGCGCGCGGCTGGCCGCGATCGCCTCGGAGGAGGTGGACGTCGGCATGATGGCCTTCGAGATGGGCACCTTGGTCAAACAGGTCGGCAAGTACCTGAGTGCGGCGCCCCGTTCGGAGACCCCGTCCGGTTACGTGCAGGACGCGTGAGGCGCGGCGGCGGCCGGGCCCGGAACTCGTCGAAAGGGTGATGGATGGTGTCCGTCAGCTCCGGGCCGGTCGTACCCACCGCCCTGAAGGTCCTCATCGCGGGCGGTTTCGGCGTCGGCAAGACCACGATGGTCGGCTCGGTGAGCGAGGTGACGCCGCTGGCGACCGAGGAGCACATCACCGCGGCCGGCAGACGCGTGGACGACCTGAGGGGCGTGGAGAAGAAGGTCTCCACCACCGTCGCCCTGGACTTCGGACGGATCACGTTCTCCCCCGAGCTGGTGCTGTATCTCTTCGGCACGCCGGGACAGGACCGCTTCTGGTTCATGTGGGACGACCTGTGCAGCGGTGCCCTCGGTGCCGTGGTCCTCGCCGACACCCGCAAGCTCGACGCCTGCTTCCCCGCGGTCGACTTCTTCGAGTCCCGCGACATCCCCTTCGCGATCGGCGTCAACTGCTTCGACGGGAAGCGTGAGGTCGACACCGAGCAGGTCCGCCAGGCGCTCGACCTGTCGCCCGACGTTCCGGTCCTCCTGTGCGACGTACGGCAGCGCCACTCCAGCAAGGAGCTCCTGCTGGCGGTGCTCGGCGCGGCCCGCCGCAGGATGGAGGCCCGCCTGGTGGCGGCCGGGCTCCGCCCGGGCTGAGGCCTCCCGGAGCGGCCGGGTGTCGCAGCGCCCTGGAGTAGGTCAGCCGGTCGACTCCGCGGCCGCGGCCAGCAGTTCGGTCCGTCCGATCGAGTCGGTGCGGGTCGCCGGGACGGTGCAGGCGTACGCGCCCGCGACAGCGCCGAAGAGAGCGCACCGGTGCGGTTCCTCACCGGTGAGCCGGCCGAAGAGGTAGCCCGCCGCGAAGGCGTCGCCCGCCCCGTTGGAGTCCACGACCGGGGTCGGCGGAGCCACCGGCGGGACGTGCCTCAGCTCGCCGTCGACGAGGTGGTACGCGCCCCGCGCCCCGTCCGTGGCGACGACCGTCCGGGCCCGGCCCCGCTCGGTGATCCGGCGCATGGTCCTCTCCGGGTCGGCAAGCGCGGCCGCCGACAGGAAGACCAGGTCGGAGGCGAGGGCGAACGGCTCGTGGTACGGGTTGACGCCGTCCCAGTCGTGCAGATCGGTCGAGACGGTGACCCCCAGTTCGCTCAGCACCGGCAGCGAGGCCGCGCACGGGCGGGTGAGAGAGACGTGGACGTGGTGGCTGACCCCGGCCAGCGCGCGGACCGTGTCCGGGGGCAGCTCGTCCACCTCCTGGCTCCGGCTGCCGTCGTAGAGCGAGCAGCGGCGCCCGTCCGGGCCGACCAGATTCACCGCGCGGCGGGTGCCGCCGGGCAGGGGTACCTCGGTGAGCGGGATGCCCCGGTCCCGGTGGAGGGCGCGGACCAGGTCCCCTTCGTGGTCGTCACCGAGCACGTCGAGGTGGTGCGTCCGCAACCCGAGCGCGTGCAGGGCCACCGCCGTGAAGTCGCCGGTCTGTCCGGCCCGGGTCTCGATGGCCGGCACGAGATGGCTGTCGGCGAACGGGAGCGGCAGTTCTGGAACGCGGACGATGGTGTCGACGCCCGCCCCGCCCAGCACGAGGACGTCGATCTCGGACTCGCTGCGCACGGTGCCTCCCACGGCGACGGGCCGACTGTGGAGGCAGCGTACGTCCGGGCGCGCGGCCGCACGCCGCGGACCGCGGAGAACCGCGCGCCCGGCCACGACCGCCGCCGCGGCGCCTACGTCCAGGACGGGTCGGTCAAGGGAAAGCCTCCGCTCTCGTGCGGAGCCGTCGGAGGGGCGGGCTCGGCGGTTTCCCGGCCCTCCGACGGCAGTTCTGCCCAGACGACACGACCGGACCGTTGTGGGGTGTCGCGCACCCCCCAGTCGCTGCTGAGCATGCCGACCAGCATGAGCCCACGCCCATTCTGGTCGTCGGGGCCCGGACGACGCCGGGCAGGCTGTGCGTGACCGCTGTTCTGGTCCTCCACCTCGATCCGCAGACGGCGGCCGGTGAAGTGCAGCCGGCACACGATCCACTCACTGTCCGTGTGTGTCAACGCGTTGGTGACCAGTTCGGACGTGATCAGGAGCGCGTCCTCACGGGTCTCCGGACGCACCTCCCACTCGCCGAGCAGCTCGCGCACGGTTCTGCGGGCCTCGCCCGCCGAGGCGGGCACCGCGGGCAGTCCGAAAACTCCCGCTCTATGGGGTTCGTACGCCTCTGTGCCAAGGGGTGGGTACATGGTCGGGGCTAACCGGTCCGGGGACTGGGGGAGAGTGGGCGGAGCCATCGCCGTATGCCTTTCGTCGGCCCTTCGCACCGGTGTGCCGCCGGTGCCACGGCCGCCTCGCCATTCGCCGCGAGCTCGGGCAACTCGCTGCGAAGAGCGCTGAGTTGCGGCCACATCTCCCCCAACCTGGCCGCGCGGCCCCAGCGTTCACCGAGGCCGTGACGGTACGTCCACTGTGGCATCCGCGAACAACACCTCGCAACCAGCAAGTTGAAATTTGCAATTTGTGGGTCGCATGCTGACCCCGTTCGAGCCAAGATCGTGTCAGACTGCGCTCGCGAAGCGACTCGCACAACAACGCGCATTCCTTGAACGAAAGCGCGCAGGACTCGTAATCCAGTTCGACATGACCTCTGTGGCTCGGCGTGAGGGGTGGTGGGCGTGACCGCGGAAACGGACTGGGGCGGCGCCCCCTCCGTACTGCGCATGATCCTCGGCAGACAGCTGGAGGAGTTGCGCACTCGTGCCGGGCTGACGTTCGAGCAGGCGGGCGAGGCGATCGGTGTCAGCCATTCCACGATCCGCCGCCTGGAGTCCGCCAAGGTCGCCCGGCTGCGCCTGCCGGATGTCGAGAAACTCCTCCAGGTCTACGGCGTACGGGACCAGCAGGAGATCGAGACCTTCCTGAAGTCGGTCCGCGAGGCCAACAAACGCGGTTGGTGGCACACCTACCGCGACGTCCTGCCCGACTGGTTCGCCGCCTATCTCAGCCTGGAACAGGCGGCACTCCAGATCCGCGCGTACGAGGCGCAGTTCGTGCACGGCCTGCTCCAGACCGAGGAGTACGCCCGTGCCCTGCTCGGCGCCGGCAACCCGCACGCGGCGACGGAGGACACCGAGCGGCGGGTGGCGCTGCGGATGCGCCGCCAGGAGCTCCTCACCCGCGCCCAACCGCCGCGGCTGTGGGTGGTGATGGACGAGACGGTGCTCAGATGGCCGGTCGGCGGACCGGACGTGATGCGCGCCCAGATCGACCACCTGATCGAGCTGAACCGGCTGCCGCATGTGACGGTCCAGCTCATGCCGTTCCTCAACGGCCCGCATCCGGCGATGCGGGCCGGTGCGTTCCACCTCTTCCGGTTCAGGGCTCCCGAGTTGCCGGACATCGTCTACCTCAGCGGTCTGGTGGGCGCGGTGTATCTCGACAAGGGGGACGACGTCGTCGTCTACCGCGAGGCCCTGGACCGGCTGGGCGCCCAGTCGGCGCCCGCCCGCAAGACCGAGGCCCTCCTCGGCGCGCTACGCAAGGAGCTCTGACGTGCACCACCGCATATCCCGGACAACGACCCACGGAGTACACAACGACGTCCGCAACGGCATGCCCGCCCGCGACCTCGGCGCCCAGGACTGGCACCGGCCGTGGAGCGACGACGCGGGCGGCGCCTGCGTCGAGGTGAAGAAGCTCGCCGACGGCCGGGTCGCCGTGCGCCAGTCGACCGACCCGGACGGCCCGGCGCTGGTCTTCACCCCCCGTGAGATGACCACCTTCCTGGCCGGTGTGAAAGCGGGCGAGGCCGACTTCCTGCTCTGACCGGCTCAACCTGCTTGCTGCGACGCCCCGTTGACGCACCACCTGTTTCTGGATCCGGGGGTTCCGGCACTTGCCCGAACCCCCGGACCTGCCCGATCGTGCACCTGGACAGAACGACTGATGGGAGGGACGGCGTGCCCGACAACGGATGGCCGGCCGACCGGATCGACACCGAGCACGCGCACTCCGCGCGTATCTACGACTACATCCTCGGCGGCAAGGACTACTACCCGGCCGACAAGGAGGCCGGTGACGCGATGGCGCACGAGTGGCCGGCCCTGCCGGTCCACATGCGCGCCAACCGCGACTGGATGAACCGCGCGGTGCGCTGGCTCGCCGAGAAGGCGGGCATGCGCCAGTTCCTCGACATCGGAACCGGCATCCCCACCTCCCCCAACCTCCACGAGATAGCCCAGTCGGTGGCCCCCGAGTCCCGGGTCGTCTACGTGGACAACGACCCGATCGTCCTCACCCTGTCCCAGGGGTTACTGGCCAGCACCCCCGAGGGCAGGACCGCGTACATCGAGGCGGACTTCCAGGACCCGGAGACCGTCCTCGGCTCCCCCGAGTTCCTGGAGACCCTCGACCTGAGCCAGCCGGTCGCGCTCACCGTGATCGCGATCGTGCACTTCGTGCTGGACGAGGACGACGCGGTCGGCATCGTCCGCCGGCTCCTCGAACCCCTCCCCTCGGGCAGCTATCTGGCGATGACCATCGGCACCGCCGAGTTCGCCCCCGAGGAGGTGGGCCGGGTCGCCCGCGAGTACGCGGCCCGTGACATGCCGATGCGGCTGCGCACCATCGACGAGGCCCACGAGTTCTTCGAGGGGCTGGAACTCGTCGAGCCGGGCATCGTCCAGGTCCACAAGTGGCACCCGGACGGCACGGGCGAGCAGGACATCCGGGACGAGGACATCGCGATGTACGGGGCGATCGCCCGGACGCCGTGAGCCGGGGCGGCGTGTCCTCCGGCCGGCGACAGGCCGGAGG
>NZ_JAVRFJ010000048.1:0-82440 GCF_031845845.1 Streptomyces gottesmaniae
CCCCTGGACAAAGCGGGGCTGCGCCCCGGCTTTCTCCAGGCCCGCAGGGCCTGGAGCTTTCAAGGGCGCGGGGAACTGCGCGAGAAGCCCCACCGGGCCCGCACCCGGCAACGCACTGGTCCCCGCGGTGTCGGCTTCCCCCTCGTCCCGCGTAGTTGTTCACTTGTCGTTTCCGTGCGCGCTGCGGCGTGCGCGTAGTTGTGGCTGTGCACATTGGCCGGATTCGTTGCTGGAGGCGCATTCATGTCACACCGTCCGCCGAGTTCCCTGCCCGGTCGCCGCAGCGTGCTGCGCGGCTCGTTCGCCGCGTCGGCGGCGTTGGCGCTGCCCGGTTCCGTCGCGCTCGGCTCGGCGCCCGCGCTGGCCCTCTCGGGGCGTCCCGAGGCGGGCTGGGGTGTGCAGGCCGGGGACGTGACGGCGCACTCCGGGCTGGTGTGGGTGCGGTCGGACCGTCCGGCGCGCATGATCGTCGAGACGTCCGCCACCGAGTCGTTCCGCCATCCGCGCAGATGGCACGGCCCGCTGCTGGACGCCGGCACCGACTTCACCGGTACGACGCGGCTGCGCGGGCTGCCCTCGGGCGAGCAGATCCACTACCGGGTGCTGCTCGCCGACCCGGACGACCCGCGCCGCACCGGGGAGCCGGTCACCGGGACGTTCCGTACGACGTCGCTGAAGCGCCGCTCCGGGGCACGGTTCGTGTGGTCGGGCGACCTGGCCGGGCAGGGCTGGGGCATCGAGCCGGACCGCGGCGGTTACCGGATCTTCGACGCGATGGGCGCGCTGGACCCGGACTTCTTCTTGTTCAGCGGTGACACCGTCTACGCGGACGGTCCCCTCTCGGCGACGGCGGCGCTCCCCGGCGGCGGCACCTGGCGGAACGTCACCACCGAGGAGAAGTCCAAGGTCGCGGAGACGCTCGCCGAGTTCCGGGGCAACTTCCGCTACAACCTGCTCGACGAGAACCTCAAGCGGTTCAACGCCCAAGTCCCCGCGATCGTGCAGTGGGACGATCACGAGGTCACCAACAACTGGTACCCGGGCGAGATCCTCACCGACACCCGGTACACCGAGAAGAGCGTGGACGTGTTGGCGGCGCGGGCGCGGCGGGCGTTCAGCGAGTACTTCCCGATCTCCACACTGCGGCCGGGCCCCCGGGAGGGCCGCGTGCACCGGGTGGTGCGCCACGGTCCCCTGCTGGACGTGTTCGTGCTGGACATGCGGACGTACCGCGACGCCAACTCGCCCGGTACGCAGACCACCGACCCGGTGGGCATTCTCGGAGCCGAGCAGTTGGAGTGGCTCAAGCGGGAGCTGTCACGGTCGCGTGCGGTGTGGAAGGTGATCGCCTCCGACATGCCGCTCGGCCTGGTCGTGCCCGACACCGGGGACGGCAAGCCGAACATCGAGGCCGTGGCGCAGGGCGACCCGGGCGCTCCGCTGGGGCGGGAGCTGCAGATCGCCGAGCTGCTGCGGTTCATCAAGCACCGCAAGGTCACCGGCACGGTGTGGCTGACGGCCGACGTGCACTACACCTCGGCGCAGCACTACCAGCCGTCGCGGGCCGCCTTCACCGACTTCGAGCCGTTCTGGGAGTTCGTCTCCGGCCCGCTGAACGCCGGTGCCTTCCCGGCGAACGCGCTGGACGGCACCTTCGGCCCCGAGCGGGTCTTCGTCAAGGCGCCGACCACGGCGAACGTGTCTCCGGCGGGGGGCTACCAGTTCTTCGGCGAGGTCGACATCGACGGCCACAGCGGGGAGCTGACGGTCCGGCTGCGGGAGCAGGACGGGACCGTGCTGTACACGAAGGTGCTCCAGCCGGGTCTCGTCGGGCAGTGACCCGACGGGAGGCCTCCGCGCTGGTCTGACCTCCCCGGTCATCGCTGGCATCGGTTTCGACAGCCTCGGTCATAGAAAAAGCAACAAAAGGTGCGGAACGATGCTTTTACCGGTCAGTCACAAAGCGTTCGTGATCACGCAACACCGTTCGTTCACAGTGGCCACATGACTCAGGACATGACTGACGTGACCCGGGCGGGCAACGGCCGCCCCCCGCACCACCGACTGCGCTCCGTCACGGCCGGGTTCCGTGGCTGGTGGGAACGGCGCCACGGTCACGCGCCGCCGACGAGCGATACCGACGCCCGGCCGCCGCTCCCCGAAGGGCGGCAGGCCGGGCCGTCGGAGGCGGTCCTTCCGGTGGTCTCCGGTGTGACCCTGATGTGGCGCATGCGGACGACCGTGAAGGACCAGCCGGGTTCGCTGGCCGCGCTGTGCACGGCGCTCGCGGCACTCAGGGTCGACATCCTGAGCCTGCAGACGCACCCCCTGGCCGAAGGCACGGTGGACGAGTTCCTGCTGAGGGCGCCCGAGGAACTGTCGGCCTCCGAGATCGGCCGGGCCGTGGCGGAGTCGGGCGGCACCGGGACCTGGATCGAGCGCGGCGACGCCCACGACCTGGTGGACGCGCCGACCAGGATCCTCGCCCTGGCCACGCGCACGGCACTGGACGCGGCGGAACTGCCGCTCGCGCTGCGGCAGTTGCTCGGCCGCTGCACCATCCGCTCGCTGCCCGCCACCGCTCCCGGCTCCGGCCGGGCCCAGGAGGGCGTCCCGGTCGAGGGGGCCCTGGAGGACACGGTGATGCGGCTGCGAGCACCGGAGGGTGGGGTGATCACGGTGGAGCGGCCGTATCTGCCGTTCACGCCGACCGAGTTCGCCCGGGCGCGGGCTCTGGTGGAGCTGGACGCGCGGCTCGGGCCCCGCATCCCGCGCAGCCACGACGTCCTGACCCTGCCGGAGGGCAACGACATCACGGTGCGCCGCGCGGACGCCGGCGACCTGCGGGCGGCGAAGGCGATGCACGAGCGGTGCTCCGCACGCACCCTCACCATGCGGTACCACGGGCCCGTGGGTGACGCCGACCGGTACCTCAAGCACCTGCTCAGCCCGCGCTTCGGGCGGACGCTCGCCGTGCAGACGGCCTCGGGGCGCCTCGTCGGGCTGGGACACCTCCTCTGGGACGGGGACGAGACCGAGATCGCGCTGCTCGTCGAGGACGAGTGGCAGCGGCGGGGCATCGGCAGTGAGCTGCTTCGCCGGCTGGTGGAGATGGCGGCCGAGACGGGCTGCGAGAACGTGTACGTGGTGACGCAGTCGTCCAACACGGGGATGGTCGCGGCGATGCGGGGTCTTGAGCTGCCGCTCGACTACCAGATCGAGGAGGGGACGCTGGTGATCACCGCGCGGTTGTCCGAGGTGGGGGTCGTCGAAGCGGTGGAGGGCCGGAGCAAGGGGTGACGGGTGGGTCGGGTGCGGTGGGCGGGGGCAGCCCCCGGCCACCTGGCCCGCCCCCAGCCACCTGGCTCGCCCCGGCGGCCTAGCGGGCGGCCGCCTCGGCCGTGATCCGTTCGCCCGGTGTGCCGGCGATCCGGTCCCCCAGCGCACCGTCCAGGTCCGCCCACAGGTCCTCGATGTCCTCCAGGCCCACCGACATCCGCAGGAGCCGGTCGCTCACCCCGGCACCGCGGCGGTCCGTCTCCTCCACGATGCGGTGACTGATCGAGGCCGGGTGCTGGATGAGCGTGTCCACGCTGCCGAGGCTCACCGCCGGGGTGATGAGGCGGACGGCGGCGATGACGTCGTGGGGGTCGCCGTGGACCTCGAAGGCGATCATGGCGCCGCCGATGCGCGGATAGTGGACGCGGGCGACGCGCGGGTCGGCGGCGAGGCGGCGGACGAGTTCGGCGGCGGTCGCGGAGGCCGCCCGGACGCGGACCGGGAGCGTCGACAGGCCCCGCAGAAGGAGGTATCCGGCGAGCGGGTGCAGGACGCCGCCGGTGGCGAAGCGGACCTGCCGGAGCCGTCCGGCGAACTCCTCGTCGCAGGCCACGACCCCGGCCATGACGTCCCCGTGCCCGCCGAGATACTTGGTGGCACTGTGCAGGACGAGCCGGGCGCCCTGTTCGACGGGGCGCTGCAGGACGGGCGTGGCGAAGGTGTTGTCCGCGAGGAGCGGGACCGAGCCGCAGGCGTGCGCGAGGGCCCGCAGGTCGAGTTCGGCGAGGGTCGGGTTGGCCGGGGACTCGACGAGGACCAGACCCGTGTCGGGGCGCAGCGCGTCCGCGACGCCGGCCGGGTCGACCCAGGTGACCTCGGTGCCGAGCAGCCCGGCCGTGAGGAGATGGTCGCTGCAGCCGTACAGGGGCCGTACGGCGACGACGTGCCGCAGGCCCATCGAGGCGCGGACGAGGAGGACGGCGCTGAGAGCGGCCATACCGCTGGCGAAGGCGACCGCGCTCTCGGTGCCTTCGAGACGGGCGAGGGCGGTCTCGAATCGGGCGACGGTCGGATTGCCGAGCCGTCCGTAGATCGGCGGGCCCTCCGGCTGGGCGCCGTCACCGGCGAAGGCGTCGATACGGGCGGCCTCGCCCCGGCTGTCGTACGAGGGGTAGGTGGTCGACAGGTCGATCGGCGGGGCGTGCAGGCCCTGGCGCGCGAGGTCGTCGCGGCCGGCGTGCACCGCCTCGGTGGCGAGTGCTCTCGGCGTGGTGCGTGCGTGATCGTACGCGTGCGTGCTCGCTGAGTTCATGGACGTCAGGGTGAACATCGACCGGACGTCGGCGTTCGAACACCGTGCTACGTTCGAACAATGGCCGATTCCGTCGTACTCGATCCGGTGGACCTCCATCTGCTGCGGCTGTTGCAGAACGACGCCCGGACGACGTACCGGGACCTGGCGGCGCAGGTCGGGGTCGCGCCGTCCACCTGTCTGGACCGGGTGACACGGCTGCGCCGTGCGGGCGTGATCCTCGGCCATCAGCTACGGCTGGATCCGGCCAAGCTCGGGCGGGGGCTGGAGGCGTTGCTGTCGGTGCAGGTCCGGCCGCACCGGCGGGAGTTGGTGGGGCCGTTCGTGGAGCGGATCCGGGCCCTGCCGGAGTCGCGGACCGTGTATCACCTCACCGGACCGGACGACTATCTGGTGCATGTCGCGGTGGCGGACATGGCGGATCTGCAGCGCCTGGTCCTCGACGAGTTCACGTCACAGCGCGAGGTCGCACGGGTGGAGACCCGGTTGATCTTCCAGCAGTGGGAGTGCGGGCCCCTGCTGCCGCCGGACGCGGACCGGCCCTCGCCCTGAACCGGCGAACGCCGACCGGCCTCGCACGCTGATCACGCCCTGAGCGGAATCCGGCCGACGTAAGGCCCAAGCGCCCGTTAAGCAGCTGACGCCGCCCCCGCGGCCGTACCAAGATTGTCGGCATGTCTGACACCAAGAGCCCGCTGCCCCGTGAGGTCGCCGACGCGTATGTCGACGACCTCATCGCCCTCGACCCCGTGACCGGTACGTATCTGGGCGTGAAGGAGAGTTCCAGCAAGTTGCCGGACACCTCGCCGGCCGGTCAGGAGGCTCGTGCGGAGCTGATCCGGACGACACTCGCGCGGCTCGACGAGGCGGAGCGGCGACCGGGCGCGGACAGTGACGCCGAGCGGCGGTGTGCGCGCCTGCTGCGGGAGCGGCTGACGGCGGAGCTGGCCGTGCACGAGGCCGAGGAGGGGCTGCGCGCCGTCGGCAACATGGTCACGCCGCCGCACGAGGTGCGTGAGGTGTTCACGATCACCCCGGCGGAGACCGAGGAGGACTGGGCGGCCATCGCCGAGCGGCTGCGCGCGGTGCCGACGGCCTACGCCGGGTACCGCGAGTCCCTGGCGCTCGGGCTGGAGCGGAAGCTGTACGCGGGCCCCCGTCCGACCGCGACCTTCATCGGCCAGCTCACCGAGTGGGCGGACACGGACGGTTCGGGGCGCGGCTGGTTCGAGGACTTCGCCTCGGCGGGCCCCGCGTCGCTGCGGGCCGAGCTGGACGAGGCGGCTCGCGGCGCGACCCGGGCCGTGGTGGAGCTGCGCGACTGGATGCGTGACGTGTACGCCCCGGCGGTGCAGGGGGCGCCGGACACGGTCGGCCGGGAGCGCTACGGCAGGCTGGTGCGCTACTTCACGGGCTCGGACCTGGACCTCGACGAGGCGTACGCGTACGGCTGGGCGGAGTTCCACCGGCTGCTCGGTGAGATGCGGCAGGAGGCCGCGAAGATCCTGCCCGGCGCCGAGACGCCATGGGTGGCGCTGGCGCACCTGGACGAGCACGGCCGGCACATCGAGGGCGTCGACGAGGTCCGCGCGTGGCTGCAGTCGCTGATGGACGAGGCGATCGAGGCGCTGGACGGCACCCACTTCGACCTCGCCGAGCCGGTGCGCAAGGTCGAGTCCTGCATCGCCCCGCCCGGCGGCGCGGCGGCGCCGTACTACTCGGCCCCGACCGAGGACTTCTCCCGCCCGGGCCGCACCTGGCTGCCGACGATGGGGGCGACCCGCTTCCCGGTGTACGACCTGGTCTCCACCTGGTACCACGAGGGCGTTCCCGGCCACCATCTCCAGCTCGCCCAGTGGGTGTACGTCAAGGACGACCTGTCCCGCTACCAGGCCACGATCGGCGGGGTCAGCGCCAACGCCGAGGGCTGGGCGCTGTACGCGGAGCGGCTCATGGACGAGCTGGGCTTCCTCAAGGACGCGGAGGAGCGGCTGGGCTATCTGGACGCGCAGATGATGCGCGCGGCCCGGGTCATCGTCGACATCGGTATGCACCTGGAACTGGAGATCCCGGCTGACTCGCCGTTCCACCCGGGCGAGCGCTGGACCGTGGATCTGGCCCAGGAGTTCTTCGGCGCCCACAGCAGCCGTCCGGCGGACTTCGTGGAGAGCGAGCTGACGCGCTATCTGACGATGCCGGGCCAGGCCATCGGCTACAAGCTCGGCGAGCGGGCCTGGCTGCTGGGCCGCGAGAACGCCCAGCGGCGCCACGGCGAGGCCTTCGACGCCAAGGCGTGGCACATGGCCGCGCTGTCCCAGGGCTCCCTGGGCCTGGACGACCTGGTGGACGAGCTGTCCCGGTTGTGATCCGGGCAGGCCGGTCCCCCGCCGTTCGACGGCGGGGGACCGGCCGCCGCGCCGGCTTCGGCGGCGGGGAGTCCCGCGCCGTGCCGCAGCTTCCACGCCGCACCGCAGAGGGCCCGCGCCGCACCGGAGACCCCGTGCGCGGCGGACAGAGCCACGCCACACCAGCGTTCTCCCGCCGCACCGGAGACCCCGCGCCACACCGGAGACCCCGCGCGCGGCGGACAGAGCCACGCCACACCAGCGTTCTCGCGCCGCACCGGAGACCCCGCGCGCCCGGCCGGAATAGCCCGGCCGGAGAGCCCGCTCCAACCCGCTCCCTGGCCGGAGGCCAGCCGCCCCGCCGGAGGCCTCACTGCCCGGCCGGGTTCGCCCCTCCCGGCCAGAGGTCTGGCCTCCCGGCCGGAGGCCTCACATGGCGGCCAGCGGTCTCACCCGGACCAGGCCGAGCCACGTCTCCGGGCTCGTCCAGACCTGGGCCGCGCTGATCCCGTACGGGCCGGGAGCCAGCTCCACCCGTACATGGTCCGTCTCCCGCAGCGACCTGCCGGGCCAGACGGCGTCGAGGAGGACGACCGACCCCGGCACCCGCCAGCGCAGCTCCGGCTCCCAGGCCGCGGTGTCGAGCGCCGCCGGAACGCCCGCGAGGAGCTCGGTCTCGGAGTCGCCCGCGTAACAGCGGACGAAGGTGCCGTACTCGGGCAGATACGTGGTGGACGCGGGTTCGTCGCCGAGGACCAGAGCGCGGGTGTCACCGACCGGCAGCAGGCCGACGTGTCCCTCCACCTCGCAGGCCCGGTCGTAGTCCGAGGACGTCTCGTCGCCGTCGGCGCCTGCCCAGAACGGCAGCACCGCCTCCGGTATCGCTATGAGCGGTCCACCGCTCGACTCCACCCACCGCACCACATCGGGCACCACCGCCGCGTCCGCGTATCCAGCCATGCCCAGAAGCTACACGGCGTCGGGCGGGCCCAACTCGCCACCCCCACACGCTTCTTGACAGATTGTCAGCAACGGGGGTCCGGCGCCGGCAACGGTTCAGCAACCGCAGTCCCCGGCGTCCACGGGCGCGGTCAGCGGGTCGGCCGCGCGCCGCGCCTCGCCCTCCCAGGTCTCGTACGCGAAGCCCTCGCGCGCCCAGTACTCGAAGCCGCCGAGCATCTCCTTGACCTGGAAACCGAGGTCGGCGAGGGCCAGGGCGGCGCGGGTCGCGCCGTTGCAGCCGGGGCCCCAGCAGTAGGTGACGACCGGCACGGACTTGTCGAGCAGCCGCTCGGCCTGCTCGGGGATGAAGGCGGTGGGGAGGTGGACCGCGCCCGGGACGTGGCCCTGGTCCCAGGCCGCGGTGGAGCGGGAGTCGAGGACCACGAAGCCGGGGTCGCCGTCGGCGGCGAGGGCGGCGGCCACGTCGGAGACGTCGGCGTGGAAGACGAGGCTTGCCCGGAAGTACGCGGCGGCCTCGGCCGGGGCGGCGGGGGCGACACGCAGGACGGGGTTGACGGCGGATGCGTCGGCGACGGTCATGAGCTGGCCTTTCCCTCGGGGAAGCCCTTGTTTCCCTCACCGGAAATCTACGACGGGTGATCACCGCCCTGAAGGGGCGATCCACGGCCCGGACCTTGATCGGCCGGGGATTCCCCTGCTATCCATCCGGCATGGCCACGAATTCCCCGTATCTGCCCGATGCCACCGACTGGCGCATCCTGGAGGTCCTCCAGCGCGAGGGCCGGGCCAGTTTCGCCGAGCTCGCCCGCGCCGTGTCGATGTCGGCGAGCGCCGTCACCGAGCGGGTGCGGCGGCTGGAGGAGGCGGGCGTGATCCAGGGCTACGCGGCCGTCGTGGACCCGGAGCGGCTGGGGCTGCCGATCCTGGCGTTCGTCCGCCTGCGGTACCCCCACGGGAACTACAAGCCGTTCCACGACCTGGTGGCCGTCACGCCCGAGATCCTGGAGGCGCACCACGTCACGGGCGACGACTGTTTCGTGATCAAGGTCGCGGCCCGTTCGATGCGCCATCTGGAGGAGGTGTCGGGCAGGATCGGCGCACTCGGTTCGGTGACGACGAGCGTCGTCTACTCCTCACCGCTGCCCCGGCGCCCGCTGGGTCACTGACCGCGCTGCCGCACGACCGATCCCGTCCGGTCCTTCACGACCTCCAACTGCGCGTGGACCCGCCTGCGCAGGTCGGCGACGTGACTGACGATGCCGACACTGCGGTCGCGTTCGCGCAGCGCGTCGAGGACGTCCAGGACCTCGTCGAGGGTCTGGTCGTCGAGGCTGCCGAACCCCTCGTCGATGAAGAGGGTGTCGAGCCGTACGCCGCCCGCCTCGTCGGTGACGACGTCGGCCAGGCCGAGGGCGAGCGCGAGGGAGGCGAAGAACGTCTCCCCGCCGGAGAGCGTGGCCGTGTCCCGCTCCCGCCCCGTCCAGGCGTCGACGACATGCAGTCCGAGACCGCTGCGACCGCGTCCGGCCCGGTCGTCGGAGTGGACGAGGGTGTAGCGGCCGGAGGACATCCGCTGGAGCCGTGCGGTCGCGGCGGCGGCGACCTGTTCCAGACGGGCGGCGAGGACGTACGCCTCCAGGCGCATCCGGCGCTCGTTGTCGGCGGAGGTGCCGGCCGCGAGACCCGCCATCCGGGCCACCCGGTCGTACTCCTCGCGCAGCGGTGCCAACCCGCGCACGGAGACGGCGGCCCGCGCGGACAGCCGGTCGAGTTCGGTGCGGCGCCGCTCGGCGGCGTCCCACGCGGAGACCGCGTCCTGGAGACGCCGGGTGGCGGCTCCGGCCTCCCGTTCGGCGGTCGCGAGGTCGGCGGGCGGCTGCTCGGCCGCGGCGGCCGTCTCGGCCTCGGCGAGCACCGCCCGTACGGCCGCCTCCTCCGACTGCCAGGCGTCGAGGCGGTGTTGGAGATCGCGGTGGGCGGCGTCGTCTAGCACGGCCGCGGCCGCGTCCCGTGGCGTGTCGAACCCGGCGCGGAACGCCGCGTCGGCGAGGCGCGCGTCGGCGTCCTTCAGGCGCTGCGCGGTGTCGTCGGCCACTCGGGCGGCCTCGGCGGCCCCACCGAGCTTCGCGGCCCACGCCTCCAGCCGCCCGGCCAGCTCGGCCACGCTCTCGGCGTCACCCCGGGCCTGTGTCAACTCGGCCTCCAGGGTGGCTCGTTCCCGCGCCAGCGTGTCGCGCCGGGTCTCGCGGGACGCGGCCCTGACCGCCGCCTCCTGCCGTGCGGCGGCCCGCCGGTCGCGCTCCTGCTCGGCGTGCAGCAGCGCCTCCTGGGCGGGGTGGAGGTCGACGGCGCCCCGCCGGGCCCGCGTGTGCTCCCGCTCCAGCTCCGCCGCCGCCTCCGCGAGCCGCTCGGTCGGCGCGTCGCCCGCCTCGGCACTCGCGGCGGCCAACGCCCGCTGCGCGAGACCCAGTTGCCGCTCCGCGTCGGCCCGCTCCTCGTCGGCCCGCTGGAACGCGGCGAGCGCCTCCTCCTCCGCCTCCCGGTCGACATGCCCTGCGACCTTCTGGGCGGGTTCGGGGTGTTCCGTGCCGCCGCAGACGGCGCACGGCTGCCCCTCGACGAGTCCTGCGGCCAGCTCCGCCGCGATCCCCGACAGCCGCTGTTCCTTGAGGTCCAGCCAGTGGGTGCGGGCCCGCGCCGCCCGCTCGGCCAGCCGGAGCACCCGCGCCTGGGCCGCGTCGGTGTCGCGGCCGAGCTGGTCGCGCTGACGGGCGGCGGCGAGCCGCTGCTCGGCGGGTTCCCGCCGCACGGCGAGCTGTTCGGCGCGGGCGGCGGCCTCCTGCGCGGACTCGATACGGCTCTGCAGGGCGGCCCGGGTGGACTCCCACTCGGCGAGCCAGCCCTCGGCGTCCTGCAGGACGCCCTCGTCCGCCCGCTCCTCGCTGTCCAACTCGGTCTGCTCGGTGCGGAGTACGGCGAGCCGCCGCTCGGCACGACGGGCCGACTCCAGCGCCCCCAGCTCCTCCGAGGCCCGACGGGCGGCGGCGGCGAGTCCGGCGGCACCCGCGTCGGCGTACGCTCCGTCCAGGCGCGCTCGGGCGTCCTCCTCATCCGCCCTCGCCCGCCGGTGCTCGGCCTCGGCCGCGTCCCGCAGCTCCAGCGCCGGGACCACGGCCTCCGCCTTGCGGGCGCGCTCCATCCGCGCCCGGTCCTGCCGATGGGCGTCCGCTCTCTCCTCCAGCCGTGCGGCCCGCTCCCGGGCCTCCGCGAACCGCCGTTGCAGCCGCGCCCGTTCGCGTACGTCGTCCAGGACGCGGTCGGCCGCGGCCCGGGCCGACTCGGCCGCCGCCCGCGCGCAGTGGGCGATGGTGAGCCGTTCCCGGGCGGTGCTGCGGGCCACGGCGGCCCAGGCGAGGACCGCGTCGGCGAGACCGGGGTCCCCGGGCGCCAGCTCGGGCAGGTCGGGGGCGTCACCGGCCGCCTGCTGCATCCGGTGGGCGTCGGCGAGCAGGGCCGCGTCGCCCTCGCGCACCCGGGCCTCGGTCTCCCGGCGGCGGTCGGCGAGCCGCTTCTCGACGGCGGCGAAGTGGTGGGTGTCGAAGAGGCGGCCGAGGAGCCGCCCGCGCGCCTCTGCGTCGGCACGCAGGAACCGCGCGAAGTCGCCCTGCGGCAACAGCACGACCTGGCAGAACTGTTCCCGGCTCATCCCCAGGACCTGGGTGATCTCCTCGCCGATCTCCTGGTGGGAGCGGCTGAGGTCCTTCCAGGAGCCGGCGACCGCGTCGTACTCGCGCAGCCAGCTCTGCGCCTTCTCGACCGTGGTGCCCGTGCCGCGTTTCTTGGGCCGCTCCCAGGGGGGCTGCCGGGTGATCTCCAACCGGCGTCCGGCGACGGTGAGTTCGAGGCGGACCTCGGTGCGGGTCGAGGGCGCCGCGTGGTCGCTGCGCAGGTTCATGCCCTGGCCGCTCTGCCGGGCGCCCGGCACCGAGCCGTACAGCGCGTAGCAGACGGCGTCCAGGACGGAGGTCTTGCCGGCGCCGGTCGGGCCGTGCAGCAGGAAGAGTCCGGCGGCCGAGAGGTCGTCGAAGTCGACGGACTCGGTGCCGCCGAAGGGGCCGAAGGCGGCGATGTCGAGCCGGTGGAGTCTCATCGGGCGACCTCCCGGACCGTCTCGTCGGCCCGTACGGCGTCGAACGCGTCCCTGAGCACGGTCTGTTCGTGTTCGTCGGGGCCGGTCCCGCGGACGTGGGCCACGAAGTCCTCGGCGATCTGCTGGTCGTCCCGGCCGGCGAGGCGCCGGGCGTAGGAGACGTCCGGGTCGCCGGGGGCTCGTTCGGGGTCGAAGACGAGGCTGAGCGTGTGCGGGAAGCGTTCGCAGAGCCGGGCCATGGGCTCGGCCGGCCGGACGGGGTCGGTCAGGGTGGCCTCGACCCATGCCTCCTCGTGCCGGGCCAGGTCCGGATCGGCCAGCAGGTCGTCCAACCGCCCTCGGATCCGGGCGAGGGGGCGTGGCACGGGGCAGTCGATCCGCTCGGCGTCGACCGAACCGTCGGCGCCGAGGTCCACCAGCCACATGCTCTTGCGGTGGTCGGCCTCGGAGAAGGAGTACGGCAGCGGTGAACCCGAGTAGCGCACGCGGTCGGTGAGGGTCTGGCTGCCGTGCAGATGCCCCAGCGCGACGTAGTCGACGCCGTCGAAGACACCGGCGGGCACGGAGGAGACGCCGCCGACCGAGATGTCCCGCTCGCTGTCGCTGGGTTCGCCGCCGGTGACGAAGGCATGGGCGAGAACGACGGAACGGGTGCCCGTCGGCCGGGTGGCGAGGTCGGCCCGGACGCGGTCCATGGCGGCGGCGAGCACCGATTCGTGGCCCGCCTTCTCGACCCCGAACTCGTCCTTCACGAGGGCGGGTTCGAGGTACGGCAGCCCGTAGAAGGCGACGTCGCCGTGGGCGTCCGACAGCAGTACGGGGGTCCCGGCGGCCGAGGCCGACGTCCGCAGATGGATGCCGGCCCGGTCGATGAGGCCCGCCGCGACACCGAGCCGTCGCGCCGAGTCGTGGTTCCCGGAGATCATCACCGTGGGCACGCCCAGCTCGGCCAGGCGGTGCAGGGCGTCGTCGAAGAGCTCGACCGCGGCCAGCGGCGGCACCGCCCGGTCGTACACGTCCCCGGCCACGACCACCGCGTCGACATC
Organism: Streptomyces gottesmaniae; assembly: GCF_031845845.1. Classification (NCBI taxonomy): domain Bacteria; kingdom Bacillati; phylum Actinomycetota; class Actinomycetes; order Kitasatosporales; family Streptomycetaceae; genus Streptomyces; species Streptomyces gottesmaniae. The sequence continues at coordinate 13,096 of NZ_JAVRFJ010000048.1, forward strand.
GCGCTCTCGCACCGTCGCGACCAGACGACCGATGAACTCGGCCTGCGCGCCGAGCATGTTCACCCGGTGGAACGTCCGACCCAGATGCCAGTCGGAGGTGTGCAGAATTCTCAAGAAACTGCTCCGACCTGCATGCATCCCCCTATTTCACCCGTGGACCCGGCACCGGACCGATGCGGCCCCGCTCTCAGCACCGACCACGCTAACGCCTGTCGGCACCTGCTCCGTCACGGACCTCGGCGCGCCGACGCCCACCACCGGCCGGTGCCACCCCACCACCGGCCGGTGCCACCCCACGACCGGCCGGCACCGGGAACGCACCGCGGAGCCCCACCCGGTACGGATGGGGCTCCCACTGGCTCCTGGTCGGGCTCGCTCTCAGCTCCCTGTCGGCGCCGGGCCGGCCGGTGCGGGCAGGCCACCGAGACCGGCTCCCCCGACCGTTCCCGCGAGGTCGGTCTCCGCGCTCTCGGCGCTCTCGACGAGGAAGCCGCCCGACTGGTGCTGCCACAGCTTGGCGTAGGCGCCGTTCGCGGTGAGCAGTTCCTCGTGGGTGCCCTGTTCGACGACGTTCCCGCGGTCGAGGACGACGAGACGGTCCATGCCGGCGACGGTGCTCAGACGGTGGGCGACCACGAGGGCCGTCCGCCCGTCCATCAGCCGCCACAGGGCGTCCTGGACGAGGATCTCGCTCTCCGAGTCCAGCGCGCTGGTCGCCTCGTCGAGGAGCAGGACAGGGGCGTCGCGCAGGATGGCCCGGGCGAGCGCGACGCGCTGGCGCTGGCCGCCCGAGAGTTTCACCCCCCGCTCCCCCACCAGCGTGGCGAATCCGTCGGGGAGTTGGCCGACGAACTCCGTGACGTGCGCGGCCTCGGCCGCCGCACGGATCTCCTCGTCGGTGGCGCCGGGCCGGGCGAAGGCGATGTTGTCCCGCAGGCTGCGGTGGAACATGGCGGGTTCCTGCGGGACGTAGGCGATCAGCGAGCGCAGATCGGTCTGGCGCAGCCGGCTGATGTCCTGCCCGCCGATGAGGATGCGTCCGTCGTCGATGTCCGACATCCGCAGCAGGAGCCGGGTGAGTGTGGTCTTTCCGCCGCCGGACCTGCCGACCAGACCGATGCGCGCGCCCGCGGGCACGTCCAGGTCGAGTCCCTGGAAGATCGGCTTCGCGCCCGCGTGGGCGAAGGTCACCGCCTCGAAGCGGACGCCCGTGTCGCGCGGGGCGAGAGGTTCGGGATCCGTCGGGTCGAGCACCGTGGGCGGATCCAGCAGCAGCTCGGTGAACTGCGCGGCCTCGGTCATCGAGCTTTCCAGACGCCGGTAGATCTGGTTGAACTCGAACATGATCTGGGTCGCGTTGGAGTAGTAGGTGAAGGCGACGACGACCTCCTCCACTCCCCGGCCCGAGCCCCCGAAGGCGATGGCGACCAACAGCCCCAGCACGTTGGTCAGGACGGACATGGGGGCGATCAGGGTGTCGACGCGCAGATTGCCGTAGTCCCACGACCGCAGCGTCAGGCGCCGGGAATCCGCGACACGGCTGCGGTGCTCCTCGGCCTCCCGCCGCTCGGCCGCGAACGCCCGGATGGTCTCCATGTTCACGAGGCTGTCGGCGACATGGCCGGAGACCCGGGCGACCGCCGCCTCACGGTCGTTGACGAGCCGCTGCCGGCGACGGATCAGCGGTGTCGCGGCCACCACGGTCACCGCGATCATCAGCAGGAGGCCGACGACGAGCATCGGTTCGTAGCTCCACAGCACCACGGCCCCGAACAGCAGGGGGACGACACTGCCCACGATCCGGTAGGTCAGCGTGTCGACGAAGTCCTCGAAGCGCTTGCCGAAGCTCAGCACCCGCTTGGTCAGGGAGCCGGCGAAGTTGTCGTGGAAGAACGCCGCGTCCTTGGCGAGGAGTTCGTCCATGCCGCTCACGTACAGGTGCTCCATACCGAGGGCGTCCACACGGTTCAGGCAGTGCTGCCCGACCCGCCACACGGCCTCGGCGAGCAGCAGCGTCACACCGAAGCCCAGCACGTACGGCAGTGCCGAACTGAGGGTGAGACCGCCCTCGTCAGCGGCCTGACCTGCCAGTTTGGCGATCAGCAGGGGGGCGACGTAGCGGATGCCGATGTTGCCCACGGCCGGCAGCAGCAGCGCGGGCAGGGCCAGTCGTCGTTGGCGCAGCAGTTCCCGACCGTAGCGGCGCAGGGCCAGAACGACCGCGCTCCTGCCCGGCGTCGACCCTCGCGTATCTGTAGTCCCCATCACACTCCCGGAGTTAGGAAGTCGGAAGTGTCCCGTCGACGGAGGGTCTCAGTCCACATATTTAACGCGGACCGGCGAGAATCGGACACCGTCGCACTCAGGGGGCACAAGGGGTGTTTTCGCTCACCCGTTCCCGTAGGCCTCGCCGCCGAGTTCGAACCCGGCGGTGCCCGCGGTGGCGTCGGCGAGCCAGGCGCGGAAGGTGTCCACGTCGGCGTCGGGCAGCCCGATCTCGATGGTGACTGCCTCGCCGTAGCGCACGTCACGGACCTCGCGCCCCGTGGACCGCAGGTCGTTCTGCACCTTGCCGGCGCGCTGGTGGTCGACGGTCACCGTGGCCAGCCGGAAGCGCCGGCGCGTGATGGTGCCGAGCGTGTCCAGCGCCTCGCCCACGGCTCCGCCGTACGCCCTGATGAGGCCGCCCGCCCCCAGCTTGACCCCGCCGTAGTACCGGGTGACGACGGCGACGACGTACCGCATGTCCCGTCGCAGCAGCATCTGGAGCATCGGGACGCCGGCGGTGCCGCCGGGCTCCCCGTCGTCACCGGCCCTCTGGACGGCCGCATCGGCGCCGACGACGTAGGCGAAACAGTTGTGCGTGGCGTCGGCGTGCTCCCTGCGGACGGCCGCGACGAAGTCCTGCGCCTCCCGCTCGGTGGCCGCCGGGGCGAGCGCGCACAGGAAGCGCGAGCGGTTGACCTCGGTCTCGTGCACTCCCGCGCGGGCGACGGTGCGGTACTCGTCCTGCATCCGGCCAGCCTATGCGCAGGCCGGCGCGGGCCGGCACGAGGCGTCGGACCGGGGCGCGCGTGGTGCCCTGCGCGAGCCGCTCAGGCGCCCTTCGTGCCCCGCTCGCCCTTCGCGCCCCGCTTGCCGTGCTTGCCCTCGGCTTGCTTCTCGCCCCTGGCCACGATCATGTCCGTCAGCAGGGCCGTGCCCGGGGCGAGTGCGGCCCAGGTCTCGCCGTGCCAGGAGAGAAAGGCCATCGCCGAGGTGGGGAACTTGACGCGCACCTCGTCCAGCGCGTCGTCCAGGGCGTCTCCGGCGAGGTCGAGGACGAGTTCCTCCAGACCCGGGTTGTGGCCGACGAGCAGCAGCGTCCTCACCCGGTCGGGGGTCTCGCGCACCACGTCCAGCAACTCGGACACCTCGGCCGCGTACACCCGCGCGTCGTACCGTACGGGCGGCGGGGTGCCCCACTCCGCGGCGGTCAGTTCCCACGTCTGACGTGCCCGTACGGCCGTGGAGCACACGGCGAGGTCGGGCAGACTGTCCGCCTCGGCGAGGGCGCGCCCGGCGGCGGGGGCGTCGCGGCGGCCCCTCGGTGCCAGGGGCCGCTCGTGGTCGCGGACGCCCAGCGGCCAGGCGGACTTGGCGTGCCGCAGGACGATCAGTCTGCGCAGCGGGCCTGCTCCGGCGCGCACCATCATGCCGATGCTCCGATCTGACGGGTGAGCTCCAGTCCGAGGAGCCGGTCGGCGTAGGCGTACGTCTCGAACCGGGCCCCGTCCGGTACGTCCCGCGCGGCCTCCACGTCCCGCAGGACGTCGAGCACCGCGCGTACGTCCAGATCGTCCTCCCAGGCGGCGCGCAAGGCCTGCCGTACGGGCTCGGGAACCGGCTGTGACGGTCGCGTCGCCCACGCGGCCACCGCCGTGCGCCAGTGGTCGAGGGCGTCGGCGGCCTCCTTGAGCGCGGCCGCGTCGAGGGTCACGGGGGTCCGGCGGGGATGGGTGAGCAGGGCGAGCCGGAGGGTGGTGCCCGACGCGGCCGGCGCCTCGGCGCCGTGCACCGGGGCGACCTCGACCGTGACGTCGGTGTCGGCGGGCCCATGGAGGCCGTCGGCGCGCCCGGCACCGTCGGCGTCGCCGTGCTCGCCGGGCCTCGGCCCCGACTCCCCCGAGCCGGTCACGCGCAAGACCCGCCCGCCGCCTCTCGCAGCGGTGGTCTCGCTCGGCCGGACGCCCAGGTCGTCGGCGCGCCGCCGCAGCGCGGCCGGCGGGTCGGCGACGAGGAGGACGGGGCTCCCACCCAGCTCCAGGGCACGGGCGAGGACGTCGGCGACCAGCAGGACCCGCAGGGCCGAGATGTCGTCCCCCGGCACATGGGCGTGGACCCTGGTGAGCGCCCTGGGGATCTCGGCGGGTTCGCCGGTCCGGGCGTCGGTGATACGCAGCACGGGGTGAGCGTAGGCGCGGAACCGGCCGAACGCAGTGCGGAGGACGGCCTTCCGGTCAGCGAGCCGCCGTGAACGCACCCGTGAGGGTGCCCGGCGCCGGGAATCGCCGGACTTCGCACGCTGTTGGCGCAGGCGGGCCCCGCCACCGGGCGCTCCCGCACCGGCAGACGGACAGACAGGCCGACGGACAGACAGACCTGCGGCCAGGCAGACGGACTGAGGAGACGACACATGTACGGCGAACCGGCCACGATCCGCAAGATCCTGACGGAACTCGGCGACACCTGGGCGGTCGTCGGCCTGTCCACCAACCGCGACCGGGCCGCGTACGGCGTCGCCCAGGTCCTCCAGCGCTACGGCAAGCGCGTCGTCCCCGTGCACCCCAAGGCCGAGCCGGTCCACGGCGAACAGGGCTACGCCTCCCTCTCCGACATCCCCTTCCCCGTGGACGTCGTCGACGTCTTCGTCAACAGCGACCTCGCCGGGCCCGTCGCCGACGAGGCGGCCCGCATCGGTGCCCGGGCGGTCTGGTTCCAGCTGGGTGTGATCGACGAAGAGGCCTACCACCGCACCCGCGAGGCCGGCCTCGACATGGTCATGGACCGCTGCCCGGCGATCGAGATCCCCCGCCTGAGCTGACGGCGCACGGCGCAGAACCGGAGCGCACGGCGCCGGACCGGAGCGCACGTGCCCGCGTGGGAGAACGGAAAAGCGCGTGGCGCCTCGTGCTTGGCCGGGTGTTCGGCCGGGTGACACACTGGTGCGCTGCGGAATCGGCGGAGCATACGGGGGCGTGATGGGCCAGGCGGTGACCGCGGCCATGCTGCGGGTGGCGGACGTGCACAAGTCGTACGGCCGGGGCGCCGGCGCCGTTCATGCCCTGCGTGGTGTCTCCTTCGAGGTCCCTCGGGGAGAACTCGTCGCGCTCAAAGGACGCTCGGGCTCGGGCAAGACCACCCTGCTCAACATCGTCGGCGGTCTGGACGAACCGGACAGCGGACACGTCACCGTCGACGGGCTGCGCCTGCGCGACCAGGGTGAGGACGCCCTCCTCGCGCTGCGCCGGGAGCGCATCGGCTTCGTCTTCCAGTCGTTCGGGCTCATCCCCATCCTCACGGCGGCCGAGAACGTGGGCGTACCCCTGCGGTTGCGCAGGGCGGACCCGCGCGAGCGGCGCGAGCGCGTCGAGCTGCTGCTGTCCCTCGTGGGGCTCGCGGACCATGCCGCGCAGCGCCCCGGCGAGTTGTCGGGCGGGCAGCGCCAGCGGGTCGCCATCGCCCGCGCCCTGGCCAACAGCCCCTCGATCCTCATCGCCGACGAGCCGACCGGCCAGCTGGACGCCGAGACCGGGCACTCCGTGATGGAACTGCTGCGCGCGGTCGTCCGCAGCGAACGGATCACGGCTCTCGTGGCCACCCATGACACGACACTCCTCGACCTCGCCGACCGTGTGCTGGAGCTGAGGGACGGCGAGATCACCGAGCCGGAAGTGCCCTAGGCCCCTAGCGGCGTTCCTCGGCGGAGCCCGGGCCGTGGCGGTCGTCGCGGGCGTCGTCCGGGCGGACGGCGATGTGGTCGGGTTCCAGTTCCAGGGCGACGCGGTCGCGCATCCCCAGCGCGCGGGTGTACTCGGCGGGGAGTTGGAGGCGGCCGGCCCGGTCGAGCATGGCGTACTCGCGGGCGACCAGGTTCTCCTCGCCGGTGGCGGAGTCGACTTCGCTGTGGCGCAGGACCTCCGTCGCCGTGCGGCCGTCCCGGATGGCGACCGTACGGCGGACCTCACCGGCGACGGACTGGTCGTGGGTGACGATCACGATGGTGGTGCCCAGCTCCTCGTTGGCGGTGCGGAACGCGGCGAAGACCTGTTCGGCGGTGTGGGAGTCGAGTTCGCCGGTGGGCTCGTCGGCGAGCAGGACCGCGGGGTCGTTGGCGAGGGCGACGGCGAGGGCGACGCGCTGCTGCTGGCCGCCGGACATCTCGTGCGGCCGGCGGTCGCGGCACTCGGCGACGTCCAGCAGGTCGAGAAGTTCCATGGCGCGGTCGGCCCGCGCCTTGCGTCGGCCTCCGGCGCGGGCCAACTGCAGGGGCAGGGCGACGTTCTGCGTGGCGGTGAGATAGGGCAGGAGATTGTGGGAGGTCTGCTGCCGGACGAAGCCGACGGTCTTGCGCCGGTAGGCGAGTCGTTCCTTGGCGGACATCGTGACCAGGTCGTGGTCGGCGACGCGGGTCGCGCCGGCGGTGGGTCTGTCCAGTCCGGCCAGGATGTTCATGAGGGTGGACTTGCCGCTGCCGGAGGCGCCGACCAGAGCCAGCAGCTCGCCCTCGCGCACGAGGAGATCGAGGCCCTGCAGGGCCTGGACCTCCACGCCGTCGGCGGTGAAGATCCGTACCAGCCGGTCGCAGCTGATCAGGGCGTCCTGACCGTAGGCGGCGGCGTCCCGCGCGGCGCGGGCGCGGTCGGCGAGTTCGTGGAAGGTCGGGCTGCTGGTCATCGGCTGCTCCTGGGCGGTCGGAGGGGCACGGGCCGGTGCCGTGGGCGGCTCGGTCGGGAGGGTCCGGTCACTGTCAGGTGTCCCCGAGCCGCAGTTCGCGCACCGAGCCGCGCCGGCCGGTCCACCAGGCCTGGCCGGCGGGCACACCGACGGCCAGGAGCAGCACGGCGAGCGCCGGAACAGCCAGTGAGAGCGGATCGGTGCGCAGCACGGCCCCTTCGAGAGCGGTCGGGGAGGCCAGGGCGATGGCCGTGAGGTCGACGCCGGGCGACAGCAGGTGAATGGCGACCCAGCCGGTCAGCACGCCGCCGGCCGCGGCCAGGAACGCCTGCGGGAGGGCCGTGAGGATCAGCAGTCGGCGGCCCTGGGACCGGGTCATGCCCATCGTGCGCAACCGGGCGAGCAGGGCGCCGCGCGCGGGCGCGGTGCGCAGCACGGTCAGCACGAGCGCGAGAATCGCGTACCCGGCGCCCGCGGCCACCGCGGCGCCGTACAGGCGTTCCGCGCCGGACTGCAGCGGCGAGTCGACGTGCCGCGTGCGTTCCTCGGTGCGCAGACGGACGCTCGCCGCCGTGCCGTCGGCCGCCGCGCGCAGTTCCCGGCCGTTCAGGGCGTCGCCGGTCAGCAGCAGGGTCGTCGTACGCGCCGCGCCGCGGGTGAGGCCGGCACGGTCCACGATCAGGAAGTCGTCGCCGAACACGGCCGGGGTGCGGTCCCGGACCAGGACGATCCGGACGGTGACGGAGGTGCCGTCCGGGAGCAGGACGGCGTAGGGGCCGGTGCCGTACTCCTCGGCCACGCGCGGTGAGGCGAGCGCGGGCAGGGGCCGCTCGGCGCTGCCCGTCGTGCCGGCGTCCGCCTGCCGGAGGCTCGCCGCGTCGAACGGCCCGAGATCCGTGCGGCGCGAGAGCCGCGCGTAGGCGTCGGGGTCCACCCCGGCCAGCGGAAGCAGCTGGCTGCCTTGCTGTGGCTTCGCGTCGTGGGTGACGTCCGCCTCCGTCATGTCCCGTACGCCGGGCAGTCGGCGTACGCGGTCGGCCAGGGCTCGCGGGAGGACACCGGTGGTGGTCTCGATACGGGCGTCCGCGCCCACTTCGAGGAGGGCCGCCTGGTCGCGGGCCGCCGTGACCCCCGCGAGGACCGAGCCGCCGAACGCGGCCGTGGTCAGGGCGCTGAGCAGGGCCAGCAGGGGCAGCACGGCGAAGCCGGGGGCACGGGCGACATGGGCCAGCGACAGCGGGACCACCAGGCCCCGCATGCGTGTGGTCGCCCTGCTCAGCGCGCGGAGCGGCAGGGGGTGCAGGCGGGCCAGCAGCAGCGCCGCGACCACGCCCGTCAGCAGTGGGGCGGCGGCCACCAGAGCGGTGCTGCCGGATCCCTGTCGGCGCAGTGCGGCGACCGCGCCCACCGCGATCACCAGGGCGGTCAGTTCCGCCACCGTCCGGCGTCGCGACGGCCGGGTGGCGGTGAGGTCCTCCCGCCCGTCGTGCATCCGCACCGTGCGGTGTGCCGCCACGGCGCGCAGGGGGAGCGCCACGCAGGCGAGCAGGACGACGGTGAGGGCGGCGGCGAGGGCGGGCGCGGTGCGTGCGCCGGGCAGGACGAGCAGTGCGGCGGTCAGGCCGAGGGCTCCGGCGGGCACCGCCACCACCGCCGTCTCCGCCAGCAGCCGGACGGCCAGGCCGGGCAGTGAGGCGCCGCGGGCCCGCAGCAGGGCCAGCTCCGCGCGCCGTCGGTCGGCCGCCACGCCGCCGGCCATGGCCAGGACGATCACGGCGAGGCTGCCGGTCCCGACGGCGGCGAGGAGGAGCAGCGGGTCGATCCCCGACCGCAGTCGGGCATGGTCGGCGAGGACCTCGTCGAGATTCGTCTGGGCCTCCAGGCCGTCGTCCACGACCGCCCGCAGTCGCTGGACTCCCGGCCCCGACTCCAGGGCGGCCACGGCGGACGCCAGACGGTCGAGATCGTGGCCACGCAGGGCGGCGACGTCGGGGGCCACGTTCCAGTACCGCTGCGGCCGGCCGGGGGTGCCCAGGAGAACCGGGCCGGCGTCGGGGGCGAGAAGCAGGCCACCGAGCCAGTGGACCTCCGCCGGCGGAAGGTCGGGACGGCGGCTCAGCACGGGGGTGCGCAGCACCGGCAGCGCCGACCAGTAGGCGCCCTCGGGAGCGCGGGGGGCGACGATCCCGGTGATCCGGACGGCGAGCGGGGCGCGCGCCGAGCCCGGCAGGTGGATCACCGAGCCGACCCGGACGCGGAGCGTGCGGGCGGTGTCCACGGTGACGGCGGCCTCGACCCGCTCGGTCGCCGCGGTCACCGGTGCGTCCGTGGTGCGGGGCAGCCGGCCCTCGCTGAGCCGGACGTGGGAGGCCAGCTCCTGCTGGGCGGCGAGCACCAGTTGGGCCGGCCGGCCGGCGGGTCGGGGCAGCCAGGGGTCGGACGCCTCCATGGGGACGGTCGTGCGCACGCCGTACGAGGACTGCGCGGGGTCGGGAACCAGGGGTGCCTCGGCGGCGGCGAGGATCTCGGCCCGCGCCTTGTGGAGCGGACCGGCGCGCAGGGCGGCCTCCAACTCCTCGACCGAGTCCATCCAGGGCAGTGGGACCTGCGTCTGCACGGTCGTCTGGTCGGGCAGGGCCTGCTCGACGGCCCGGCGCAGTCCCGCGTCCCCGTACCGGTCGACGGCGCGCGGGTACGCGGCGGCCAGCGCCGCGGTCACGGCCACCAGGAGCGCGAGGGCCACGGACGTACCGGCGAAGGCCCTCAACCGGGTGCGCAGCCCGGCCCGTACAGGCGGTGAGGGCGCCTGCGTCCTCTCCTCCCGAGGGGGCACGGTCCTCGTCGCCCCGTCCCTGCGGGGCACCGACCGCGGGGTCACTGCGTCACCTCGTCCCGGAGAGCCGTGACGGGTTTCGCCCGCCGGAGGGCGAGGGCCGCGGTCACGAGGGCGGGGCCCGCCGCCAGGGCCGCCAGCAGGACGGTCAGCCGCGGGAGCGGGAGTTCGACCAGCACGGGTGGGAGCGGCCGGGTGGCCTGCCCGGTCAGGACGACGAGGGGCACCAGCGCGTGCGTCAGCACCGTGCCGAGGGCCGTGCCGACCACCAGCGCCAGGGTCACCAGTACGCCGTGCTCCACGGCGACCAGCCGGGCCAGCCGACGGCGTGGTGCCCCCAGGGCGCGGAGCACGGCGAACTCGCCGTCCCGGGTGCGCATTGCCCCTGCCGCGCTCACCGCGAAGCCGAGCGAGGCGAAGAGCACCGTCACCGCGGCCGCCGCGATCAGCGCTGCTTCCGGGGCTGCCCCGAACGGGTCGTCGCGCAGCTTCTCCGCCAGTTCGTCGCGCACCGTCACCTGCTCCGGATCGGCGTCGGTCAGGGCGCGCACGGCCGCCGCGGTGGCGGCGGGCGCGGCCGTGCTCAGCCACCACTCGGTGGGCTCGAGGCTGGTTCCGTGGCGGGCCTGGAGGACCTGGTTGACGGCCCGGAGATCGACCAGCAGGGCCCCGCCGTCCTGTGTGGTGGCTTCCGTGGTGGGCAGGGCTCTCGCGGTGCGGACGATGCGTACGGGCACGGAACGGCCGTCGAACGTCACGTCCACGCGTTGTCCTTCGCGCGCCCCGGACGCGGTGAGGAACCGGTCGGTGGCGACCGCGACGATCTCGGGCGCCGCGGGCTGGGTGACCTTGAGCCGGACCTCCAGCGGCAGGGCGGGCGGCAGGAGGTCGGGCAGCTGGTACCCCGTGCTGTACGTGAGGGTGACCGGTGCCGTCGAGGTGAGCCGGGGAAGGGTCGGCCGGGCGTCGTCGTCGGGTGGGGCGGCGGCCGAGTCGGCCTCGACCGCGGTGGTCCAGCTCGTCGGCAGGGTCAGCTGCCGGACGTCACCGTCGCCCACTGTCGCCGTGAGCGCGCTGAGGACCAGGCGGTGCCGGTGCGGACGGTCGGTCGGCTGGGGTGTGCTCAGCCGGAGCCCGGTCAGCGCCAGGGGGCCCCGGGCTCCGTTCAGATCCGGGGTCAGTCGGTGCGGGCGGCCGTCGGCGGCGAGGTGGCCGGACGGTAACTCGTAGGAGGTTCCGTGCCGGTCCCGCACCGTGAGCGTGACGTCCGCCTCCGTCCCTGGTGTGGTGCTGTGCAGCGCGGCGGTCAGGGTGAGCCGGGTGGTGCCCTCGGGCACGTCGATGCCCGCGGGGGCTCCGCGTGGCGCGAGTCCGGTGAGCAGTGGACCGTCCGTCAGATCGGACCGTGTCAGCACCGCGCCGGAGGCCTCTTTCGTGTTCAGGGCCAGGACGGTCGCCTTGCGGCTGCCGGAGAGCGACATCGTGCCTCGGACGGCGGGGGCGACGGCGTCGACGTGCGGGAGGTCCGCGTAGACGTCGGTACGGCCCACGCCACCGCCCCCGGACGCCAGGACGCGCACCTCGGCGCCCGCGCGGAAGTCGGCCTGGTCGGCCTGGGAACGGCGCCAGGACGCGTCCTGCCCGATCGCCACCACACCGAGCGCCACGGAGATGACCAGGAGCAGCACCGGACCCGCCCCGCGCATCGGGCGACGGCTGAACTGCCAGCCGACCATGGCCGCGGTCAGCCCCTGCCCGCGGGTCAGCAGTCGCTCGCCGACTCGCGCCAGCAAGGGCAGCAGCCGCAGCACCAGAACCGTTCCGGCCAGCAGCACGAGCGCGGGCGCCACCACCAGCAGCGGGTCGACGCCGAGGACCCCGTCGCGGTCGGCGGTGACGGCACCGGAGTCCTGGCTGTCGAGCAGCCAGAAGGCGACACCGGCCACGGCGAGCAACCCGACGTCCGCCCCGGCGCGCAGGGGCGCGGGCAGCGCCCCCGCCCGTATCGCGGCGGTGCCCGCGAAGGACGCCCGCCAGGCCGGGACGGCCACCGCCAGCGCGCACAGCGCGGCCACGCCCGCGGCGACCGCCCACACCTCGGGTCGCCCCCCGGCCGGCACGTCGACGCGCACCCCGGTCCGGCCCAGCGCGCCCTGCGCGACCAGCAGTCGCGTCAACGGTCCGGACAACAGCGGCGCCAGCACCACCGCCGGCACGGAGATCAGCAGGGCCTCCAGCGCGGCGAGGCCCGCCAGCCGTGCCCGGGTGGCCCCGCGCGCACGCAACAGCCGGGTCTCGGCCACGCGGTCGGAGTCGAGCAGCCGTGCGACGAGCAACAGGGCGCAGGCCGCGAGCAGTCCGAGCTGACCGGCGACGATCAGCATGCTGGAACGCGTGACGAGCAGGGAGCGTTCGACGCGGTCCAGTACCTCGGGCAACGCGGTGTCCGCCACGGTCGCGCTGCTGAGCGCGGGGCGCTCGCGCAGCTCCGCGGTGCCCGAGCGGGCGGCGTCGCGCAGCGGGCCGATCCGCTCCGTCGTCAGCGCGGAGTAGTCGGCCGAGACCAGCCAGCCCGACGCCCCGACACTCACCCGGCCCGACGTCGGCACGCCCGCGGCGGTGAGCAGGGGACCGTACGTCGTGAAGCTCGACGCCTTCACGCCGCGGCCGCCCAGGTCGTCCAACTGCCAGTAGGGTGCCCGGGCGTCCACCGGCCGGTACACGCCGGTGATCAGTACGCGCACGGCCGGGCCGTCCAGTTGGTCGGTGACGGTCAGGCGGGCGCCGGGCGCCACCCCGAGCCGCTGGGCGGCGCTCTGCGGCAGTGCGGCCTCGACGGTCCCGGCGGTCACCGCCTCACGGGGGAGCCGCCCGGCGACGGTCCGCACCTGTGTGCGATCGAGGGCCGCGAAGTAGGTGAGGTCCGGGTTCCCGCGCCGCTCGGAGGGCGGCCGCAGCGTTCCCGGAAGGGCGTAGGGTCCGGACCGCAGCAGAGTGCGGACCCGCACGGGCAGCCCGTCGAAGACGGTACGGGCCCCCGCCCGCACGGCGTCGTCGGCCGCCTGCCGCTCGTCGGCCGGCACGTCGGCCTTGAGCACCAGGGCGGCCTCGGCTGCGGTGCGCTGCTCGGCGAGCGACCGCCGCAGCGCCGCATCGCCTATCGCGCCCGAGTAGGCGGTGAGCGCGGCCAGCACGGCCGTGGTCAGGAGCACGGTCAGCAGCACGGCACCGAGGAGCGCGCGATACACCCACGCGCGCAGCACGATGAAACGCAACACGCCCGCAGGCATCGCTCGGTCCCCCACCAAACCCCCCGTTTCCAACCACACGGACCGGAACGCGACGCGGCGTCGGTGGCGTGCGACTGCAAGTGGGCATTGTAGGACTGACTTTGGTCGCCTTGTGATCGGATTTCGTCGGCGCCAGGGTGGCGCGGAAGAGGGCGACGGATCGTCAGGGGCGAGAATCGGACCATGCTGAGAATCGGATCCGTGGTGATGGGCGCGACCGACGTACGGCGGGCGGCGGCGTTCTGGAGGGAGGCCCTCGGGTACGTCCCCCGCGAGGAGCCGGAGCACGACTGGGTCGTCCTGGTGCATCCGGAGGGCGCCGGCACGCAGATCTCCCTGGGCCTCAGCGAGACCCCGGTGCAGGACCGGCCGCGGGTGCACCTGGACCTCTACGCGGGGAACGCCAAGGACCAGGCGGCCGAGGTCGAGCGACTGGTGGGCCTCGGAGCGCACCGCGTCGACTGGGACGACTACCCGGAGGACGCCGACTTCGTCGTCCTCGCCGACCCGGAGGGCAACCGCTTCTGTGTGATCGACACCGGCCGGGGGTGACCCTTCACACCGGCAGCAACCGCGTCACCAGTTCGCCGAGCCGCCGCGCGTTCCGGCAGGTGTGCATGTCGACGATCTCGGCATAGACCGGCGCGGCGGAGTCGCCCGTCCCCCAGGTGCTCGGCGTCTCGGGGTTCAGCCAGTGGACGCGGCGGGCTCGGGCCACGATGCGCCGCAGGGCCTCCGCGTTGGGGTCGAACCCGTTGGTGCGGGCGTCCCCTAGCACGATCACCGACGTACGGGGGCCCACCGCGTCGAGGTGGCGCTCGGCGAACTCACCGAGCGCGGCGCCGTAGTCGCTGCTGCCGTGCCACCCGGTGATCGCGGCCTCGATGGCGATCCGGCGGCCGAGTTCGGCCGGATCGGCCTGCCCGGTGGTGACGAGGCGGGTGACCTCGTCGACGCGGTTGACGAAGGCGTAGACCCGCACCTTGCTGAACTGGTCCCGCATCGCCTGCACCAGGAGCATCGTGAAGTTCGCGAACCCGGCGACCGACCCGGACACATCGCAGAGCAGCACGATCTCCGGGCGGGCTGGCCGGTGCCGTCGATAGGCGGGACGCAGCGGTACGCCCCCGGTGGACAGCGAGCGCCGTAGCGTGCGCCGGATGTCGATCTGACCGCGTGCGGCCCGGCGTCGCCTGGCGGCCAGCCGGGTCGCGAGCTTGCGGGCCAACGGCTGGACGGTACGGCGCAGTTCGACGAGTTGCTCACGGTTCGCGACGAGGAAGTCGACCTGGTCGGCACTCGGCGCGATACCCCGCGCGGCGATCATCTCCGCGCCCCGGCGCTCGGCGACGCGCCGCCGCGCCTCCGTGCGCACCCGGTTGCGGAAGTCCTCGATACGGCGCCGGATCTCATCGGCGTCCAACCGCTCGGTGAAGCCGGTCGCACCGAGCCCGGCCCCGGAGCCTCCTGCCGCTCCGGTCCCCGCCCCCGCCCCCTCCCCCGAACCGAAGGCGAGGCCCCCACCGAACCCCATACGGAACCCACCGGCCCCGCCTCCCCCGCCCGCCCCGGACCCGGCACCGGCACCGGCACCGGTGAGCCCGGCCTCCTCACCGGCCCCCCGTTCCCGGGCGCCCGCCAGGATCCGCGCCAGCAGCGTCTGCGGTCGGAGGCGGTCCAGCGTCTGGTGGGCCGACCAGCCGTCCGAGCCGGGGGAGCCGTAGCGGCCGAACAGTTCCACGGCCTCGGCGGCGAGTCGGGTGAGCGCGGCCGTGTCGTTCGCGGCCAGCGCCTCGGCGAGCCGCTCGCGGAACTCCTCCCGGTCCCCTGCCGACGCACCCCGGGCCCCCGTCAACTCGCCCACACCGAGCGGGAAGTACAGCTCGAAGGCCGCGTCGAAGACGGCCCGTTGCCGGTCGGCGCGCAGCAGTGCCGCCGCCAGCCCCTCCCGGATCCGCTCCCGGTCGGCGAGGCCCAGCACCTCCAGCACGGCCGCCGCGTCCACGGTCTCGCCGGGCCCGATCCGTATCCCATGGCCGCGCAGCGCTCGTACCAGCGCGGTCAGCCGCTCGGCCAGCGGAGAGCCGGCAGGGCCAGAAGGGCCGGGACCGCCGCTCATACCAGCGTCAGCTTCCGCGCGGCCTTCTCGATGTCGTCCTGGTGCTTGAGGATCACGCCGAGGCTGTCGCGGACGACGGTCTCGTCGAGGGTGTCGGCGCCGAGGGCCAGCAGGGTGCGCGCCCAGTCGATGGTCTCGGCGACGGAGGGGGCCTTGCGCAGTTCCATCTCGCGCAGCGCGCCCACCACCCGGACCAGGGAGTCGGCGAGCGCGGCGTCGAGGCCGGGGACCCGGAGCCGTACGATCCGCTGTTCCAACTCGGCGTCCGGAAAGTCGAGATGGAGGAAGAGGCAGCGGCGGCGGAGCGCCTCGGAGAGTTCCCGGGTGGCGTTGGAGGTGAGGACGGTGAAGGGGCGTCGGGTCGCGATGATCGTGCCCAGTTCGGGAACGGTGACCTGGAAGTCGCTCAGCACTTCCAGCAACAGCCCCTCGACCTCGACGTCCGCCTTGTCGGTCTCGTCGATCAGGAGCACGGTCGGCTCGTCGCCCCGGATCGCGGTCAGCAGGGGGCGGGTGAGCAGGAACTCGTCGCTGAAGATGTCGGAGCGGGTCTCGTCCCAGGCCTCGTCGCGCCCGGCGGTGATGCGCAGCAGTTGCTTGGCGTGGTTCCACTCGTACAGGGCGCGGGACTCGTCGATGCCCTCGTAGCACTGGAGTCTGACCAGTCGCGCGGCACCCACCTGGGCGACGGCCTTGGCCAGCTCGGTCTTGCCGACACCCGCCGGTCCCTCCACCAGCAGCGGCTTGCCGAGCCGGTCGGCCAGGAAGACCGTGGTGGCGACGGCGTTGGAGGCCAGGTAGCCCGCTTCGGCGAGCTGTGCGGAGACGTCGTCCACGGAGGAGAAGAACCCGGTCCCGACGAAGTCCGTCCGGCCGCGCGTCCCGTTCGGACCCGGCTCACCGCCTTCGCCGCCTACGCCCTCTGCGCCCTCTGCGCCACGTTCGTCGCCTGCGCCACTCCCGCCGTTCACCGCGTCCGTGCTCGTGTCCGCGTCCGTGCTCGTGTCCGTGTCGCTCATGTGGCCCCTCCCCGCTCCGCCCGGCGTACGAGGCCCCTCCTCGACACCCTCCTCCAAATTACCAAGCGGTCGCTTTGTTCGTTCTACGCCGTCACGACCAGCCGCGTGACCAGGTCCCCCCACCCCAGCTCCAGCCGGTCGAGAGACATCCCGCGCCCCTCCACCAGGTGGTTCACGAGGTTGATGTCCAGATAGCCCAGCAGGGCCTGTGCCAGCAGTTCGATGTCGCCCTGCGTCCCGGCGCGGCGCAGCAGCATGCACAGGTGACCGAGGCGGAGCTGGGTGGCCGGGTTGGCGTGTCTGCGGGAGGCGTCCGTGCGGGCGGCGAGGTAGAGGTCGCGATGGGCGTACTCATGGCGGATGACGGCGGCGCCGAAGGCCCGGAGCCGCTCGACCGGGGGCGCGTCGGGGCCGAGCGGCGGCGGGCCGGACAGGAACGCGGCCTGGAGCTCCCGCTCCTGGTGGTCGAGGAGCGCGAGCATGAGCCCCAGCCGGTCGCCGAACCGTCGGAAGACGGTGCCCTTGCCCACTTCGGCGGCGGTCGCCACGGCCTCCATGGTCAGATTGGCGGCTCCGCACTCCGCCGCGAGCCGGGCGGCGACCTCCAGCAGCCGCGTGCGGTTGCGGGCCGCGTCCGCGCGGAGTCGGGGCCGGCCGGTGGCGGTGGGGGCGAGGTTCAGCAGTCCGTCGAGGGGGTCCGGGTTCTGAGGCGCCGGGAAGGGCGGCAGCGACTCTTTCATGAAAAGAGCGTAACGCTCACCACACACAAGTGGACCCCGGTCCGTATAGCTGATACAAATTTCAACGGACCCCGGTCCGTTTTGTTTCTCCCGCAGGCCCCGGTCCGTCGGCTTTGCCCTACGTGTTCTCTACATGCACATCCTTGCTAGGAGTCAGCTCATGTCCGTACGCATCCTCGCGCTCGTCGGCAGCCTTCGCGCCGGTTCCCACAACCGCCAGCTCGCCGAGGCCGCCGTGAAGCACGCCCCCGAGGGCGTCGAGATCGAGCTGTACGAGGGTCTGGCCGAGGTCCCGTTCTACAACGAGGACCTCGACAACGAGGCCGCCCTCCCGGCCACCGCAGCGCGGCTGCGCGAGGCCGCCGGCCAGGCCGACGGCTTCCTGCTCTTCTCCCCGGAGTACAACGGCACCATCCCCGCCGTCCTGAAGAACGCCATCGACTGGCTGTCCCGCCCGTACGGCGCCGGCTCCTTCACCGGCAAGCCCGTCGCCGTGGTCGGCACCGCGTTCGGCCAGTTCGGCGGCGTGTGGGCGCAGGACGAGACCCGCAAGGCCGTCGGCATCGCCGGTGCCACGGTCCTGGAGGACGCCAAGCTCTCCATCCCCGGCTCGGTCGTCCGCTTCGCGGAGACCCACCCGGCCGACGACGCCGAGGTCGTCACCGGCCTCACCGACGTCCTGAACCAGCTCACCGCTCAGGCGGGCACCGCCGCCGCCTGAGGTTCTTCCTCAGCCACACCTCGTCGGGTTCCGGGCCACGGCTCGGGCCCGACGTCGGCGTCCCGGAGGCCCCGGGGTCGACGGCAGCGGAGGCCCCGCACCGGGGCCACCGTTCAGACCGTGACCCCCAGCCCCTCCAGCACCACCGCGTTCGGCAGCTCCGCGAACGCCTTCCCGGGCACCAGCAGCTTGCCGCGCCGCCGTCCGCTGCCGACCAGGACGTACGGCAGGTCGACCACAGCCGAGTCGACCAGGACCGGCCACGAAGCGGGCAGCCCGACGGGCGTGATGCCGCCGTACTCCATCCCGGTCTCCCCGGTGGCGGTGTCCATCGACGCGAACGAGGCCTTACGGGCGCCCAGTTGGCGGCGGACCACGCCGTTGACATCGACGCGGGTGGTGGAGAGCACGACACACGCGGCCAGGCTCGACTCGCCGCCCCGCTTGCCCGCGACGACCACGCAGTTCGCCGACTGTTCGAGAAGGTCCTGCCCGTAGTGCTGGACGAACACCGCGGTGTCGGCCCACTCGGGGTCCGTCTCGACGTACAGGATCTGGTCCGCGGGCACGCTGCCGGGCCAGTCGCGTACGGCGTCGGCGACCGGGCGGACGAGGTCGTCCAGGCAGTCGGGGGCGGGGGTGGCGTGGTCGAAGTCTCCGATGGGTGCGCGCATGGGCCGCACGGTAACAAAGCGTGTGGCCGCCCCGACCGGTGTGTCAGTGCACGGCCGGCACCGAGACCGTCAGCACCATCTCGGTCGGCACCTCGCCCCGGTTCGCGTACTCGTGGGCCGCGCCCGCCTCGAAGGTGACGCTCGCGCCGGCCGGGACCCGGTACTCGGCGCCCTCCACGGTGAGGGTCAGCTCGCCCGCCGTGACATGGGCGATCTCGACCGTGCCCACGGGGTGCGGGTCCGACCGGCTGCCCTCACCCGGCATCAGCCGCCAGTTCCACATCTCCAGCGGACCCGGCGCCTCCGTACCGGCCAGCAGCCTGCTGTAACTGCCCGCCTCGGTGTGCCACAGCCGGACCACCTGGTCGGCCGGCACGACCCGGACCTTGGGCCCCTGTTCGTAGTCGAGCAGTGTGGTGATGCTGACACCGAGAGCGTCGCCGATCTTGACGACGGTTCCGAGACTGGGGTTGGTACGGGCCTGTTCGATCTGGATGAGCATCCCGCGGCTGACTCCGGCGCGAGCGGCCAAGGTGTCCAGGGTGAACCCCCGCTCGGTGCGCCAGCGCTTGACGTTCCGCGCCAGGGACTGGGTCAGCAGGTCGAGGTCCGACACATTCCGTCCAATGTCTCAGTGACAGAGTCCAAACGATGAACGGAGGTGGGACGCACCCGACGTTCACCGAACTGTACTGCGAGGTCCGCGCCGCTTCAGGGGGCGGGTTGAGACCGCGCGTTCAGCCCTACCAGGACACCCACCGGCCGACGCACCACACCCCTTGGGCCCCCGAGCTCTAGGCGGACTCCTCCGCCCCCTCCGCGTCCCACTCGGCCAACGCCAGCAACTGCTCCGGCGTGATCCCGTCGGGGATCGGCACCGGCACGGGCGTCCGGATCGGCGGCTGCCACCCCTCCACCGGGTCCCACCGGCGCACGACCCGCGCGGGCGCCCCGGCCACCACGGAGTGGTCCGGCACCACCCCGCGCACCACCGCTCCCGCCGCGACCACGACGTTCCGCCCGACCCGCGCCCCCGGCAGGATCACCGCCCCGGTACCGATCCAGCAGCCGGGCCCGATCGACACCGGATCCATGCGGGGCCACTGTTTGCCGATCGGCTCGTGCGGGTCGTCGTAGGAGTGGTTGGTGGAGGTCACGTACACGTACGGCCCGAAGTAGCAGTCGCTGCCGATCGTGACGGTGGTGTCGGCGATGACATGGCTGCCCCGCCCGAGCACGACCCCGTCCCCGATGCGCAGGATCGGTTCCGCGCCGAGGTCGAGGTCGGGCATCAGTCCGGCGGTCAGGGTGACCTGCTCGCCGATGATGCAGTGGGAGCCCAGGTGGATCCACGGTTCGCCGAAGACGGTGCCGAGCGGAAAGGCCAGCCTGGTACCCGTTCCCATCGCGCCGAAGCGGAAGCGGCCGGGCCGTTCGGCCGTCACCGACCCCGTGCGCTGCAGCCACGCCCAGCCCGCGTGGACGGCGCGCTGCGCGAGGCGGCCCGACCAGGACGAGAACGTGTTCTTCTTCGGCACCCGCTCACCGTACTCACCGGGCGGCACCCGCATGACGCCGTACTGCTGTGATCTTCACCCCACGCGACGCCCACCCCATGGCTTACGGTGCGGGTGAGGACTGATCTTCACCCAGCATCTGGAGGCGGCGATGAACCGGCAGCGGGCCCTGATCACGACGTTCGGCGGCAAGAAGCCGGAGGTGGAGGATGCCGCGTTCGTGTCCCCCACGTCGACGGTGATCGGCGACGTGACCCTGCGGCCGGGAGCGAGCGTCTGGTACGGGGCGGTGCTGCGGGCCGAGTTCGAGCCGATCGTCATCGGCGCGGACGCCAACGTCCAGGACAACTGCACGCTGCACGTCGATCCCGGTTTTCCCGTCTCGATCGGCGAGCGGGTGTCGATCGGGCACAACGCGGTGGTGCACGGGGCGACCGTCGAGGACGACTGTCTGATCGGGATGGGCGCGACCGTGCTGAACGGCGCGGTGATCGGTGCGGGGTCGCTGGTCGCCGCCCAGGCCCTGGTGCCGCAGGGGATGCGGGTGCCGCCCGGGTCGCTGGTGGCGGGGGTGCCGGCGAAGGTGAAGCGGCCGCTCACCGATGAGGAGCGGGAGTTGGTGACGCTGAACGGGACGCACTACGCGGAGTTGGCCAAGGCGCACCGGGAGGCGCAGGAGGAGTACGGGGCGTAGACCGCCCCCGGCGGTGCGCGGCCGGTCACGCGCCCCTCCCGGCGCGTGCCTCACTCCCCGGCGGTGACCAGTTCTCCTTCGGCCGCTTCCGCCTTCTCCGCCGCCTTCTTCGCCTTGCGCTTGATCACCAGCATCGAGGTGACGCCGATCAGGACCGCCAGGACCAGGCCGAGCCAGGAGAAGCGCTTGAGCCAGGCCTCGGCGACGACACCGACGTAGTAGATGACGGCGGTGGTGCCGCCGGCCCAGAGGATGCCGCCGAGGACGTTGGCGACGAGGAAGCGCCAGTAGGGCATCTGCAGGACGCCGGCGAGGGGGCCGGCGAAGATGCGGAGGAGGGCGATGAAGCGGCCGAAGAAGACGGCCCACATGCCCCACCGGTCGAAGGACCGCTCGGCGACGGCGATGTTGCTCTCGCTGAAGTGTTTGGGGAACCGCCGGTTGAGCTTGGCCAGCAGGGGGCGCCCGCCCTTGCGTCCGATGGCGTAGCCGATGGAGTCGCCGATGATCGCGCCGGCGGTGGCGCAGGCGCCGAGGACGAACGGGTCGATCTTTCCGTGCTGGGACGCGAGCAGCGCGGAGGAGACCAGGATGATCTCGCCCGGCAACGGGATGCCCAGGCTCTCCAGGCCGATGACCAGCCCCACCAACAGGTAGATGCTGAGCGGAGGCACTGTTTCGAGCCACTCCTGGACGTGCAAAGCCGGTTCCTCCCGTGCAGCGGATGATGTGGATCAGGCGGATCTCAGGCCCCCGGCGCGCACTCCGGACGGAGCGCGCGCCGGGGCAGCCTACCCGCTTACTCGGACGGCGTCGGAGTCCTACGGGTTGTCCCACAGGTCGCACCGGTGCTCACCGTGCACGCCCGTGCTCAATGCGTTGCCGCCCTCCGCGGCGGTGCGGAGCGTGAGGACCTTCCCGCCTCCCGCCGGGACGGTGGGCTGTCCCGCGGCCCGCGGCACCCCGTCGCGGATGAAGGAGCCCCAGTAGTCGGTCATCTGGCGCGAGAGCCGGCGCTGCTCGGTGTTCAGCGGTGACTCCAGGCCGAAGTGGCGGAAGAGGTACTGCACCTCGTTGACATGCGTCGCGCCGAAGTCGAAGTCCGTGTCCAGGTCGCGCAGCGAGGCGAAGGGCGGGGAGGTCCGGTCGGCGAACTCGTACGCGTACACCGGGCCGCGTCCGGCGAGGGCCCGGTTCAGCCGCAGCGCGGGGCAGGCGAAGCGCTGGTCGCCCTGGGCGGTGGCGTACGCGACGGTCGGCGAGGGGTGGGCGGACAGCGGGTAGCGCTCCAGGGCGCGGTCGCCGAAGTCGGTGCGCAGGACGGTCGGGTACCGCTCGGCGGTGAGCGGCGCGCCGGCCCCGTCGAAGCGGGCGAAGGCGAAGAGCCGGCCCTCGTCCTGGTTGGCGCCGTTGAGGACCGGCACACCGGCCGCCGCCCCCTCGGCGTAGGCCTGGGCCGGCTGCACGGGCAGGAAGTCACCGCCGACGACGGGGCCCCAGTTCAGGCCCGCCTGGGCGGCGAGGATCTCCTCGGCCGGCCTGCCGCGCAGGCAGGCCACGTCCGCACAGTCCAGCCGGGCGAGGAAGGTCCGGCCCTGGTCCACCGCCGCCTGACGGGTGCGGGCGGCGCAGTCGCCGTACGCGCCGCTCTGCACGATCCCGGCGCGGAACAGGCCCCGCGCGGTCGGCGAGGCCAGCTGGGTGCAGACCGAGCGGCCACCGGCGGACTCGCCCGCCACGGTGACCCGCCGCAGATCGCCGCCGAAGCGGCCGATGTTGGTCCTGACCCAGCGCAGGGCGGCCTGCTGGTCGAGCATCCCGTAGTTGCCGGAGACGCCGTCGCGGGCCTCGTCGTCGAGGTCGGGCGTGGCGAGGAAACCCATGGCGCCGAGGCGGTAGTTGACGGTCACGACGACGGTGCCGGTGCGGCGGGCGAAGGCGTCCGGCACGACGTCCTCGCCGGCGCCCGCGGTGAGCCCGCCGCCGTGCAGCCAGACCATGACCGGTCGGCGTGCGCTGCCCGGTGGGGTGTACACGTTGAGGTCCAGACAGTCCTCGGTGTGGCTCGGCTCCTCGTAGCCGGGGTCCCAACTGGCCGTCTGCACACATCTGTCGCCGAACTCGGCCGCCTCGCGCACCCCTTGCCAGGGCAGGACGGGCCGCGGCTCGGCCCAGCGGAGGTGCCCGACGGGCGGCTGGGCGTAGGGGATGCCGCGGAACTGCCGCCCTTCGGCGGTGGTCTCGCCCCGGACCCAGCCCGCCTCGGTACGGACGAGCGCCGGCTGTGTGGCCGCCGCCCGCGCCGGTGCGGGGGTCAGCAGGGCGGCGGAGAGCGCGGCGGCGAGGGCGGCCACGAGGGAGGTCGCCGCCGCGCCCCGCCGTCTCGGGCCACGGTCCGGCCGTCCTGGGCGAAGGGCGCCGTAACGCCGGGACACCGTTTCTGACATGAGCCGTCACTCCTTCGTGCAGGCCGTCGTGGTGGACGTCGTGCGCGTGTCGGCCGGGAAACTAGAGCCGAGGGTGACTCGTGTCAATGACATGAACAAGCCGCCCTCGCCGCGCCGTTGAGGGGCGGGAGGGCGACGAGGGCCGAGGCATCGGGGCCGGGAGCGGGGGCACCGAGGTCAGGCGTTGGGGCGCAGGGTCCAGACGACCGTCATCTCCCCGGTCACGGCCCCGTCGGCGCGCTGGATGGCGATGGCCACGGGGAACTCCGGGCGCTGTCCGGCGTCGAGCTCGGCGACGACCTCGGCCGCGGGCCGGCCGAGCGTGGCGGTGGCCGTGACGGGCCCCATCGCGAGCTTCCTGTACGCGATCTCCGCGCGGACCGCGAGCGGCACGGCGCGGGAGAGCTGGTCCCCGAACGCGGCGAGCACGACCGCCCCGCTCGCCGTCTCGCCCAGCGTGAACATCGCACCGGCGTGCGGACCGCCGACATGGTTGTGGAACTCGCCCTCGTCCGGCAGTGCCACCACGGCCTTCTCCGGACTGGTCTCCAGGAACTCCAGCCTCAGGGTCCTGGCCATCGGCACGGTGGCGGCGAGCATCTCGCCGATCGACATCTGGTCTGCGCTCATGGCGCGATGTTACCCACGAGTAGGCAGCGATGACCAGGGGCGCTCGCCGGGCAACGACGTTCGCGTCCGAGAACCCGGCGCCCCCGCGCGGAGCCCTTCACCTCCTGCCGGCCCGGGCGGCGGCGGGACAAAAGTCCTCCGCCCGTGGCGATTTGGAGTCGTTCGTCCCGACCGCGAAACAGCTTCGTGGACTCCCGTGGCACCCCGCCCCCCGGCGCATCTATGGTTACGAGCCATGTGGCCAGGACAGCAGCAGCCGCCCGGGGGCGAGCACCAACCGCAGCAGCCGAACCCGTACCAGCAGCCGGGGTACGACCAGTCGGGGCAGCCGGTACAGCCGGGATACCAACAGCAGGGGTACCAGCAGCCGAACCCCTACCAGCAGCACGGATACCAGTCGACGGGCCAGCAGGCCCAGTACGGGCAGCAACCGCAGTGGGGCGCGCAGGCCCCCGCGGGCCCGCCGGTGCCGCCGGGCGGAGGCGGCGGCAACCGGACGAAGCTGATCGCGATCATCGCGGCCACGGCCGTCGTCGTCGCGGCCGGTGTGACGGGCTTCCTGGTGCTCGGCGGTGACGGTGACAAGGACGAGTCGAAGACCCAGTCGGCTCCCTCGGCCTCGCCGTCGCCGACCGCGTCCGAGAGCACCGAGGACAACCCGCGCGGCGAGGACGCGGGCGCGAAGCCGACCGTCGAGGGGTGGAAGGTCGTCGTCAACCCGAAGTGGGGCACGGCCTTCGACGTGCCCGCCGAGTGGGAGGTGCAGTCGCCCGACACCTTCATCGGCTTCGAGGACTCCGAGAAGGGCGACGGCTCGGTCCTCATCGGGATGTCGGCACCCGCCATCCTCAAGGAGAAGTACTGCGTCTCCGACGACGACAAGGACGGCAACGAGGAGTCGAGTTCCCTCGCCGCCGTCGGCACCAAGGGCCAGCAGGGCGCCAAGGGCACCGAGGACATCGCCCGCAACGACTCCGCGTGGTGGGTCTTCGGCGGTTACACGGACCAGAAGGCCGCCTCCAAGAAGAAGATGACCATCGGCAAGCCCAAGGCGTACACCACGGCGTCGGGCGTCGAGGGCAGTGTCGCCACCACGTACTCCAAGGGCGTCACCAAGAAGGACAAGTGCGACACCGACGGCAAGGCGACCACGTTCGCCTTCAAGAACTCGGCCGGTGACTACGTCTCCTGGACCTTCCACGGCGCCAAGGACGTCCAGGAGGAGGTCCCGGACGCGACGGTGCAGAAGATCCTCAGCACGGTACGGCTGTACGGCGACCCGACGGGCGGCTGAGCGGGCACCACGAGGCCGCCCCGCCCGGCGTCGGCTCCACGGCACCGCTCACGGCACGACTCCAGGGGCGGCTACAGGGGCGGCTCCACCTGGCCCGATCCCGCCGTACCCGGTGCGGAAACGGTTTGGCAGAAGGTGCCGGGGCGGCGATAGTCGGCGGGTGACCACTCCCGCCGCCCCCCGTCGCCGCCCCGCCTGGGCCGGCCGCAACTACACCCTGCTGACGACGGCCGCGGTCGTCACCAACCTGGGCAGCAACGGCGCCCTGATCGCGGCCGCGTTCGCGGTCCTGGAGGCGGGCGGCGACGGCGGGGACGTCGGCCTGGTCGCGGCGGCGCGCACCCTGCCGCTGGTGCTGTTCCTGCTGGTCGGCGGCGCGATCGCCGACCGGCTGCCCCGGCACCGGGTGATGGTCGCGGCGAACGTCCTCAACTGTCTCTCCCAGGCCGCCTTCGCCGTCCTCGTCCTCACCGGCGAGGCGCTTCTGTGGCAGATGATGCTGCTCTCCGCGCTCGGCGGCGTCGGCCAGGCGTTCTTCGGCCCTGCCGCCGAGGGCATGCTCCTGTCCTCCGTCACCGCCGAGCAGGCGGGCCGGGCCTTCGCGCTGTTCCGCTTCGCGTCGCAGGGCGCGACCATGAGCGGCGCGGCGCTCGGCGGCGCCCTGATCGCGGTGATCGGCCCCGGCTGGGTGCTCGCGGTGGACGCGGCGGCGTTCGCCCTGGCCGGCGCGCTGCGCGCCTTCCTCGACGTGAGCCACATACCCGAGCGCGGGGCGGGCGGCGGGCTGCTCGCGGATCTCCGGGACGGCTGGCGGGAGTTCACCGGCCGTACCTGGCTGTGGGCGATCGTGGTCCAGTTCTCCCTGGTGAACGCGGTCATCGTCGCCGCCGACGCGGTCTACGGCCCGCAGGTCGCCCGGGACAGCCTGGGCGGGCCGGGCCCCTGGGGTCTGGCCCTGGCTTTCTTCGGGGCCGGCAATGCCGCCGGAGCGCTGCTCATGGCCCGCTGGAAACCACGCCGTCTCCTCCTCGTGGGCGTCCTGTGCGTCTTCCCCTTCGCCCTGCCCTCCGCCGCGCTGGCCGTGCCGGTACCGATCGCCGTGCTGTGCCTCGCCATGTTCGTCAGCGGTCTGTCGATCGAGGTCTTCGGCGTCTCCTGGATGACCGCGCTGCACCAGGAGATCCCCGAGGACAAGCTGTCCCGGGTCTCCGCGTACGACTGGTTCGGCTCGGTGGCCATGGTGCCGCTCGCCGCGGCCCTGGCGGGCCCGGCGGAGAGCGCCTTCGGACGGACGGCGGCCCTGTGGGGCTGCGCCGGGCTGTGCGTGGTCGCGACGGCGGCGGTGCTCTGCGTACGGGACGTACGCGACCTGACCCGGCGCGGCACCCCGGTGGCCCGGACCGAGGCCGCCCCGGCCGCCGACGGCGAACCCGGCTCAGCCGATGCCGAAGGCCCCGTCGGGCGGCTCGGGTGACGGCACGGCCTCCTCCTCACGCACGGGCGCGGCACCACCGACGAACGCGCGCAACGCCGAACCGTGCTCGACCCGCGCGGGGAAGGCGTCGGCGGCGGTCCGCCGGGTCAGGACGGCGAGGTCGAGCGGCTGACGGGCGGCGACCAGCACGGCGTTCCCGAACCGCCGACCGCGCAGCACCGCCGGCTCGGCGATCAGCGCCAGCTCCTGGAACACCGTCGCCAGTGTGGCCAGTTGGGACCGCAGATAGGCGAAGGGCGCGGCGTCGGCGAGGTTCGCGAGATACACACCGTCCGCGCGCAGCACCCGTTCGACGGCCCGCGCGTACCCCACGGTCGACAGATGCGCCGGGACCCGTGAGCCACCGAAGACATCGCCCACGAGGACGTCCGCGGAGTCGGCGGGGGCCGCTTCGAGCCATTCCCGCGCGTCCGCCCCGTGCAGCGCGATCCCCGCGTCGTCGGGCGGCGGCAGCTGCTCGACGACCAGGCCCAGCAGTCCCCTGTCGTACTCCACGACCCGCTGCCGGGACCCGGGCCGGGTGGCGGCCACGTACCGGGGCAGGGTGAGCGCGCCCCCGCCGAGATGCACCACGTCGAGCGGCAGCCCCGGCTCCGCCACCGTGTCCAGGACGTGCCCGAGCCGCCGCGCGTACTCGAACTCCAGGTGGGTGGGCTCGTCCAGATCGACGTACGACTGCGGCGCCCCGTCCACGGTCAACAGCCAGGCCCGCTCCCGGTCTACGTCGGGCATGAGCTTGGCGGTGCCCCGATCGATGGCACGGGACACGGGTATGGCTTCGTTCACGATCCCCATTCTGGTGCAGCGAACGCGCCGCGACGGGCACGGGGGACCGCGCGACCGGCCGACGCCGGCCCTCGGTCCCCCGCCCGCGGCGACCCGCCTACCGAACGGCCGTCACGGTCCCCGCCCCCACGGTCCGGCCGCCCTCGCGGATCGCGAACCCGAGCCCCGGCTCCAGCGGAACCTCCCGGCCCAGCTCCACGCTCATCGTGACCCGGTCCCCCGGCCGGGCGACGGCGGCCTCACCGAGGTCGATGTCGCCCACCACGTCCGCCGTACGGATGTAGAACTGGGGCCGGTACCCGCTGGACACCGGGGTCGTGCGACCTCCCTCCCGGGCCGACAGCACATACACCTGCGCGGTGAAGTGCCGCCTGGGCACGACGCTGCCGGGCGCGGCCACGACATGCCCGCGTCGGACGGCGTCCCGTCCCACCCCGCGCAGCAGCAGCGCCACGTTGTCCCCGGCCTGGGCCTCCTCCATGGGCTTGCCGAAGGTCTCGACGCCGGTGACGACGGTCTCGATCTCGGCGCCCAGCACCTCGACACGGTCCCCCACCCGGACGGTGCCCCGCTCGACGGCCCCGGTGACGACGGTCCCCCGACCGGTGATCGTCAGCACGTTCTCGACGGACAACAGGAACGGCGCGTCCACGTACCGCTCCGGCATCGGGACGTAGGTGTCCACGGCGTCCAGCAGCGCGTCGATCGACGCCGTCCACCGCGGGTCCCCTTCGAGCGCCTTCAGTCCGGAGACCCGGACGACGGGGACGGAGTCACCGCCGTAGCCGTGCGCGGAGAGCAGGTCGCGGACCTCCAGCTCGACGAGGTCGGTGAGCTCCTCGTCGCCCGCGTCGGCCTTGTTGAGGGCGACGACGATGTGGTCGACGCCCACCTGCCGGGCGAGCAGCACGTGCTCGGCGGTCTGCGGCATGATCCCGTCGAGCGCGGAGACGACGAGGATCGCCCCGTCGAGCTGCGCGGCCCCGGTGACCATGTTCTTGACGTAGTCGGCGTGGCCGGGCATGTCGACGTGCGCGTAGTGCCGGGTGTCGGTCTCGTACTCGACGTGCGCGATGTTGATGGTGATGCCGCGCGCCGCCTCCTCCGGGGCGCGGTCGATGCGGTCGAACGGGACGAACGTGCCGGCCCCGCGCTCGGCGAGGACCTTGGTGATGGCGGCGGTCAGGGTGGTCTTGCCGTGGTCGACGTGACCCATCGTGCCGATGTTGAGATGCGGTTTCGTACGGACGTAAGCAGTCTTGGACATGGCGGTACCTCGAAGCCTCTTCAGCGGTACTGGGTGATGGCCCCGGCGGCACAGGTCGGCGGCCGGGACGGGGACCCCGAGGTCCTGCCGACCCTCCCCCTGCGGGGTCCGCCGGAATGTCCGGGAAGGGTCAGCTTCGGGCGCCGTCTGCGGCGGCCACGACGATCAGAAGGGCAGCCTTCGGGGCATCCGCGACTGTGGCGGATGCGGCGAGAGCGAAGGCGTGCCGGAACATGAGGTCGATCCTCGTCGACAAGTCGGCCCGCGTCGAATGGTTTTCGGTGCGCGGGAGTTCCGAGAGGAAGCGGAAGAGAGATGCTTCACAGGGCAGCCCACGGGGTGAACGGTGCGCGGGTCGGGCCCGTGGTCCGGAAGGCGCAGGCAGCACGGTGCGCCGTGCCCGGCCGAGGTCCGGACGCACCCCGCCCGGCGAGCCTGTTGTTCCGCTTGCTGTGACGCCCGTGAGACGTCCCGTACGGCATACCCGGACACGGGTCGGTTACCGTCGACGAATGCTCGATGCCACCACCCGCTCTGGGGGCACCGCCACTGTCCTTCCCCGGACCGCCGCCACGGAGCTCGCCGTCGCCACACCCGTCACGGTCCCGGCCGTGCCACCGGGGCGCGCCGCCCGCTGGGGCAGCGTGCTGCTCTCGCCGTGGGCGCGGTTCTCGCTGCTCGTCACCCTGCTCCTGGCCGCCGTGTCCACGGTGCTGCTGTTCGAGCCGCAGCGGCTGCTGGCCGACGGCTGGCCGCCCCAGCTGAGCGGTGCCGCCGCGGCCGTGATGTTCGCGGTGGCGTACGGACTGTGCACGGTCGCCTTCGTCCCCCGCCCGATCCTCAACATCGCGGCGGGCGCGCTCTTCGGCTCCCAGCTCGGTCTGGCGTCGGCGCTCGCGGGCACGGTCCTCGGCGCCGGCCTCGCCTTCGGCCTGGGGCGGCTCCTCGGTCAGGACGCCCTGCGTCCGCTGCTGCGCCACCGCTGGCTGAAGTCGGCGGACGGCCAGCTCAGCCGCCACGGGTTCCGCTCGATGCTGGCGGCCCGTCTCTTCCCCGGAGTGCCCTTCTGGGCGGCCAACTACTGCGCCTCCGTCTCCCGCATGGGCTACCTGCCCTTCCTCCTGGCCACCGCCCTCGGCTCCATCCCGAACACCGCCGCCTACGCCGTGGCCGGTGCCCGCGCCTCGTCGCCGACCTCCCCGGCCTTCCTGATCGCCATGGCCTGCATCGCGGTCCCGGCCCTGATCGGCGCGGCGGTGGCGTGGCGCAAGCGGCACCACCTGCGGGCCCGCTGACACCGCACCCACCCGCGCCCGGCCCGCGGACCCACCCGCACCCGGCCCGCGGACCGGACGGCCCTCGCCTCACACGGGACCGGACGGCCCTCGCCTCACACGGCCTCCAGCACCATCGCGTTGGCCAGCCCACCCGCCTCGCACATGGTCTGCAGGGCATAGCGGGCGCCGCGCTCCCGCATCGCGTGCACCAGCGTCGTCGTCAGTCGGGTCCCGCTGGCCCCCAGCGGATGCCCCAGGGCGATGGCGCCGCCGTGGACGTTGACCTTGTCCAGGTCGGCTCCCGTCTCCTGCTGCCAGGCGAGCACGACGGCGGCGAACGCCTCGTTGACCTCGAAGAGATCGATGTCGTCGAGGGTCAGCCCCGCCCGGCGCAGCACCTTCTCGGTGGCCGGGACGACGCCCGTGAGCATCAGCAGCGGATCCGAGCCGGTGACGGCGAAGGAGTGGAGCCGGGCGAGGGGACGCAGCCCCAGCCGTGCCGCCGTCTCGGCGGACGCGACGAGCACGGCCGACGCCCCGTCGTTGACGGGGCTGGCGTTCCCGGCGGTGACGTTCCACTCGATCTGCGGGAACCGCTCGGCGAACCCGGGGTCGTGGTAGGCGGGCCTGAGCCCGGCCAGGATCTCGGGCGTGCTGCCGGGCCGTACGCACTCGTCGCGGGTCACCCCGTCGAGCGGCGCGACCTCCGCGTCGAAGAGGCCGCTCTCCCAGGCGGCCGCGGCCCTGTGATGGGACGACACCGCGAACTCGTCCATCTGTGCACGCCCGATCGACCACTTCGCGGCGATCAGTTCGGCGCTGATGCCCTGGGGCACGAGCCCCTCGGGGTAGCGCGCGGCGACGCCCGGGCCGAACGGATCCGTGCCGGGCGGCACGTTGGACCACATCGGCACCCGGCTCATCGACTCCACCCCGCAGGCGACGACGAGGTCGTACGCCCCCGACATGACGCCCTGGGCGGCGAAGTGCACGGCCTGCTGGGAGGAGCCGCACTGCCGGTCGACCGTGGTCGCGGGGACCGTTTCCGGGAAGCCGGCCGACAGGACGGCGTAGCGGGTGGTGTTCATGGCCTGCTCGCCCACCTGGTCGACGGTGCCGCCGATGACGTCGTCGACGAGCGCCGGATCGATGCCGGAACGCTCGACGAGGGCGCGCAGGGTGTGGGCGAGGAGTTCGACGGGGTGGACAT
The DNA here is from genome assembly GCF_031845845.1 of Streptomyces gottesmaniae. Classification (NCBI taxonomy): domain Bacteria; kingdom Bacillati; phylum Actinomycetota; class Actinomycetes; order Kitasatosporales; family Streptomycetaceae; genus Streptomyces; species Streptomyces gottesmaniae. The sequence goes on from NZ_JAVRFJ010000048.1 coordinate 44,045, forward strand.
GGGCGAGGGCGCCGTTCGGCTTCCCCTTGCCCAGGGGTGTGCGTACGGCTTCGACGATCACGGCGTCACGCATGGATCCGTCCTCCACGACCACGAGTCAGTATGGATTTCCAACTCACCATAGCCGCGTGAGTTGGAAAAACAAACCCTCCCCTAGACTGGGCACATGCCCGCCTCCCGAGATCCGCGCCCGTGTTCCATCGCCGACACCCTGGCGATCGTCGGCGAGAAGTACTCCCTGCTGGTCCTGCGCGAGGTCTGCCTCGGCAACGGCCGCTTCGACCAGCTGGTCCGCAACATCGGGGCACCGCGCGACGTGCTGGCGACCCGCCTCCGGCGTCTGGTGGACGCGGGCGTCCTGGACAAGCACGCCTACAGCGAGCGTCCGCGGCGCTTCGAGTACCGGCCCACCCGGGCGGGGCTCGAACTGGAGCCGGTCCTGATGACCCTCATGGCATGGGGCGACCGCCACCTGCGCACGGACGACGACCGCCCCATGGTGGTCGAACACGCCTGCGGCGAGGCACTGGTCCCGACGGTCACCTGCGCGGCCTGCGGCACCGAGATCCACCACGAGGACCTCAAGGCCCGCCCCCAGACCCCTGGATGGTCGGTGAAAGGCCCGACCACACCCGCCCCATAGGGGCGCGGGGAACCGCGCGAGCGACCACACACCACGCGCAGCCGCTCAACCACAGCACTCGCCGGGCTCCAGGCGACCGAAACCGCCTGCTCAGTCCCCCTTGTAGACGTCCAACCGCCCACACATCCCGAACTTCCCGGACTCGGAAGGCCTCTCGGCCCACACCCCGGCATCGGCCAGATGGGACACGTCCCCCCGCTCCAGCCGATGAAGCTGCTCCCCGGTCGCGGCGGCGGCCGCACGCGCACCCCGCTCCCACCGCGCCCGCCACTGCGCGAGCCGGGGCCGTACGAGCGCCGCGGCGGCCCGGTGGAACGCGGCGAGCGGCTCGGGCCCGGACGCCTCCCGCAGTGCCCGGTAGCCCTCCAGGGCGAGGTCGCGCCGGGCCCGCGCGGCGCGCTCCCGCTCCTCCTCCGGGACGTCCACCGGGATACGGGTGGCCGCGGCGTACGTCTCCGGATCCGTCAGGTACTCCGCAGGCAGCGTGAGGACCGCGTCGCCCGCCTCCGGGAGCCCGTTGTTCTGCATGAGGACGGTGATGCGCAGCTCGTCCTCGTTGACCAGTCGGTGGATGGTGCCGGGCGTGAACCAGGCGACCGTCCCGGGCGCCAGCGGCGTGACCTCGTACCCCGAGGCCGTCAGGGTCTGCACGGCCCCGCGCCCGCCGGTGACGACGTACGCCTCCGAACAGGTCAGGTGCATATGGGGAGTTCCGCCGCAGACCCCGTCCGCGGCGGGCCAGTCGTACACGGACAGGTGCGAGAGGGCGACCCCGCCCGGCAGTCCCTCGTAGCCGCTCACCACGGGTGCGCCTCCAGGTACTTGGCGATCTCCTCCCGTTCCCAGGAGCCGTCCGCCACGACGACCCGGTAACGGCGGGTGAGCGTCTCGCCCGGAGCCAGCTCCAGCTCCTCGAAGAACGCCCACGAGGGGGCGACGGCGGCGAACGGCTCGTTGCGGACGAACCAGTGCGCCGGGTGGGCGCCCTCGGCTCCCGTGTGGTCGTTCTCGGGGGCGTGCGCGAAGACGAGTGTGGCGTGACCGTCGGTGCCGTCGTGCTCGCCCGAGTACGCCAGCCAGGGCGCCTGCTCGCCCATCAGCCCGGGCCCCTCGGTGTCGGGCCCGATGATCCGCCCGTCCCGGAAGGCGCGCGGACCGCGCCAGAACAGTCCGGTGTAGCCGGCCATCTCCCGCCCGGCGGTGGTCGGGCTGCCGAACAGCAGCGGCTCGTCCCGGCGGTTGGTGATCGCGCTCGTCCAGGTCAACGCCCACGATCCGGACTCGGTGTCCACGTCGTGGATCTCGATGCGGCGCTCCTCGTCGGCCCACAGCTCCCCGGTGTACGGGCGCCAGGTCAGCCGCTCGGCGATCACGACCCGCTCGCCGTCCGACTCGACGACGTCGAAGCCGGCGTGCGCCATCGAGCCGACCCGCTCGGGGATCGGCAGATAGCCCTCGCCGTGGACGTACGAGTTGCCGCCCCACAGGTTCTGGCCCGACAGGTGCGAGGCCGTCAGCTGCAGCCCCTTGTGCCAGCGGTGGTCGTTGGGCCGGAAGTCGGTGACGACGTCCCCGGCCAGCGTCCGGATCGGGTGCAGATACGGCTTCGGGGCCTCCCAGGCCGCCTCCGGCCGGTAGACGTAGCTCACCAGCTCGACGCCCGTGGTGGGTTCGGTGACCGTGATCCGGTCGCCGTGTGCGTGGACCACGCGCAGCCCGTCGTGGAAGGTCATGCGGTGATCTCCTCACTCGTGCCGACGGAGCTCGCGTCGACGGACACCTGGACGGTTCCGGGCGCCCAGCCGGGGGCGCCTCCGTGCATGGCCGTGTAGTACGGGTCCCCGGGTCCGATCTCGCCACGCCGTACGGTCGCGTCCGTGAACGCCGACTTGTACAGGGCGGCGATCAACTCCAGGCTCGTCCGCCCGTCGGCGCCGCTGCTGCGCGGCCGCTCGCCCGCGCGCATGCTCGCCACCAGCTCGCGCAGCTGGGCCAGGTGCGAACTGGGCACGTCCTCGCCGAAGTCCCGCCAGGCCGCCGCGTCCCCCTCCGGGGTGCCGGGGGCCGGGGTGACGGACCAGTCGGCGTTGGAGTGGCCGTACAGATGGGTCAGCTCGACGGTGGCGCGCTCGCAGTCGATGCGGATGCGGCTGACCTCGTCGGGGCTGAGGACGCTGTTGACGACGGTGGCCAGGGCGCCGCTCTCGAAGCGCACGAGGGCCGTGGAGACGTCCTCGGTCTCCACGTCGTGGACCAGCCGCCCGGCCATGGCCCGGACCTCGCTCCACGGGCCGAGCAGATCGAGCAGCAGGTCCATCTGGTGGATGCCGTGTCCCATGGCGGGCCCGCCGCCCTCGGTGGCCCAGCGGCCTCGCCAGGGGACGGCGTAGTAGGCGGTGTCCCGGTACCAGGTGGTCTGGCAGTGCGCGACCAGCGGACGCCCGAGGCTCCGCTCGGCGATCAGCTGCCGGACGTGGCGCGCGCCGGAACCGAAACGGTGCTGGAAGACGATCGAGGCGTAGGGGCCCCCGGTCGCCGCGCCCTCCTCGGCCTCGACGGCGTCGAAGTCGGCGAGCGTCGGCACCGGCGGCTTCTCGCACCACACCCAGGCGCCGGCCCGCAGCGCGGTGATCGTCTGGTCGCGGTGCAGGGTCGGCGGGGTGCAGATGCTGACCAGGTCGGGCCGCTGCTCCGCCAGCATGCGGTCCAGATCGGTGTAGCCGTGCGGGATGCCGTGCCCGGCGCAGAACTTGGCCACGGCGTCGGCGTCGATGTCGACGGCGGCGACGACCTCGGTCTCGCCCTCCTCGGCGAGGCGCGCGAGCGCGGGCAGGTGGGAGCCGCCGCCGATGGCGCCGATGCCGACGATCGCGGCCCGCACCCGGCGGCCGGCCAGGGGGGCCGGGTGACGGTCGGGTCGGTGGTCCGGAGTCGGGCTCGGGTCGTTGCTGGGTGTGGGCATGGACGTGATCAGCACTCCATCGAACGTGACATCGGACGGTGGCGGACGCCTGGTGGCGGGGGCTCCGGCGGAACGGCGACCCTCGCACTGCAAGCGCTTTCCCTCGCCAGCAAAGTATGTGCGGACATAGTGACTGGTCAACACCACGGATCCGGCCGTTCCACGCCTCGGAACGCCCGCGCTCCACCCGTCCCCCGCACACTCTCCGCCCGGACCCCGAACGGCCCCGCGAAACCCGGTGACAGCCCCGTGCTCACGGGGCGCTAGGCTGCCCCCAGCACCTGTGATCACCCGCCCCGCGGCGCGGCACGTCTTCCGTCGGCCCTCCACGATCAGCGCTTGGACCACGTAACTTCATGTCTTGGTTTGAATCCCTCATCCTCGGACTCGTCCAGGGGCTGACCGAATTCCTCCCCATCTCCTCCAGCGCGCACCTGCGCCTGACGGCCGCCTTCTCCGGCTGGGAGGACCCGGGCGCGGCCTTCACCGCGATCACCCAGATCGGCACCGAGGCCGCGGTGCTCATCTACTTCCGCAAGGACATCGTCAACATCATCTCGGCGTGGTCCCGCTCCCTGTTCAACAAGGAGATGCGGAGCGACCACGACGCCCAGATGGGCTGGCTGGTGATCGTGGGCTCCATCCCGATCGGTGTCCTCGGCGTGACCCTCAAGGACCAGATCGAGGGCCCGTTCCGCGATCTGCGCATCACGGCGACCATGCTGATCGTCATGGGCATCGTCCTGGGCGTGGCGGACCGCCTCGCCGCACGCGACGAGACCGGTGGCAAGCACCGCGCCGCCAAGGAGCGCAAGAGCCTCGAACAGCTCAGCGTCAAGGACGGTCTGATCTTCGGCCTCTGCCAGGCCATGGCCCTCGTCCCCGGCGTCTCCCGCTCCGGCGCCACCATCAGCGGTGGCCTCCTGATGGGTTACAAGCGCGAGGCCGCGGCCCGCTACTCCTTCCTCCTCGCCATCCCGGCCGTGATCGCCTCGGGCGGCTACGAGCTCAAGGACGCGATGGAGGGCGGCCATGTCTCCTGGGGCCCGACGATCTTCGCCACGGTCATCGCCTTCTTCGTCGGTTACGCGGTCATCGCGTGGTTCATGAAGTTCATCTCCACCAAGAGCTTCATGCCGTTCGTCTGGTACCGCATCGCCCTCGGCATCCTCATCGTCGTCCTGGTCTCCACCGGCGTCCTGAGCCCGCACGCCGGCGAGTCGGGGAGCTGACGGGCGCCGGCCCGGACAGCCCGTCCCTCCCCAACTCCCTTCCGTGACCAACCACATACGACATCCGTAGCCGCCCGGTAGCGCACTGTCAGGCCGGGCGCCTACTCTTGTCCGCATGTCCCCCGACTCCCCCGCCCGTGGTTCCGTGCGGTCCGCCGACGACTTGAACGACCGGATCAGAGCCCTGTGGCGCCACGCGGGCGCATCGCTGTCGGCCCAGGAGCGGGCGGAGTACGAACTGCTGGTCGTGGAGTGGGCCGCGGCGATCCGGGGAGAGGTGATCGAGGCCGCGTGACCGCGACGCCTCAGCACACCCAGGAGCCGCGGAGCGCCCATGTGCCACCGAGCACCCACGTGTCACGGAGCTCCCGCGCACAGGACCGCACCCCCGGCGGCCTGATCATCTTCCTGAACGGCACGTCCAGTTCGGGGAAGTCGAGCATCGCGAGGGAGCTGCTGCGCATCCTCGACGAGCCGTACTTCCACATCCCGGTCGACGCGTTCCACGCCATGCGGACCCGTCAGGAGATGCCGCCCGACCAGCTCACCGACGTCCTGCACCGCACCTGGCGGGGCTACCACCGCGCGATCGCCGGCATGGCCGCCGCCGGCAACAACGTCGTCATGGACCATGTCCTGAGCGCGGAGTGGCGACTGCGGGACTGCCTCGACCTGTTCGCGCCCCAGGACGTCGTGTTCGTCGGCGTGCACTGCGACCGCGACGAGCTGGAGCGGCGCGAACGGGAGCGTGGCGACCGGCCTGCCGGGCTCGCGGCACGGCAGCTGGAGCAGGTCCACGCCCACGGGCTCTACGACGTCGAGTGCGACACGAGCCGGTCGGACCCGCTCCGATGCGCCGCCCGGGTCAGGGAGTTCCTGGCCGACCGGCTCATACCGACCGCGTTCCAACGGCTGATCGACCAGAGGGGCGGCGTCCGCTCACCGGCCGAGTGAGTGCGCCGCCGCCCAAGGGGGGAACCGCGCGAGCAACCCCACACGGCCTGTGCCGGCCGCCCCCCCGGCGCCTCACCGCCCCCCGGCCACCCGCAGCACCGCCCCCGTCGTGTACGAGGCCTCCGGAGACATGAGCCAGGCGATGGCCGAGGCGATCTCATCGGCCCGACCGGGGCGGCGCAGAGGCACGGACGCGGCGATCCGTTCGGGGCGTTCGGGGTCGCCCATCCGCGCGTGGATCTCGGTGTCGATGACCCCGGGCGCGACCGCGTTGACCCGAATGCCGTCCGGTCCGAGCTCCTTCGCCAGCCCCATGGTCAGCGTGTCGACCGCCGCCTTGGTCGCCGCATAGTGGACGTACTCACCGGGACTGCCCAGTGTGGCCGCCGCCGAGGACACGTTGACGATGGCGCCGGTCCCCCAGGCCGCCATCGCCTTGGCCGCCCTGCGCGAACACAGCAGTACGCCGAGCAGGTTGACCTCCACCACCCGCCGCAGCACCTCCGTGTCGGTGTCCGCCAGCCTCCCGAACGGGCCGGTCACCCCGGCGTTGTTGACCAGCCCGGTCACCGGTCCGAGCCGGTCCGCCGCCGTCTCGAACAGCCGGTCCACATCGGCCTCCACCGAGGTGTCCGCCTTCACCGTGACACAGCGCGCGCCGTTGGCCCGCGCCCCCGTCGCGATCCACTCGGCCGCCGCGCCGTCGTTCACATAGCCCACCACCACGTCGTGCCCGTCCGCGGCGAGCCGCAGGCAGGTGGCGGCACCGATCCCCCGGCTCCCTCCCGTGACCACCGTGACCGGACGTGACATCCCCAACCTCCCCGACGAAGAAAACGATCGATCATTCTACGATCGCAGCTTCGCGCCGGCTCCCTTTCGAAGGCAACCATTCCGGCCCCGGCGGCAACCGATGAGTGGCAAGCTCCTTTCACGCGAGCCACACATGCATCACGCTTTCTCTCGAACCAGGCACGGAATCGAAGGATTTGAACGTGGCAGCCCGTTCCCACCGCTCCACCCGCCGCCCCAGGCGGCGCACCGCCCTCCTGTCCGTCGCCGCCGTGGCGGCCGTCGGGCTCGCCGCATCACTCGTGATCGCCTTCGGCCCCGACCGCGACACCGACACCGAGGCCGCCGGAAAGACCGGGGCCACCCCCGCCGCGGCCACCACCCGGGCGCCCGCGCCGCCCTCCGGCACACCGGAGCGGAAGAAGCCCTCCGCCACCCCCTCGAAGTCGCCGTCCCCGTCGGCCTCGAAGACCACCCCGTCGGCGACCCCGGCCACCGAGCCCACCAGGCAGCCGACCGCCGCCACCGGACGGTCCGGCTCCGCCTCGGGACAGCTGGCGGGACGGATACGTCCCGGGGTCGACTACGAGGGGGTCGCCACCTTCTACGACGCCGGACCCGGCGGGAACGGCGCCTGCTCGTTCGGCGCGGGCGACGACGTCATGACGGCGGCGATGAACACCACCGACTACGAGGTGTCCAAGGCCTGCGGGGCGTATGTGCGCGTCCGCGCGGCGGGCGGCGCCGCCGTCACGGTCAGGATCACCAACGAGTGCCCCTCACCGTGCAGGCCCGGCCAACTCGACCTCAGCGCCGAGGCCTTCGCCAAGCTCGCCGCGCCCTCGCGCGGCGAGATACCGATCACCTGGAACCTGCTGAGCCCCGCCACCTCCGACACCCTCTCGATCCGGTACAAGACCGGCTCCAGCCAGTACTGGTGCGGCATCCAGGTGATCGGACACCGGAACCCGGTGGCCCGGCTGGAGGTCCGCGCCGGTGGCGCCTGGACCCCGCTGCCGCGCACCGAGTACAACTACTTCCTCTCCGAGCAGGGCGCCGGGTGCGGCGGCGCGCTCCGGATCACCGACATCTACGGGGAGCGGTTGACCGTCGAGGGCCTCACGGTGCGGCCGGACGTCGTGCAGCGGACCGGCGCGCAGTTCGCGGCACACTGACCGCGCCCCCGGGGGCGCGGCTCGCCGCACCACGGAGCGCGCGGCCGAGCCGCCCGGACAGCCCAAGCTCGCGCGCGCGTCATCGTGGTCCCGGCCGATGCTGAGGGTGCCCCTGCCCGACGATCCTCCCGGGACCCCCATGTCACTCACGCCCGCTTCCCGCCCGCACGCCGGTACGCACGCCGGCAGCGGTCCGCGCTCCCCCCGCCGCCGCCTTCGCCTCCGGCCCCGTCTCCGCCCCTCCCTGGTCGCCCTGCTCGGCGCCTCCTGCCTCGGCGGTCTGCTCCTCGCCCCGACAGCGGGCGCCGCCTCCGACGGCGGTGGCGACGGGCGAGGTGAGCGCGCCCTGCAACAGCAGCTCGAAGAGCTGGTCGCCACCCCCGGAGGACCGCCCGGCGTGATCGTCGTACTGCAACGGGACGGCAGACCACGCGTCCTGCGGGCCGGTGTCGCCGACCTGGAGACGGGCCGTCCGATCGAGCCCACCGACCACATGCGGATCGCCAGCACGGCCAAGGCGTTCAGCGGCGCCGTCGCGCTCCGCCTCGTGCAGCAGGGCGAGCTGGACCTCGACAGCACCATCGGCGACACCCTGCCCCGGCTGCCGGACGCCTGGTCCTCGGTCACCCTCAGACAGCTGCTGAACCACACCAGTGGACTGCCCGACTACAGCGAGGACCCGGAGTTCCTGGAGCTGCTCCTCGCGGACCCCCGCCGCACCTTCGACCCGCGCCGACTGCTGGACTTCGTCGCGGACGAACCGCTGCGCTTCCCGCCGGGCTCCCGGTACCAGTACTCCAACTCCGACAACATCGCCGTCGCCCTGATGGCGGAGGCCGCGACCCGCAAGCCGTACGAAGAGCTCCTCCGCCGGATCGTCTACCGGCCGCTCGGGCTGACCGACACCAGTCTTCCCCTGGGGTACGAGATGCCGGAGCCGTACATGCACGGGTACGCCGTCGAGCCGCCCGCGCCGCCGGAGGACGTCAGCGAGGCGCTCAGCGCGTCCGGGGTGTGGGCCTCGGGCGGGATCGTCTCCACCCCGCGTGACATGACGCGGTTCATCCGGGGCTACGCCGCCGGAGAGCTGACGTCGCGGGCGGTCCTGCGCGAGCAGCGCCGCTGGATCGAGGGGGCGTCCGAACCGGCCGGTCCCGGCCGCAACAGTGCGGGACTGGCCATCTTCCGCTACGACACGCGCTGCGGGGTGGTCCTGGGCCACACCGGCAACTTCCCCGGCTACACCCAGCTGATCGCCGCCACCCCCGACGGCCGCAGGTCCCTCACCTTCTCGCTCACCACCCAGGTGAACAGGACGCTCGACCCCGCTCTGGTGGACAGGCTCCGCGCTGTCGAGGAGAACGCGGTCTGCGCGCTGCTCGGCCCCCGCCGCGGCTGAACACACCGCACGCCCGGCCCCGGCGCCTGCCTCGGCCCGGCTCAACCCGCTCCAGGGCACGCCCGCTGCGGGCTCAGTGCCGCAGATGGACCAGGACGTCGTCCGCGACCGGGTACGGCCGCTCCTCGGGGAGCAGCGCGGTGGCCGCGTCCAGCTCCCGTGCCCGTACGAGGCCGTGGACCTCCCGCGCGAGCGGCGTCACGTCCTCGATGCCGACGATCCACTCGTCCGCGTACCGTGCCGCCGCCTCACCCGACAGGCCCAGCTGCAGCGAGCGGTACGGCAGCGGGGTGAGCCTCAGGTCGCGCTCGGGGTCCCACTGGACCCGGGCGGGCGACCGGCGCACCTCCCGCTGCCAGGCGGCCCGGCTCTCGTGCAGCTCGGGAACGTAGTGCGAGAGACACGAGTTGCGCAGCGCCCACTCGAAGCCCTCCCGGGTGATCTCCACGGCCAGGACCGTCTCCTGGCCCTCCTTCAGGCCCCAGCCGCAGCGGTACATCATCCACAGGAAGGACGGCTTGATCCAGGTCATCCGGTCCCGCTTCCACGCGGCCGGGAAACGACCGTGCCGCGCGGCCGGGCCGCCTATCTCCGGGCGGTAGGCCTGGTAGACGGTGACGGTGTCGGCCGTGTGGCGAGCACGGACACGGAACCTGGGCTCGGTCGCCGAGGGGCGTTCACTTTCACTCACGGGGACCAGGTTCGAGCACGGCGACGCCTTTCAGCCACCGAATATCCACGGACGACGCGCAGCCCGGAGCCGCGCCCCCGTCCCGGAAATATCCCCCATCCGACCGCACACCCCTTGGCGTGGCGCGTGTCCTGCCCCAAGACTGTGCCGATGACGCAGCGTGTGGAGCTCGCGACCGTGATGGACCGACTCGCCGTCGACGGCCTGATCACCGAGTACGCGGTGGCGGTGGACGACGGCGACTGGGCGGCGTACCGGGGCCTGTTCGCCCCGCGGGGCCGCGCGGACTACCGCTCGGCCGGCGGCATCGAGGGCGACGCCGGGCAGGTCGCCGGGTGGCTGGCGCGGAGCATGGAGCTCTTCCCCATGCGCCAGCACCTCATCGTCAACCGGCGGTTGAGCTTCGAACTGTTGGAGCAGGACACCGGCGACACCGCCCGGGTCCGCGCGGACTACGTCAACCCGATGCGCTTCGCCGGCCACGACGGGGGATCCACCGCCCCCGACTTCGTCTGCGGCGGCCGCTACGCCTTCGCCCTGGTCCGCACGCCGGACGGCTGGCGCCTGCGCGAGGTCGTCGTCCAGGAGAAATGGCGCCGCGCCCCCGAGGGTCTCACCCCCGCCCAGCACCCCTCCCCGGCCTGACCGCCCCCACACCGCCCAGGCCCTCTGTCGGAGATCGTCCTCGGCGCGCACACTGGAAGAACTCACCGGTGGGCAGGGAGGCGCTGTATGCGGACGGCGGACTGGGTGGCCTCCCCATGGCGGCGGACGGCGGACTGGTCGGCCTCCCCGTGGCGGCGACGAGCAGCGCTCGTCGTGGCCGGGGCCCTGCCCGTGCTGGCGTTTCCCGCACCGGGCCTGTGGTGGTTCGCGTGGGGAGCGCTGGTGCCGTGGATGCTCCTGGTCCGCACGGCCCCGACCGGCCGCCGGGCCATGTACGACGGCTGGCTAGGCGGATGCGCGTTGATGCTGGCCATGCATCACTGGCTGCTGCCGAACCTCCATGTGTTCACCTTCGTCATCGCCGGTCTGGTGGGTGCGCTGTGGGGTCCCTGGGCCTGGCTGGTGCGCCGCTTCCTGGCCGGGACGCCGTCGCCGGGCCGGGTCGCCGCCGCGCTGCTGGTGGTGCCGTCGGGCTGGCTGGCGATCGAGCTCGTCCGCTCCTGGCAGGGCCTCGGCGGGCCGTGGGGGCTGCTGGGGTCCAGCCAGTGGCAGGTGGAGCCCGCGCTGCGGCTGGCCTCGGTCGGCGGGGTCTGGCTGATCAGCTTCCTGCTGGTGGCCGTCAACGTCGCGGTCACCGTGCTGGTCGCGGTGCGCCGGTCGCGGGCGCCGGCGCTCGCCGGTCTCGTCGCGACGGCCACCGCGACCTCGGCGGTGTGGCTGTGGTCGCCGCGCCCCGACGTCCGGGGCGAGGTGCGGATCGCCGTCGTACAGCCCGGTGTCACCGACGGCCCCGACAACCGGTTCGACCGTGAGGAGGCGCTCACCCGACGGCTGGCCGGGCAGGACCTCGACCTGATCGTGTGGGGCGAGAGCAGCGTCGGCCACGACCTCGCCGACCGCCCCGATCTCGCCGACCGGATCGCCGCACTGGCCCGCGAGACGGACACGAACATCCTGGTGAACGTGGACGCGCGCCGCTCCGACCGTCCCGGCATCTACAAGAGTTCGGTGCTCGTGGGGCCGGACGGCCCGACCGGCGACCGCTACGACAAGATGCGCCTGGTCCCCTTCGGCGAGTACATCCCGATGCGCTCGCTGCTGGGCTGGGCCACCTCCGTCGGCGAGGCGGCCGGCGAGGACCGCAGGCGCGGCACCGAGCAGGTCGTGTTCGACTCCGGGAAGGGACTGCGGATCGGCCCCATGGTCTGCTTCGAGTCCGCCTTCCCCGACATGAGCCGCCATCTCGCCCGGGACGGCGCCGAGTTGCTGCTCGCACAGTCGGCAACCTCGACGTTCCAGGAGAGCTGGGCCCCCGCGCAGCACGCCTCGCTGGCGGCGCTGCGAGCCGCCGAGACCGGACGCCCGATGGCCCACGCGACGCTCACCGGCGTCTCGGCGGTGCACGGACCGGACGGCGAGCGCGTCGGCGCCCGGCTCGGCACGGACGAGAGCACGACGGGGGTGTACGACGTGCCGCTGGCGAGCGGTACGACGCCGTACGTCCGGTTCGGGGACTGGCCGGTGGACGCGGCGCTGCTGACCCTGCTGGCCTGGGGCGCCTTCGAGGGCGGGCGGGCCGTACGGGTCAGGCGGCGGACCGGTCCTCCACCGCCCGCACCACCCGCTCGCACAGCTCATGGGTCGCCAGCGCGTCCCGCGCGCTGAGCACCCGGCCCGCGCGCACCGCGTCGAGGAAGGCGAGGACGGCCTGCTCGATGCCGCGCTGCCGGGCCACCGGCACCCAGTCGCCCCGCCGCCTGATCGACGGCTGTCCCTTGTGGTCGACGACCTCGGCCAGGTTCACGACCTGTCGCTTGGTGTCCTGCCCGGAGACCTCCAGGATCTCCTCCGCCGAGCCGCTGAGCCGGTTCATGACACCGAGCGCGGTGAAGCCCGCCCCGGAGAGCTGGAGCACCACGTGGTGCAGCAGTCCGCCCTCGGTCCGGGCTCGTACGGTCACGTCCTCGATGTCGCCCGGCACCAGGAACCGCAGGGTGTCCACGACATGGATGAAGTCGTCCAGGACCATCGTGCGCGGCACCTCGGGCAGGCCGATGCGGTTCTTCTGCATGAGGATCAGCTCGCGCGGATGGTCCGCGCACTGGGCGTACCCGGGCGCGTACCGCCGGTTGAATCCCACGGCGAGCCCGACGCCGCGCTCCTCAGCGAACCGTACGAGCCGCTCCGAGTCGGCCAGTTCGTAGGCGAGCGGCTTGTCGACGTACGTCGGCACCCCCGCCTCCAGCAGGCGTTCCACGATCTCGGGGTGGGCCGCGGTGGGCGCGTGCACGAAGGCCGCGTCGAGGTCCTGGGCCAGCAGCGCGTCGAGGTCGGTGTGGCGCCGGTCCGGCGGGAGGTGGAGGCTGTCGGCGACGCGGGTGAGGGTGGCGGGCGTCCGTGTCTGGAGATGGAGTTCGAGCCCCGGTTGGGTGCCGAGCACCGGCAGATACGCCTTCCGGGCGATGTCGCCGAGCCCGATGCAGCCGACCTTCACAGGGGTCTCCCGTCCACGGTGTGCCGTCGAAATACCTCGTCGGCAGCATACGGGGGCTGCGAGGATGGCCGGCATGACCGAACTGCGCTCCGAACCCTCCGTCACCGCCGGCGAACGGGCCATGCTGGAAGGCTGGCTCGACTACCACCGGCAGACCCTCGCGCTCAAGTGCGAGGGCCTGGACGACGACCAGTTGCGGACCGCCTCGGTGCCGCCCTCTCAGCTGTCCCTCCTCGGTCTCGTGCGGCACATGGCGGAGGTCGAGCGCATCTGGTTCCGCAAGGTGCTCGTGGACGACGACCAGGGGCCGATCTACTTCAGCGAGGCGGATCCGGACGGGGAGTTCCACCTCACCCCGGCCGACACCTGGGAGGAGGCGTACGGGACCTGGCAGGCGGAGATCGCGGTCGCCCGCCGCAACGCCGAGGGCTTCGCCCTGGACGACGTCGCCAAGGCAGCGCACCGGCGGTCGGGCGAGGCGCCGAGCCTGCGGTGGCTCTACACCCACATGATCGAGGAGTACGCGCGGCACAACGGTCACGCGGACCTGCTCCGGGAGCGGATCGACGGGGTCACCGGGTACTGACCGGGGCCCCGGGGAGAAGAACTGGGGAGACGACGGACGGGGGAAGCGAGGGACCGGGGAGCGAAGGCCGAGGGTCGCGAGGGTCGCGTTCCCGCAGGGTGCGGCGCGTGGCGTCGTCGGGGAGCCGCGGGCGTCACCCGTGTGGGGCATCATCCGCCCGCTCCCTCCCCAAAGCGGCTGGGACACAGCAGAGTTGCGCGCGTGCATCGACCGACCACCACCGCAACGCTCCTGGTCACCGTGGCCGTCTCGGCTCTCACCGGCTGCGTGACCGCGCACCACCCGCCCCCGCCGCAGGCGTCGCCCGACCCGTACCGACCCTCCGAGCCCCGCCCGGACGGCACCACCGAGACCCGGATCGTGGAAGCCCCGGCGCGCGAGGCCCTGGAACTGGTCGGCCCGCCCCGGGAAGCCGCCCCGAGCGCGCCCCCGGAACCGCGGCCCGCCACGTCCGCTCCGCCGGTCACCGGTGCCGCACCCGCCCCCGCCGCGCCGCCACCGCCCCGCGACGAGCGACCGGCTCCCCGCGAGCGGCCGGGCCCACCTCCCGGGTCCCGCCCCCACGTCGAGATCCCGCCCCTGCCCGAGTCCGTCCCGACGACCCCGCCGAAGAACTCCGACGTCTGCGCGCTCGGCCACAGATACGGCGGCTGGGGCAAGGACACCCCCCAGGCGGCCATCTGCAAGGACGTCTACGGCCGTTGATCCCCGGCGGCCCGCGCACCAGGCCCCCGCTGGGCCCGACAGCACCCCTCACCGCTGTCGCGGCGGTCCCGGTGTCTCCCCTCCGCTGGGGCCCGTCCCGTCGAGCCGGGCCTCCAGGCGGGCCAGGGCGGTGCGGACCGTGTCGCCATGGCCGTCGTCCCCCAGCGTGGCCAGCGCTCCCCGGGCCAGCCGCAGGTGGCTGCGGGCCGCGTCGTGGCGGCCCAGCCTGGCGTAGTCGGCGGCGAGGTTGAGGTGGAGCGAGGGGTAGAAGGCCCGCACCGCGAGCTCCTCGCCGGCCTGCGCCGTACGGCCCTCGCAGAGTTCGTCGGCCGCCGACAACGCCCTGAGGTCCCAGGCCAGTTCGGTGTCCGGGTCGTCCTGGGTGTCGGCCATGTAGTGCGCCAGGGTGCAGCGGTGGAGCGGCGCGCCGTCCTCACCGAGCTCCGCCCACAGCCGCAGCAGACGGTCCCGGGCCTCCTCGCGGTCACCTCCGTGGTGCAGCATGACCGCCTGACCGATCCGGGTCATCACGGCGTCCGACGCCATCCGGTCCTGTCGCTCCACCACCGTGTCCTCCGCACTCGTCGGCCCCTGAGACCCGCCTGTCCCTCTCGACGCTAACGGCAGGCACCCGCAATCCCGGTCAGGCCGCTCCGTACGACCGCGGGGGTGCCCCGGCGGCCGTACGGCGGCTGTACGGCCGCCGGACGGACACGCGCGTACGGAGGGGCCGGACGGACACGCGCGTACGGAGGGGTGGGGCAGCGGCGGCGGGTGCGGAGGGACGAGCGGCCCGTCAGCCGAGGTTGGGGATCGTCCAGTCGATCGCCTCGTGGCCCTGCCGGGCGACGGCCTCGTTGATCTGCGTGAACGGCCGGGAGCCGAAGAACTTCTTGGCCGACAGCGGCGAGGGGTGCGCGCCCTTCACCACCACATGGCGCTCCTCGTCGATCAGCGGGAGCTTCTTCTGGGCGTAGTTGCCCCACAGCACGAAGACCGCCGGGTCGGGTCGGTCGGCCACCGCGCGGATCACGGCGTCGGTGAACTTCTCCCAGCCCTTGCCCTTGTGCGAGTTGGCCTCGCCGGCCCGGACCGTGAGGACCGCGTTGAGCAGCAGCACGCCCTGCTGGGCCCACGGCATCAGATAGCCGTTGTCCGGGATCGGGGTGCCCAGCTCGGCCTGCATCTCCTTGTAGATGTTCCGCAGCGACGGCGGGGTCTTCACCCCGGGCCGCACGGAGAAGCACAGCCCGTGCCCCTGGCCCTCGCCGTGGTAGGGGTCCTGGCCGAGGACCAGCACCTTCACGCTCTCGTACGGCGTGGCGTCGAGCGCGGCGAAGACCTGCTCACGGGGAGGGTAGACGGGACCCTTCGCACGCTCCTCCTCGACGAACTCGGTGAGTTCCTTGAAGTAAGGCTGCTGCAGCTCGTCCCCCAGGACCCCGCGCCAGGACTCGGGCAGCATGGCGATGTCGGTCACGTCAACTTCCTCCGGTGTGCGCTCACTTCACGGCCACGCAGCGCGCGGCCATGGGCAGCCGCGCGAAGCACGGCCGCCGTCAGAGCACAGAACCTACAGGCGCCCACTGACAACGGGACCCGGCACCCGGAATCACCAACTGGTCTTCCACGACAGCTGCCACATGATCATCATCGTCGCGGGGTCGATGACGTTCTCCAGGCCGGCGATCTCCTCGTTCGCGGCCGTGTACGCCTTGCCCTGCCACAGCGGGATCAGCCGCGCGTCGTCCACGAGGATCTGCTGGGCCTCCTCGAACTCCTCGGCCACGGCCCCGCGGTCGCTCTCGGCGCGCGACTCCGGCAGGAGCTTCTTGGTGATCTCGGGGGCGTCGTACGGCGTGCCGAGCGCGTTCTGCTCGCCCACGAAGGGGGCGATGAAGTTGTCGGCGTCGTTGAAGTCGGGGTTCCAGCCGCGCCCGAAGACCGGGTACTCGCCCTTCTGGTAACCCTCGGAGTAGGTCTTCCAGGGGCGGCTCTTCAGCGTGACCTCGAACAGGCCGGAGCCCTCCAGCTGTCGCTTCAGCTCCTCGAAGGCCGGCTTGGTCTGGGAGCCGTAGCGGTCGGTGGTGTACCAGAGCTCCAGCGGAACCGTTTCGGTGATGCCCGCTTCGGTGAGGATGGCCTTCGCCTTGGTCGCGCTGGGGTTGCCGTAGTCGTCGAAGAAGCCCGTCGTGTGGCCCACCAGACCCCTGGGGATCATGGAGTACAGCGGCTCGACGGTGTCCTTGTAGATGTTGTGCGCGAGCGCCGGCCGGTCGAGGACCTGGGCGACGGCCTTGCGCACCGCGGGGTTCTTCGTCCAGGGGTCCTTGGGGTTGAACACCAGGTAGCTGATCTCGGTGGTGGGGTTCTCCACGATCTGGAGCCCCTCCTCGTCGTGGTTGGCCTGGATGTCCACGATGTCCGAGGCGCCCAGACCCCGGTAGATCACCGAGATGTCCTTGTTCTTGAGGGCCTTGACCATCTCGTCCGACTGCTGGAAGTACTGGATGGTGACGGCGGAGTTCTTGAGGTCCGCGATGCCCTTGTAGTTGTCGTTGCGGACCAGCTCGGCCGTCTTGCCCTCGTCGTAGGAGTCGAGGTTGTAGGGCCCGGAGCCGGCGATGTCCCCGCCCTCGCGGAGCTTGTCCGCGGGGTACTCCGCGGGGTCCACGATCGACATCGCGGGCGTGGTGAGCACCAGGGGGAAGGTCGCGTCGGGCTGGCTGAGGTGGAAGACGACCTCGCGGTCGCCCTTCGTCTGCACCCGGGAGAGGGTGGTCAGCAGGCCGGCGGGGCCACCGTTGACGTTGATCTTCTTGATCCGGTCGAACGAGTACTTGACGGCCTTGGCGTCCAGCGTGTGCCCGTTGGAGAACTTCAGGCCCTCGCGCAGCGTGCAGCTGTAGACCGTGCTGGAGCTGTCCGTGAACTCGCAGCTCTCGGCGGCGTCCGGCTCGGGCTCGGACCCGCCGGGCGAGTAGCCGAGCAGGGGCTGGAAGACGTTGCGCATCAGCTCCCAGGAGCTGTCCCAGGCCGCGGCCGGGTCCAGGGTGCTCGGCGTACTGGTGGTCCCCACGATGATGGGGTCCGCGTCGTCCGAGGCGTCCGAGGAGAACACACCACACCCGGTCACCATGGATATGGACGCGATCACCGCGAGTGGCGGCAAGTATCGGTTCCGGTTGAACACGTGCATGCTCCTCGAAATGCCGTACCAAGAGTGGCCGAACGATACCGCAGGCCCGTCGGCCGGTCCTGCCCGGCTGGGGGAGCCCTTGGTCGGTCCGCGTGTGACGGCGTTGTCGAGGCCCCGTGAGGGGTGCGGACGGGCGCCGGAGATGTTCGGTGAATCATGTACCGGCGCCCGCCGTACTCTGTCAGCCCACCCCGGCGTTGAGGAAGATGCCGCCGTCGACCACAAGGGTCTGCCCGGTGATCCAGTCCGACTGCTCGGAGGTGAGGAACGCGGCGGCGCCCCCGATGTCGGAGGGCACACCGAGCCGCCCGAGCGGGTAGGCCGCGGCCGCCTCGGCCTCCCGGCCCTCGTAGAGGGCCTGGGCGAACTTGGTCTTCACCACGGCGGGCGCGATCGCGTTGGCCCGGACCTTGGGCGCGTACTCGTGCGCCAGCTGGATGGTCAGGTTGATCATGGCGGCCTTGCTGATGCCGTACGCGCCGATGAACGGCGACGCGGAGACACCGGCGACGGAGGCGATGTTGACGATGGCGCCGCCGTTGTCCTTCTGCCAGGCGTGCCAGGTCCGCTGGGCGAAGCCGAGCGCGGAGACGACATTGGTCTCGAACACCTTGCGGGCCACGTTCAAATCGAGGTCGGCGATCGGGCCGAACACCGGGTTGGTACCGGCGTTGTTGACCAGGAAGTCGACGCGGCCGAAGGCCTCCATCGTGCGCTCGACGGCGTGGGCCTGGTGGGCCTCGTCGTGGGCCTTGCCGGCGACGCCGATGACGCGGTCGGCGCCGAGCTGCTCGACGGCCTCCTTGAGCGCGTCCTCGTTGCGACCGGTGATGCAGACCCGGTCGCCGCGTGCGACGAGGGCCTCGGCGATGCCGTAGCCGATGCCGCGGCTGGCGCCGGTGATGAGCGCGACCTTGCCCGAAGGCTCGGGGAGTTCCACCGAAGTCATGTTCTGGATCCCTTAGTTGAGCGGTCCGCCGGCGACGTACAGGACCTGGCCGGAGACGAATCCGGCGTCCTCGCCCGTGAAGTAGGCGATGGCTCCGGCGATGTCCTCCGGTCGGCCCACGCGCTGCACGGGGATCTGGGTGGCCGCGGCGGCCTGGAAGTCCTCGAAGCCCATGCCGACGCGGGCGGCGGTGGCGGCGGTCATGTCGGTGACGATGAAGCCGGGGGCGACCGCGTTGGCGGTGACGCCGAACTTGCCGAGCTCGATGGCCAGGGTCTTGGTGAAGCCCTGCAGACCGGCCTTGGCGGCGGAGTAGTTGACCTGGCCCCGGTTGCCGAGCGCGGACGACGAGGACAGGTTCACGATCCGGCCGAACTTGGCCTCGACCATGTACTTCTGCACCGCCTTGGCCATCAGGAAGGCGCCGCGCAGATGCACGCTCATGACCGTGTCCCAGTCGGACGCGCTCATCTTGAACAGCAGGTTGTCGCGGAGCACGCCCGCGTTGTTCACCAGGATCGTCGGGGCGCCCAGCTCCTCGGCGATCCGGGTGACGGCGGCCTCGACCTGGGCCTCGTCGGAGACGTCGCAGCCGACCGCGAGCGCCCTGCCACCCGCGGCGGTGATCTTCTCTACGGTGTCCTTGCACGCGGCCTCGTCGAGGTCGATCACCGCGACGGCCCGCCCCTCGGCGGCCAGTCGTACGGCGGTCGCGGCGCCGATGCCGCGCGCGCCACCCGTGACCACGGCGACACGCTGCTCAGTGGTGGACATTGCTGGTTCTCCTCGCCCTTGGGATGCGGCTCCTGCGGCGCCCCCAATCCGGTGAGCGACCGCTTAGTACCTTCAGCACACGTGACGCTAGAAGTCCTGGCACCCGGTGTCAACGTTCCACCAGGTGTGATCCCTTACTTCACCAGCAGGGCGAGCAGCCGCTCGGCCTCCGCGGCCGGATCCGCGGTGAGCCCAGTGTGCACGGGTCCGGCCTGGACGACCGTGGAACGGGGCGCGACAAGCCACCGGAACCGCCGTCCGGCGTCGTCGCGGGCTGCCTGCCCGGCCGCCTCTCCCCCGGCGCACACGCCCTCCACGGCGCGCAGCGCGGCGCGTACGCCCGCCACGTCCGCCCCCGGGTCGAGGGCGAGCAGCTTGGCCTCGTCGAGGTGCGTACGGGCCGCCACCAGGGCCCGGGAGCGGCTGTACACGAGGACGCCCGCGTTGAAGCACTCGCCCCGCTCGATCCGGGGCACGATCCGCAGCAGCGCGTACTCGTAGACGTCCTGCCCGGTCGCCCCGGTCCCCAGGAAGCGGTCGCTCACTTGATCCCCTCGATGCGTTCGTGAATGCCGGCGGCACGGGCGAGCAACGGTTCCGCGTACGCCCGCCGCAGCGCGTCCGGCGAGTCGAAACCGGGCTCGTCGATCAGCCAGACGTCCGGGATCTCGGCGGTCACCTCGTCGAGCAGGTCCTCGGTGACCAGGGGCGCGAGTGCGGCGGCGGCCGCCGCGACGTCGGGGCCGAAGCGGGCGAGGGCGTGGTCGGCGGCGTCGTACGGCTTGGCGGCGGAGGCGCGGGCGCCGGGCCAGTGGTGGTGCCAGATCATGGTGGCACCGTGGTCGATGAGCCACAGCTCGCCGTGCCACATCAGCAGGTTGGGGTTGCGCCAGGAGCGGTCGACGTTGTTGATCAGCGCGTCGAACCAGACGATCCGCCCGGCCTCCTCGGGCCCGAGCCCGAAGGCCAGCGGATCGAAGCCGATCGCCCGGGTCAGGAAGTCCATGCCCAGGTTGGTGCCGCCGCTGGACTTGATCAGTTCCTGCACCTGCTCGTCGGGTTCACCGAGGCCCAGGACGGGGTCGAGGTCGACGGTCGCGAGACCGGGCACGCGCAGTCCGAGCCGGCGCGCCAGCTCACCGCAGACCACCTCCGCGACCAGCGTCTTGCGGCCCTGACCGGCGCCGGTGAACTTCAGGACGTACATCCCGCGGTCGTCGCCCTCGACGAGACCGGGCAGCGAGCCGCCTTCCCGCAGCGGTGCGATGTAGCGGGTCGCGGCGACCTCTTTCAGCACGTTCCCGGGCCACCCATCTCTTCGACCTTGCGATCCACACTCACACCGTGCTGCCGACCTCCGGCAGTGAAGTGAGCATAGTAACCAAGGGTGATCACCGGCTCTCACGCACCGGACGCCGCTCCTCAACGGGCAAACGCTGCCCGCCCCGGCACTAGGATCCGGGACATGGCGCTGACGACGCACGACGTGGACCGGTTCGAGGCGGCGAGGCCCCGTCTGGAGGCGATCGCCTACCGTCTCCTCGGCTCGGCGGGCGAGGCGGAGGACGCCGTGCAGGAGACGTTCCTGCGCTGGCAGGCGGCCGACGTCGACCGGATCGAGGTGCCCGAGGCCTGGCTGACGAAGGTGCTCACCAACCTGTGCCTCAACCAGCTCACCTCGGCTCGCGCCCGCCGCGAGACCTACGTGGGCCAGTGGCTGCCCGAGCCGCTGCTCGCCGGCGACCCGATGCTCGGCCCGGCCGACACCGCCGAACAGCGCGAATCCGTCTCGTACGCGGTCCTCACCCTGCTGGAACGCCTCACCCCGGGCGAGCGGGCGGTGTACGTGCTGAAGGAGGCCTTCGACTACCCGCACCGGGAGATCGCCGAGATCCTCGACATCAGCGAGGCCGCGAGCCAGCAGGTCTTCCACCGGGCGAAGAAGCACGTGGCGGCGGGCAAGGCCCGTACGGAGATCGACGAGGCGGCGGCCCGACGGATCGTCGAGGAGTTCCTCGCGGCGGCGACCAGCGGGAAGACCGAGCCGCTGGTCAGGCTGCTCACCTCGGACGCCATCGCGGTCGGCGACGGCGGCGGAAAGGTCCCGGCCCGCGCCAAGGCGTTCGAGGGCGCTCTCGCGGTCGCGAAGTTCATGCGGGGCCTGTTCAAGCCGGCCCCGGTCAAGCGGGCCATGGTCGGCGGCTCACCGGAGATCCACATCTCGACGGCCAACGGCGGCCCCGCGGTCCTGGCGGTCGTCGACGGCCGGGTCGTCGGGATCATCTGTCTGGAGATCGGCGGGGACGGCATCGCCGCGTTCCGCAGTCAGGTCAACCCCGACAAGCTGGAACGTGCCACCGAGGTGTGGGCGGCCACCGAGCACGGGGAACCCCTGTTCCACGCCTTCTGACCAACGCCCTCCGCGGCATTCCCGAGGGCATTCGGCGCCCTTCCACGAACCGGGTCACACCCTCCAGCGAGGGTGTGACCCGGTTCACATTCTTTTCCTGTCAGGAAATCGAGGGCTGCCCGGTTCAAGGGGCGTGACCGAGCAAGGGCAAGCGTCCGAACCGCGCAGACAGGAGCAGGAAATGCAGCACCGCATCATCGTCCTCGGAGCCGGCTACACCGGGGCCGCCGCCGCCGGGCGCCTCGCCAAGCGGCTGCACCGCGCAGACGTCGCCATCACCCTCGTCAACGCCGAGCCCGACTTCGTCGAGCGCGTCCGGATGCACCAGCTCGCGGTCGGCCAGGAGCTCCGGCCCCGCCCGTTCGACGAGATGTTCGCGGGCACCGGCGTCGAGGTGAAGCTCGCCGAGGTCGCCGGTATCGACGCCGACCGCAAAACCGTCACCGTCGTCGACGCGCACGGCGCCGGGCAGCAGGAACTGGAGTACGACACCCTCGTCTACGCCCTCGGCAGCGGCTGGAACCCGCAGGGCGTCCCCGGCACCGCCGAGTACGCCCACGAGATCTCCGGCCGCCCCGGAGCGCTCCGGCTGCGCGAGCGGCTGGCCCAGTTGGACGCGGGACAGCCCGTGGTGATCGTCGGCGGCGGACTCACCGGTCTGGAGGCCGCGACCGAGATCGCCGAGACCCGCCCTGACCTGGACGTCGCCCTCGTGGCCCGCGGCGGCTTCGGCGACTGGCTCTCCGACAAGGGCCGAGGACATCTGCGGAAGGTCTTCGCAGGGCTGGGCATCACCGTGCACGAACACACCGCCGTCACCGCCGTCGAGGCCGACCGCGTCCTGACCGACGGCCCGGCCGTCCCGGCCGCGGTCACGGTGTGGGCCACCGGCTTCGCGGTCCACCCGATCGCCGGGGCCAGCACACTGGAGGTCTCCGGCACGGGCCGGATCGTGGTCGACGGAAGCATGCGCTCGGTCTCGCACCCGGAGGTGTACGCCGTCGGCGACGCGGCCCTCGTGACGGGCCCCGGCGACAAGCCGCTGCGGATGTCGTGCGCCTCCGGTGTCCCCACCGCGTGGCAGGCCGCCGACGCCATCGCGGCCCGTCTGACCGGCCAGAAGCTTCCGAAGGTCGCGATCCGCTACTTCCAGCAGTGCGTCTCGCTCGGCCGCAGGGAGGGCCTGATCCAGTTCGTCACCGCGGACGACCAGGCCGTCCCCAAGGCCCTCACCGGTCGCCTCGCCGCCGTCTACAAGGAACTCATCTGCAAGGGTGCGGCCTGGGCCGTGGCCCACCCTACGGTGGGCATGCCGGTCCGCCGCCGCCGAACGGTCCAGCCGGCGGGCCGGGCGGACCAGGCAGGTCGGACGGACGCGGCGAGCCCGGCGGGGCAGGCGGACCCGGCGGTGAACGCCGCGGCTTGAGCGTGCGGCGCGGACTACGCGTACGGCCCGGCACGACGTGGCTCGACCTGGCGAGAGGGTCGGGCCACGCCCCGCGTTCCGGCGAGAGGCTCCGCAACATCGCGAGAAGTACCCGCTGACGTCACCGACCGACAGCATTCGGACAGCTGGTTTTGACACTGTCGTGATCCCGGACAGGCCAAGATGTGCACCCTGTCTGAACGTTCAAGCACGCGCCCGCCGTATCCATGGGCGAAAGTGCGAAGCCATCTCGGAAGGAACCGTCAGCATGACCAGCGAAACGACCAAACCCGCTTCGATCCCGGGCCGTCGCACCGTCATGGCGGCCGCCGGCGTGGCGGGGCTCACCGTCGCGCTGACCGCGTGCGGATCGGACGACGACCCGTCACCCGCCGGCTCGTCCGGCGCCGGGGCCGGCGGCGACGCGAGCAGTGACACCGGCGGCGACACGACCGGCGGCAGCACGGGCGGCGGGGGCGGTACGGCGATCGCCAAGACCTCGGACATCCCCGAGGGCGGCGGCAAGATCTTCGAGAGCGAGGGCGTCGTCATCACCCAGCCGGAGGCGGGCACCTTCAAGGCTTTCTCCTCCGCCTGCACCCACCAGGGATGCGCGGTGAAGTCGATCGCCGACGGCGTGATCAACTGCCCCTGCCACAACAGCAACTTCTCGATCGCCGACGGCAGTGTGAAGAGCGGACCGGCGACGAAGCCGCTGCCGGCCAAGGAGGTCACCGTGTCCGGTGACTCCATCGCCCTCGCCTAGCGTTCGCCAGGGCCGGGCGTCGCGACGGGGCGAACGTTGCCTGTCGCGGCACTAGCCGCCCGCGGGTCCGCCCACGGGCCGTTCCCAGCAGGCCACCACCTCGTCCGTGGTCGCGACCGTGGCGACCAGCGCGAGGGTGTGGCGGATCATCGCGGGGGTGTAGTCGGCAGGCACCCCCGCGATGGCGTCGCCGGGCACGACGACCGTGTAGCCGAGGTTGACCGCGTCGAACACCGCGTTCGGCACGGCCACGTTGGCCGAGACACCGGCGACGACCAGGGTGCGGCAGCCGAGGTTCCGGAGCAGCGCGTCCACGTCGGTGCCCGCCAACGGGGACAGGCCGTGCAGCCGCCGTACGATCAGGTCCTCCTCGGCGACCTCGATGGGCGGCGCGACCCGTACGGCCGCGGTGCCCGTCAACTGCCGTACGGGCAGCCGTTCTGCGGCGCGGAACAGCCGCGCGTTGCGGCTGGCGCCGCGACCGTCGTGCCGCCGCTCGGCGACGGCGTGCAGCACCTGCACCGCGCACCCATGGGCCGCGGCGACCAGCCGGGCGACCTGGGCGAGCGCCCCCGACGACCGTGCCTCCCGGGCGAGTTCGGGCAGTGCGGTGTCGGGCCCGACGACGCCCTGCTGGCACTCGACGGTGAGCAGGACGGTGGTGGCCGGGTCGAGGAGCCCGCCCAGCTCCCGCCGCCGCTTCGGCTCACTCGCGTGCGCGGGCATGACGTCCCCCTGTCACCGGCGATCGGGCGGTGGAGCGTAACGCCCCTTGCACATGGACGGAAGACGACCGATGCTCTTCTGACGCCACATCAGAAGAGAGGACTCCATGACCTCCACCCAGCGCCGGGGCCGGAAGATCATGATGGAACCCGCCGAACTGGACGAGTTCCTGAGCACGCGGCGGACCTGCCGGGTGGCGACGGTCGCGCCCGACGGCGCCCCGCACGTCAGCCCGCTCTGGTTCCTGTGGGACGGCACCTCGCTCTGGCTCTACTCGATCACGCGCAGCAAACGCTGGTCCGCGCTGCGCCGCGATCCGCGCGTGGCCGTCGTGGTAGACGCGGGAGAGGAGTACGGCGAACTGCGCGGCGTCGAGCTGTCCGGCACCGTCGAGTTCGTCGGCGAGGCGCCGCGCACGGGCGAGCCGGTCCCCGAACTCGCCGAGGTGGAGCGGCTGTTCGCCCGGAAGAACTTCGGCATGGACGAGATGCCCCACGACGGCAGGCACGCCTGGCTGCGCCTGACACCGGACGCCGTCGCGTCCTGGGACTTCCGCAAACTCGTATCGCCGTGATGTTCAGCCCACCCCGCACGCGTCCCCGGCCGCCCGCAGTGCCTCCACCGCCGCCCTGATGGACGGCCGCCGGTCGGCGTCCGAGCGCCACACCGCGTAGACGCTGCGGTGGACCCGATGGCGCACCGGCACGGTCCGCACTCCGGCCGGCATCGGGTCACGGCCGAGCCGAGGCGCGATGCAGACACCCAACGCTGCGGCCACCAGGGCGAGTTGGGTGTGGTGCTCGCCTGCACGGTGGGCGATGTGGGGCTCGATGCCGTTGGCCCGCAGCGTGTAGAGCAGCCATTCGTGACAGAACTCGCCCTCGGGCCAGGCGACCCACGGCTCCTGAGCCAGCTCCCGCAGGTCGATCTCGTCCCGGCCGGCGAGCGGATGGTCCTCGTGCAGGGCCACCTCCACCGGGTCGTCGAGGATCGCGGCCCTGGCCAGCCCCTCGGGCACGGGCAGCGGCTTGTTGTACCAGTCGAGGACGACGGCCAGGTCGACGTCGCCCCGGATCACCGCGTTGACGGCGAGTTCGGGTTCCAGTTCCCGTGACCGCACGCGCAGCGCGGGATGGTCCTCCCGCAGCGCGCGGAAGACGGCGGGAAACAGCCCCCGGACGGCCGTCGGGAACGCGGCCAGCCGAAGTTCGCCGACCACCTGCCCCCGCTGTGCCTCCAGCGCCGACTGCGCCAGCTCGACCTGGGACAGGATGCGCGCGGCGTGCTCGGCGAGCAGCCGCCCCGCGTCGGTGAGGCGCACACCCCGCCCGTTCTTGGCGAGCAGCCGCTGCCCCACCTCTCGTTCCAGCTTGGCCATCTGCTGCGAGACGGCCGAGGTCGTCACATGCAGCCCGTCGGCCGCCCCGCTGACCGAGCCGTGCCGGGCGAGGGCGTCCAGGGTGCGCAGGCGCTCCAGGTTCAACATGTAAGCGATACTACGAGAATCGCGTCATCAATTCTCGCTTGTGCTACGAGATCATTGAGCGTCATCGTGGTGCGCATGACCACCGCCACGCCCACCCGAGCCCCCGGCCGCGTCTCCCACCCCTCTCGCGCCGCCGTCGACTGGCGGGTGCGCTTCGCCTTCCTCTCCCTCGTCTGGGGTTTCAGCTTCCTCCTGATCAAGGTGGGCACGGAGGCGTACGCGCCCTTCCAGGTCACCTTCGGACGGCTGCTGTTCGGCACCCTGGTGCTCGCGGCGGCGATGGCGGTGCGGCGGGAGCGGCTCCCACGCGGCGCCCGCACCTGGGGACACCTGACCGTGGCCGCCTTCTTCCTCAACGCCCTGCCGTTCTCCCTGTTCGCCTACGCGGAGCTGACCATCCCGTCCACGCTGGCGGGCATCTGCAACGCGACCTCCCCCTTGTGGGGCATGGCCCTCTCCCTGGTCGCGCTCTCCGAGGACCGCCCCACCCGGGTGCGGGTCGCCGGTCTCGGCCTCGGTTTTCTCGGTGTCCTCACCGTGCTCGGCGCCTGGCAGGGCTTCCACGGCCTGGACGCCACCGGCACGGCGATGGCCCTGCTGGCCTCCCTCAGCTATCCCGTCGGCTGGATCTACGTCCGCCGCACCCTGGCCGGCACCACCGCGTCGCACCTCTCCCTCACCGGCGCCCAACTGCTGCTCGCCACCGCCCAACTGGCCGTCGTCACCCCGCTGTTCACGAGCGTGCCGAGCAGCTACCCGGTACTGCCCCTGCTGGCGGTCGTCGCACTGGGCGCCCTCGGCACCGGGGTCGCGATGCTCGTCCAGTACGGCCTCGTCTCCGAGGTCGGCCCGACGACGGCCCAGATGGTCACCTACTTCATCCCGGTCATCGCCACCGCCGCCGGTGTCGCACTCCTCGGCGAGTCCCTGACCTGGTCGACCCCGGTCGGCGCGGCGATCGTCCTGGCCGGCGCCGCCCTGACACAGGTGAGGCCGCGCACCTGATCCGACGCACGGCGGAGACACCTCGGCACGCGCACGCCGCAGAGACACGGCACCACGGGAGGCACAGCACACACCAGACAGGCCGCGCGCCCGCCCCGCGGACGTCAC
Source organism: Streptomyces gottesmaniae (assembly GCF_031845845.1). Taxonomy (NCBI): domain Bacteria; kingdom Bacillati; phylum Actinomycetota; class Actinomycetes; order Kitasatosporales; family Streptomycetaceae; genus Streptomyces; species Streptomyces gottesmaniae. Next base: position 71,193 of record NZ_JAVRFJ010000048.1, read on the forward strand.
GCGTACCCCGTCCCCGCCCCCGCGCCCGGCCCCGGCCCGATCGCCGAGGCCACCGCCTCCGCCACCCTCCCGATCTCCTCCTCGGTGAGGGTGGAGACGGTGATCCGGATCCCCTGCGGGGCGCTCATCCGGAAGCGCGCCCCGGGCGCCACGGCCCAGCCGGCGTGCAGCAGCCGGGCGACCGCGCCGGTCTCGTCCGGCACCCGGATCCACACGTTCATCCCGCTGACTCCGTGCGCCTCGATCCCGCGCCGCGCGAGGGCGCCGATCAGCGTGTCCCGCCGCCGCCCGTAGGCCGCCGCCACACTCACGGCGTCCACCGCGCCGCCGGACCACAGCCGGACGACGGCCCGCTGCACCAGCCGGCTCACCCAGCCCGGCCCCAGCCGCTGCCGTCCCCGCACCCGGTCGAGGGTGGCCGCGTCGCCGGTGAGCACCGCGAGCCGCAGGTCGGGGCCGTACGCCTTGGCGACCGACCGCACGAAGGCCCAGCTGCGGGTGCCCCCGGCGAGCGGATGCAGGGGCTGGTCGACGATCCGGTAGCCGTGGTCGTCCTCGATGAGCAAGGTCTCCGGATGCTCCCGCAGCACGGACCGCAGGGCACGCGCGCGAGCGGCGCTCACGGCCGCGCCGGTGGGGTTCTGCGCCCGGTCGGTGACGATCAGGGCCCGCGCCCCGCCCTCCAGCGCCTTGCGTACGTCGTCGGGGAGCGGCCCCTCGTCGTCGACGCCGACCGGGACGACCCGCAGCCCGAGCGCCGGGACCAGGTCGAGCGCGCTCCCCCACCCGGGGTCCTCGACGGCGACGGCGTCCCCCTGCTTGAGGTGGACGGCCAGGACCCGTTCGATGGCGTCGAGCGACCCCGAGGTGACGGCGACCGGTCCGTCGGGCACCCCGTCGGCGTCCAGCTCGGCCCGCGCGATCCGCGCCAACTCGGGTTCCACGGCGCCCGCCCCGTAGAGGACCGGTTCACGGTCGCCCTGTTCGGCGGCGGCCGCGAAGACCTCGGCCAGGCGCGGCAGCAACGCGGGGTCGGGATTGCCGTCGGCGAGGTCCCGCACCCCCTCGGGCACCTCCACCCGGATGTACTCCCGCCCCGTCGTCGCCGGGCGGGACCGCACACGGCTCCCCCGGCGGCCGGCGGTCTCGATGACCCCGCGCTCGCGCAGCGTGCGGTAGGCGGCCGCGACGGTATTCGGATTCACCCCGAGTAGGTCCGCCAACTCCCGCATGGGCGGCAGCAGTTGACCGGGCTCCAGCTCGCCCGCCGCCACCGCCTGCTCGACGCTCGCCGCAATCTCGACTGCGCGCCGCCCAGTGATCATGTATTCTCCTAGCACAAAGAAGATTATGCACTAGTGCAATGGAGATCGCAATGACGGGGACCGAGCGGACGACGACACCCGAGCGGACGACACCACCGCCCGCCGCCTACACCCCCACCGAGCGCACCGTCCCCACCCGAGCCGCCCAGAAGGCCTCGTACGACAGGGAACTCGTGCACTCGATACTCGACGAGGGATACGTCTGCCATCTCGGCTTCGTCCGCGACGGCGCCCCGGTGGTGCTGCCGACGCTGTACGGCCGGGTCGGCGAGACGCTCTATGTGCACGGTTCGACGGGCTCGCGGCCGCTGCGGATGACGGGCCAGGCCGACCCGGGCCTCCCGGTGTGCCTGACGGTCACCCATGTCGACGCGCTGATCCTGGCCCGCTCCGCCTTCCACCACTCGATCAACTACCGCTCGGTGGTGGTGCACGGCACCGCGCACCAGGTGACCGACCCGGATGAGCGGCGGATCGCCCTGGACGCCCTGGTCGACCATGTCGTACCGGGCCGCTCGCGGGACTCCCGGCCCGCCAACGGCAAGGAGTTCGCGGCCACGGCAGTGATCCGCCTCGACCTGAACGAGGTCTCGGCCAAGACCCGCACCGGCGGCGTCAACGACGAGCCCGAGGACCTCACGCTCCCCCACTGGGCCGGCGTCGTCCCCCTCCGCAAGGGCTACGAGCCCCCGATCCCGGACCCTGACCTGGCCCCCGGCACCGAACTCCCGGACTACCTCAAGACCCTGTAGCCGAAGCACCCGGCAACCGAAAGCGAACCCGCGCCCTCAAGGGGGCGCGGGCAACCACACGGGCAACCGGGCCGACCCGCGGCCCGCACCCTCACGGCCCACTACAAGGCCCGACCCGCAGCCCGCCCGCACAGCCCACCACGACCCCAGCCCCCCAGCCCGCACCCCGCACCCCGCACCCCGCAGCGCGCGGCGGCTACCGCGCCGCACCCGTGCTGTCGCGGACGATCAGCTCGACCGGGATGACCGGCTCCCTCTCCACCCCCTCACCGGCGTCCTCCGGATCGTCCAACTGCGTCAGCAGCAACCGCAGGGCCCGCCTGCCGATCTCGGGGAAGTCCGTGCGGATCGTCGTCAGCGGTGGCAGCAGGTGCGCCGCCTCCGGGATGTCGTCGTAGCCGACCACGCTCACGTCGTCCGGCACCCGGCGGCCCGCCTCGTGCAGGGCGCGCAGCAGGCCGAGCGCCATCTGGTCGTTGGAGACGAACACGGCGGTGACGTCCGGGCGGGCCGCGAGCCGCCGGCCCAAGGCGTAGCCGGAGTCGGCGCTCCAGTCCCCCACCAGGGGTTCGTGGACGTGCGCGCCGACGTCCCGCAGGGTCTCGCGCCAGCTCGCGGCACGTCGGTCGGCGGAGGTCCAGCCGGTGGGGCCCGCGATGTGCCAGACGGTGGGGTGGCCGAGGTCCAGCAGATGCCGGGTCGCCAGCCGGGCGCCCGCGGTGAAGTCCGAGGAGACGACGGGGGTGCCGTCGCCGAGGCCGTTGTCCAGCATCACCAGCGGGGTGTCCGGGCGGGCCTGCGCGAGCGCGGTGGCGACGGGGCGCTGCGGGGCGATGGCGATGATCCCGTCCGCGCCCTCGGCCGACAGCCGGTCCACCGCCTGGACGACGGTGTCCCGGTCGGCCGTGTCGAGTGCGATGGAGCTGACGAGGTAACCCGCCGTCTGGGCGGCCGTGTTGATCGCGGTCAGGGTGGAGGCGGGACCGTAGCGGGCCGCGTCGAAGGAGATCACGCCGAGCATCCGGGTGCGGCCGCTGGCCAGGGAGCGGGCGCTGCGGCTGGGACGGTAGCCGAGCGTCCGCATGACCTCCAGCACGGCCTCACGGGTCTCCGCCCGGACCGCCGGGTGGTTGTTGAGGACGCGGGAGACGGTCTGCTTGGAGACACCGGCGAGGCGGGCGACGTCGTCCATCACCGGGCGGGAGCCGGCGAAGTTGCGCCGGCTGCGCGTGCGGCCGGTCTCGCCGGGGTCGTGGCCGGCCGCGCCGCCGTCCGTGGTGCTTCGGGGCATACGGCTGTTTCCTTTTCCACGGGGTCCGGTCGGTGCGGTGCTGTCCGGGGCGGTGCTGTCGGGGTGGATGCGGTCAGGGGCGGTGCTGTCGAGGGCGGTCCTCTCCCGGGGCCACAGAATAGGACCGCCCGGAGGCGGCGGCCCCTGGATCAGCCGGGGCGCAGGTGCCAGGCGCGGGTCGTGACGTACTCCGCCCGGAGCACCTGCGCCGGGATCCGCTCGTCTCCCGACCAGCCGGGCACGTACACCGGTGCCCCGGCCGGCAGCGGCAGCACCCGCACCCGGAGTCCCTCGGACCGTGCCGCTCCCGCGGGCAGCCGGTCGAGGCCGATGTCCCAGACGCGGCCCGAGTGGAACTGGTCGGCGACGAGGTGGTCCCCGAGGTACGCACGGGCCACGTCGCCGGTCCAGTGCAGGCGCAGCAGGGTGCCGGGGGGCGGGGCGGCCGGCAGGGGGACGCGGTACTCGGCGGCCGCCGAGTCGAAGTGCGCGTCGGCGGGCACGCTCGCCCGTCCCAGGACGCCCGTGGTGACGGGGGGTGCCTCGCCGGCGGGCCGGACCAGGGTGACCGGCAGCGCGCCGCCGGGGTCGCCGGGTGCGTGACGCCCGTCGCCCACCGGTCGCGCGTCGTCCGCGGCGAGGAGCGTGTAGCGGACGAAGACCCCGTCCACCGCCTCCTTCACCATCGCCCCGGCGACCACCGGAGCCCGCTCCGGGGCGGGCAGGACGGCGAACGACGGTTCCCCGGCCGCGCTGTGGACCCGTACCTCGTCCGCGTGGGCGTCGAAGACCACGCCGCCGTCCGCCGACAGGATCAACCGCTCGGCACCCCAGGCGGGCCCCCGGTAGGCGCCACGGGCCGTCGCCGCGTCCAGGACCAGCAGGCCGACCCGGCGGCCGTCGGTGGTGTCGACCTCGACCAGGGCGTCCGTGCCGGGGCGCAGCCGCGTCACCAGGGCGCGCTCACCCGCGGTCGTGACGTCGGCGTCCGGGGGCGCGGAGACGGTCGTCACGGTGCGCAGGTCCAGGGCGAGTTCGGGGGCGATGCCGTCGGTCGCGGCCAGGACCAGGATCGTCCGGCCACGGCCGTCGTCGACCGTGCAGACGGGTTGCGCGGTGGCCCAGTCGAGCCGCAGCCCGGCCACGTCCAGCCGCAACGGCCAGCAGAAATAGGCGCCTCGGGGAATCCCGACGGGTGTGCTCGGCAGCGACAGCACCGGCCCGTCCCCGGGGAACTCCACCTCGAACGTCGTGTCGGGGCGCTCCGGCAGCGGCTCGTGCGGCTGATGGTTGTTGACGAAGAGGAAGCCCGAGCGGTCGTCGGCGCGGACCGCCCAGCGCAGGGTCTCCCGGTCGTCCTGGCCCGTCGGCCGCCGCTCGGGCAGGACGGAGTCCATCGGCGCGATCAGTCCGCCGAAGTCCGCCAACAGCAGGTGCTGCAGGCGGAGTTCGTCGTAGGAGGGGCGGTACTGGCCGTACTCGCCGAGGGGGGCCTGGAAGTCGTAGGTGAGGCGGGGCAGGTCGTTGGGGTAGCCGGTGGCGTGCGATTCCTGGAGGGGGGTGAGGTCGCCCGTCGGGTTGGTCCCGCCGTGGAACATGTAGTAGCCCTGCCAGACCGAGCCGCAGCCGATCTTGGTGAGGGCGAGGGCGCCGACGTCGGCGGCCTCGACGCGCGGTCGGCGGTGGTACGCCACCGCCATGCCGCCGCCCAACTCGCAGGTGGCCCAGGGGAATCGCGTCGACAGCAGCTCCGGGTCGCCGCCCCGCACCGTGGTGGGACGGAGATCCGCGCCGATGCCCTCGTCGTCGCGCTGGTGGGTGAAGAAGTAGTGCTTGCGGCAGGTGTCGGGCCAGCCGCCGTCCGCCTCGGTCCAGAAGGTCTCGGGATAGCCGCCGTAGAGGGGGACGAGTTCGTCGGGCGGCAGCCGCACCCCGCCCCAGGCCGTCGACGTCCACAGGGGGGCCGACAGGCCGGCCTCCTGGGCCGTGCGCTTCAGGGTGAGCAGATGGTCCGGCTGGTCGTACAGCTCGTTCTCGATCTGGATCGCGACGATCGGGCCGCCGTCGGCCCGGCCCAGGCCCCGGAGCTGCTCGGCGATCGCCGCGTACCAGGTGCGTACGGGGGCGAGGTAGGCGGGATCGTCGGTGCGCGGGGCGTCCGTGCGGGCCAGGACCCAGTCGGGCAGGCCTCCGCCCCGGACCTCGGCGTGCACCCAGGGCCCGATGCGGGGGACGAAGTCCAGGCCGTGCCGGGCGCAGAGTTCGGCGAAGCGGCGCAGGTCGCGGTCGCCGTCGAAGCGGACGCGGCCCTCGGTCTCCTCGTGGTGGATCCAGATGACGTACGCGGCGACGACCGTCACCCCGCCCGCCTTCATCTTCAGCAGTTCCTCCTCCCACTCCCCCGCCGGGTAGCGGGAGTAGTGGAACTCGCCGGAGACGGGGAACCAGGGGCGGCCGCCCCGCGTGAACAGCCGGCTGCCGACCTCGATGGGGTCGGGCACGCCGGGCGCGTCGGCGAAGGGCAGGTGGCCTCGCCGTGGAGGTTCGCCGGGCCCCGGGAGGCGCACGCGGTGCGGCCGCGTCATCAGGGCTTCACCGGGCCCAGGTCGGGCGTGTCGGTGAACTGCGCGCGCGAGCTGGTCGTGGCGTTGAGCTCCAGCAGGACCAGGTCGTTGGCACCGGCCCGCAGGACGGGCCCGGGGACGTACAGGGTGCGCTGGGGGCCCCGGTTCCAGTAGCGGCCGAGGTGGAAGCCGTTGATCCAGGCCTGGCCCTTGGTCCAGCCGGGCAGCGACAGGAAGGTGTCGGCGGGGGTGTCGACCTCGAAGGTGCCGTGGTGGAAGGCGGGAACGGTGACCGGGGCCGCCTCGGCCGGGGCGAAGGGGACCGTGGACAGGTCGGCCAGCGGGAGGCGGTGGGTGTCCCAGCCGAGCAGGGCGGTGCCGTTGAGGGTGACCGGGCCGAGGAGGCCCTTGGCGGCGCCGATGCGGGGGCCGTAGTTGACGCCGCCCATGTTCTCGACCAGCACGTCGAGCGTGGCGCCGGGGCGCGGCACGCGCAGCGGCAGCGTCTCGTCGTGGCGTTCGCGTTCCAGTACGCCGACGGGGGCGCCGTCCACGAAGACCTGGGCACGGTCGCCGACGCCGCCGGTGAAGTGCAGCAGACCGTCGCCCGCCTCGGGGAGGGTGGTGCGGTAGAGGGCGTAGCCGGAGCGCTGGCCGAACTCCTCCATGGTGAGCGGGTGTTCGCTGCGCGCCAGGGAGGTGTCGAGGGCGGTCGCGTACGGCAGCAGAGGGGCGCGGCGGTCCAACTCCACGGTGATGCCGGAGAGTCTGGGCGCGGGGGCCGGGGCCGGTTCGTCCGGGACCGGGGCGTGGCGGGCGATCACCTCGCGGAAGGCGTGGTACTTGGGGCCCGGGTCGCCGGACTCGGTGAGGGCGGCGTCGTAGTCGTAGGAGGTGACGATCGGGGCGTAGCACTGGTCGTGGTTGGCGCCGTTGGTGAAGCCGAAGTTGGTGCCGCCGTGGAACATGTAGATGTTGACGGAGGCCCCGGCGGCCAGCAGCTTGTCGAGGTCGGCGGCGGCGCTCTCCGCGTCCCGCACGTGGTGCTCCTCGCCCCAGTGGTCGAACCAGCCGATCCAGAACTCCGAGCACATCAGGGGCCCTTCGGGCATGTGGGCCCGCAGTGCCTTCAGCGATTCCTCGATCCTGCCGCCGAAGGTGGCGGTGGACAGGACGCCGGGCAGGCTGCCGGCGGCCAGGTGGTGGGCGGAGCCGGCCTGGTCGCAGGTGAAGAGCAGTTCCTCGACGCCACGTGACCGCAGCGCCTGGTGCACGTGCTTGAGGTACGCGGTGTCGTCGCCGTACGCCCCGTACTCGTTCTCGACCTGGACGGCGATGACGGGACCGTCGTTGGCCGCCATGTACGGCAGCAGCGGGGGCAGCAGGATGTCGAGGTAGCGGTCGAGGGCGTCGGTGAAGCGGGGGTCGCTGGAGCGCAGCCGGATGTCGGGGTCCGAGGTGAGCCAGGAGGGCAGGCCGCCGCCGTCCCATTCGGCGCAGATGTACGGGCCGGGGCGCAGCAGGACGTGCAGTCCCTCGGCGTGGGCGAGACGCAGATAGCGGGGCAGGTCCAGCAGTCCGTCGAGGACCAGGTCGCTGTCGGGGTCGGGCTGGTGGAGGTTCCAGGGGACGTACGTCTCCACGGTGTTCAGGCCCATCAGCCGGGCCTTGCGCAGTCGGTCGGCCCACAGGTCGGGGTGGATGCGGAAGTAGTGCATCGCGCCGGAGATGATCCGGAACGGTTCACCGTGCAGGAGGAAACCGTCGGACGACGTGGTCAGAGCGGGCGAGCGCAAGGCTGTTTCCCTTCGGCTGGGACGTGCGGGGGGTGGGCGACGACGGGGGTCCGTCGGCGGACAGTGGGGGGTGGGCGGCTGCACTGCCGGCTCACGGAGAACCGGAGGTGGAGCGTGTGGCCCGGATGAGCCACAGGGTCGCCGCCAGGCACACGGCCGAGACCGCGCCGAGCAGCAGGGGGACCGCGCGGACGCCGGACCACTCGATGGCCTTGCCGAGCGCCGGGCCCGCCGCCACGCCGCCGATCATGGAGGCGGCGATGACGAGCGCTCCGGCCCGGCGGGCCCGGGGTGCGGCCGCGTTCAGCCAGGGCAGACCGGTGGGGAAGATCGGCGCGATGAACAGGCCCACGCCGGCGTAGGCGTACGGGGCGAGGGAGGGCACCGAGGCCAGCAGCAGACAGACGGTCATGCCGGCACAGGAGACGGTGATGATCGTCTGCGCGGAGTGGCGCAGGGCGATGGGGGCGACCAGGAAACGGCCGACCGTCATCATCAGCCAGTACACGGAGGTGGCGGTCGCGGCGGCCCCGGCGCCGTATCCGACCGTCTCCAGGTGGGTGGGTTCCCAGCCTCCGACACCCGCCTCGATGCCTACGTGCAGCACATAGAGGGTGACGAACACCGCGAGCACCGAGCCCAGGCTGCGGCCGAGCGCCGAGCCGCCCGCCGTCGTGCCGGGCGCCGCCGTGCCGGTCGCGTCGGTCGCGGCGGTCGCATCGGTCGCGGCGGTCGCGGCGGAGGCCGGCTGGGGCACCTGGTCGCGTACGCCCCGCAGGCAGAAGAGGAGGGGCAGGTTGGCGGCGGCGAAGGCGAGGAAGAGCGCCGGGTAGTGCTCGGCGCCGACGGCGGCGATCAGGGCGGGGCCGAGGATCGCGCCGATGCCGAAGTGGGCGTTGAGGATGTTCAGCATGGCGGTCGAGCGGTGACCGAAGCCGACGGCGAAGAGCTGGTTGAGGCCGTAGTCGATGCCGCCGAACCCGAGTCCGGCGAGCAGGGCGGCGGCCAGTCCCGCGGGCCAGCTCGGGGCGAGCGCGAAGCCCGCCGCGCCGAGGGCCATCAGCAGGTAGGAGGCGCCGAGGATCCGCCGGTTGCCCATCCGCCCGTAGAGCCGGTCGAAGAGCAGCACGCCGGCGACACCGCCGATGAAGTGGGCGCTCAGCCCGAGCCCGGCGGACGACGGCGAGAGGTCGTACGCCTCGCGGAAAGCGGGGATGGCGGGGCCGTAGAGCGCCTGGAGCGCGCCGATGAGGACGAAGCCGACACAGGACGCGACCACGGCGGCGGGGCTGAACACCCTGGTCACCGGGGCCGGTCGGATGTCCTTCACCTCTTGCGCGGTCGGTGTGTCGGGCACGCGGAACTCCGCCTCTCCGGGACTGGGCCACTCGCAGTGTTACCGGTAACATCACCGGCGTCAAGATTGCCCGCAGGCCTGTCTGCCCGAGCGGCGTCGGGTGTGACGGCGGGGACGCGGAGATGCCGGACGGCGCGACGACGGGGGCGCGCGCGTTGCGCCCGGCCCGGCGGAAAAGTGGGTGGTTGCCGGTCTCGACCCTGTGTTCCCCTACCACCGTGAAGAGCGAGAACGCATGCGGTCAGAACGCGTCCGACGAAAACGCCTCTGGTGAGAACGCGGCCGGCGAGAACGCGTCCGGTGAGGACACCGTTCGGAGTGTCCGGCCTCGGACCGGTCGCGACCTGGGGGACTGTGTCCGCGCGCTCGCGGCGGTCCACGAACACGACGGCTATCCGGTGAACTGGCCCGACCGGCCCGACGCGTGGCTGTCGCCGCCCTCGCTCGTCGCCGCCTGGGTGGCGGAACACGACGGCCGGATCGCCGGTCACGTCGGACTGTCCCGGAGCGAGGCGACGGACGCCGCGCCCGCACTGTGGAGCGCCCGGGCGGGGGTGGGGGTCGACGAGACCGCCGTGGTCAGCCGCCTCTTCGTCGATCCGTCGGCCCGTGGCCTGGGGCTCGGGGCGACGCTCCTGGCCCGGGCGGTCTCCGAGGCGCGGCGGCGCGGACTGCATCCGGTACTCGACGTCGTGGCGTCCGACACCGCTGCGGCGGCCCTGTACGAACGGCTCGGCTGGCGCTTGCTGGCCACGGTCGAGCAGCGGTGGGGGCCGGACCAGAAGGTCGCCGTCCGGTGCTATGCGGCGGCGCCCTGATCGTTTACGCCGTCCTTCGCGCCGTCCTTCGCGCCGTCCTTCGCGCCCTCCCTCGCGTCCTCCCTAGGGATGCGGTCGGACCGGAACGGCGGGACGGGCGCGCCCTGCGGTGGGACCGGTCAGCAGATGGTCTGGGCGCTGTTGACCAGGCGGTTGTTGCGGAAGGTGGTGTTCTCGCCGCAGGGGCTCTCCCTGATGGACGAGTTGGTGACCGTCAGGTTCTGGACGGTGATGTCACGGTTGTTGGCGAACTCCGACCGTGCCGCGAGCCGGATCTCACCACCGCCGGAGACCGTGCCGCTCTGGGCGGCGAGATTCACGTTGTAGCAGTTCTCGATCAGGATCGCGTTGTTGCCGGTGTTGGTGAGGTTGATCCGGTCGATGACGGCGCCGCCGCTCTCGGAGACACAGAAGACGCCGCGTCCGCCGCCGCGCGCGATCACCTCGCCGATCCGGATGTTGGTCGGATAGGCGCTGCCCACACGGCCGTTGCGGTTGGCCATGCGGAAGGCCGCGTAACCGGTGCCGGCGCCCGCGCCGTCCGCGTCGACCTTGGTGACCGTGGCGTTGATGGTCTGGTTGAGGAGCAGTCCGGACTCGCCCACGTTGCGAGCGGTCACCGTGCCCACGGTGAGCCCGTCGACGCCGTACGTCTCGACCGCGTGGCTGCTCGCTCCGGACACGTACACGTTGTCGATCCTGACGTTGCGCGTCCACTGGCTGGTGTCGCCCCGGTTGTCGATCCGGACGCCGAGCCCGCGCGTCAGACGCATATCGAGCTGGCCGAGGACGACGTTCTGCACGTTGCGCAGGAAGATCCCGTACAGCGGGGTGCCGGTGAGGTTGAGGTGCTGGACCTCGATGTCACGGGTGCCCCGGGAGTAGACCGGCGCCTGGTCGCCCGAGCCCGTGCCGGTGACGTTGATCGTGCCGCACACGTCGAGCACGGTGTAGCTCGGCAGCGAGACCCGGGAGCCCGCGCCGATGGACCCGGAGCCGCGCACGACGACCCGTTCCTTCGAGGTGCGCCCGGAGGTGAGGCTGTTGACGGCGGCCTGCAACGCCGCGCGCATGTCGGTTCCGGTGTACGTGACCGTACTGCCGCGCCGGGCGGTCCAGGTACTGCCGCTGAGCACGGCCTCCGCCTGGTACGAGCCCTCGCCGCACGCCGCGAGCTGCGCCTCGGCGGCGACCGGTGCCGCGGCCAGTTCCGGAGCCGGGTTCGCGGGGGCGGTCAACGCGGCGGCGCCGGTGAGCAGGGCGGTGGCGCAGGCGGCGGTGACGAGGGCGCGGGCGCGGGTGCGGGCGCGGGCGCGGCGGGGGGTCGGAGGGGTGAGGGAAAGGG
>NZ_JAVRFJ010000049.1:0-74696 GCF_031845845.1 Streptomyces gottesmaniae
CTCCCCTCCCCCGCCCTACCTCCGATCTCCCGGAGGTCGTCCACACCCGGCTGCGGATGAGGGCCGGCGACGGCACCCGGGGTGCCCAGTGCGGACTACGTTCTGGCGATCTCCTGCCGGACTTGGCGGGTGAAGCGACGCAGGAGGTCCAGCGTCTCCCGGAACTCGGCTCGGCGGTCGTCCCTGCCCTCGGTGGGCCGGGTGCTCCAGACCCGACGCGCGAGGGCATCGGCGAGATCGACGGTGTCGTCGGAGCAGAGCAGGTAGAGGGCTGAGCGTGCTTCCTGCAGCCGGTTCGCCAACTCGTTGGCTCCCGGACCGTCGTCACTCAGCTGCGTTTCCTTGAGGTGGTCGAGCAGCTGCACCGCGGCCGTGTTGAAGCCGATCCCGGCTTTGAGCTTCTGTTCGCGGAGCCACATGCGGTCCTGTCGGCGCGCGGTGAACCACGCCCCGAACACGGCCCCTATGAGTCCGATAGCGGCCCCGATGGCCACGGGCAGGACGTTTCCCACGGTCAGCTCCCCCCGACATACAGCGACGCCAGGCTACAGAGGGGTTCGGTGATCCAGACGAAACGGCCTAGCCCACCCCCCGCCCCTCCCCCACCTCCGGCACCCTGTCCAACTCCATCCCGAAGCGGTCCCGGTACACCGCCAGCACCTCCGCGTCCGAGCCCAGCTCGGTCACCTCGCGGTCGCCCTCCGCCGAGGTGACGGTGAACGTGCGACCGCTGAGCGTGATGCGACCGCCGTTCTCCGTGAGCCGGGAGCAGACCAGGGACTGGGTGAAGTGGGAGGCCGGTGAGGTGCTGTGCCACCAGGCCCCGGCCACGAAGTCACCGAGCACCCTCGGCCGTGTCTCCAACCGGTACTGGGGCTTGCCGTTGCGGAACACGTCCAGGTCCCCGAACTCCCGGCCCCCGCTCTCCCGGTCCGCCTCGGCCACCCGGAACACGCCGCCCGGATCGTCCTGCTCGGCCCGGTCCCCGAACTCCAGCGGATAGTGGCTGTTCGCCCCGAACCCGACATCGGCCAGCCAGTCGCCCCCATCCACCGTCCGCACCCGCAGCGCGAGATGGTCGTACGGGATACCGAGCCGCCCCTCCTCGCCGTACACCCGGGCCGCGAGCAGCGTCACGTCGAACCCGAGCTTCGAGAGCAACGCCCCGAACAACCCGTTCAGTTCGAAGCAGAAGCCGCCCCTGCGCGCCCCCACCACCTTGTCCAGCAGGCGCTTCTCCTCCAGGACGATCTCCTCTCCGAGGTGGATCGACAGGTTCTCGAACGGCACCGCCCGTAGATGGCGCACGTGCAGTTCACGCAGGAGGTCGACGGTGGGCCAGGCCTGCTGCTCGGCCCCGAGACGGTGAAGGTAGGCGTCAAGCTCTGCGGTGTCCATGCCCTCAGTCTCTCGCCACGAGCAACTCCTTCGCCGTACCCGCGACGGCGACCGCGCCGTCCTCGTCCGTACGCAGCACCGTGGCACCCCCGGCCCGCAGCGCCGCGACCGTACTGGGCGCCGGATGACCGTACGGGTTGTCCGCGCCCACGGAGATGAGAGCCAGCTCGGGAGCCATGGCCCGTATCAGCCCCGGATCCTGGTAGGCCGAACCGTGGTGGGCGACCTTCACCACGTCCACGGCTGCCAGCGCGGCAGCCTCCGGAGACCTCGCCAGCTCCCTCTGGCCGGGCGGTTCCAGGTCGCCGAGGAGCAGCAGGGTCAGCCCGGCCGAGCGGACGAGCATGGTGACGCTGGCGTCGTTCGGTCCTTCCGGCGTGACCGCGTCTCCCGGCGGCCACAACACCCGCCAGGCGAGGCTGCCCGTGCGCCGCTCCTCCCCGGCCACGGCCCGTGTCAGCGGGATCCGCCGGGCCGCCGCCTCCCTGCGCACGAACGCGGCCTGCTCCACGGGCTCCTCGAACCCCGTCGTCGCGATCGCCCCCACCGAGCGCCCCCGCAGCACCCCCGGCAGCCCCACCACATGGTCGGCGTGGAAGTGCGTGAGGACCACCAGCGGAATGTCGGTGATGCCGAGCGAGGTCAGACAGCGGTCGACCAGCACCGGATCGGGACCCGCGTCCACGACCACCCCGGCCCCGTCGCCCGCCGCGAGCACGGTGGCGTCCCCTTGGCCCACGTCGCACATCACAAAACGCCATCCGGGCGGCGGCCACCCCGTGATCACCCTGGTCAGCGGCGGTGGCTGCACCACGACCAGCAGGAACGCCATCAGGCAGGCCCCCACCAACCACGGATGGCTCACCAGCCGCCGTCCGACGAGGACGACGACCACGGTGACCATGCCGAGCAGCAGCGCGCCGGCCCAGCTGCCCGGCCAGTCCACACCCGCGCCGGGCAACGAGGCCCCGGTGCGGGCGATGTCGGCGATCCAGCCGGTCGGCCAACTCGCGCACCAGGCAAGGCCCTCGGCCACGGGCATCGCCATCGGTGCCGTCGCCAGGGTGGCGAACCCCAGCACCGTGGCCGGGGCCACCGCGAACTCCGCCAGCAGGTTGCACGGCACCGCCACCAGGCTCACCTTGGCCGACAGCACGGCCACGACCGGCGCGCACACCGCCTGCGCGGCTCCCGCCGCCGCCAGCGCCTCGGCCGGACGCGGTGGCATCCCGCGCCGCCGCAGCGCCGCACTCCAGCGAGGCGCGAGGGTGAGCAGGGCGCCGGTCGCGAGGACGGACAGCAGGAAGCCGTAACTGCGGGCCAGCCACGGGTCGTACAGCACCAGCAGCAGCACCGCCGTCGCCAGTGCCGGGATGAGGGACCTGCGGCGCCCGGTCGCGATGGCCAGCAGCGCGATCGAACCGCACGCCGCGGCCCGCACCACACTCGGGTCGGGCCGGCACACGATCACGAAGCCGAGTGTCAGCGCCGCACCGGCCAGCGCGGTCGCCCGCAACGGGATCCCCAGCCGGGGCGCCAGCCCTTTCCGCTCGGCCCGCTGAGCCAGCCCCGGCGGGCCGATGAACAGGGCCAGCAGGATCGTGAAGTTCGCGCCACTGACAGCAAGGAGATGCGTGAGATCGGTCGCCTTGAACGCCTCGTCCAGCTCCGCCGTGACCCGCGAGGTGTCCCCGACGACGAACCCGGGCAACAGGGCCCGCGCGTCCGCGTCCAGCCCGTCGGTCGCCTCCCGCAGCCCCGCGCGCAACCGCCCCGCGACCCGCTGCACCGCGCTCGCCCCCTCCACCACGACCGGGGCCCCACCGCCCCGCACCCGCAGCACGCCCGCCACCCGATCTCCCCCGACCATGGCCGGCACGGCCTGCGCCACCACCCGCACCCGGGTGGACGGCAGCAGCGAGAGCCATGCCGCCCGCCCGGCACCCGCCTCCACGTCGACGATGACCAGCACCGGAGTCCGGGTGGCGACAAGGGCCCCGTCCGGGCTCCGCACGCGCCGTACCTCGGCCTGGAGGAGCACTGCGGCCGGGGCCGCGCGGTTGCCCTTGATCCGAGGGCGGGTGAGGCGCGGGTCGGAGGTGAGCTCCACGTCCGCCGTCACCCGGGCGTACTGCTCGGCCAGCCCGGGGACCGGCCCTCGCCGCAGATCCGCCCCGTGAAGCCCGGCGGAGGCCGCAGCCGCGCCCGCGCAGAGCAGCACCGCGGCGAAGGACACCCTCGTCCAGACCCCGCCCCCACGCCCACGCCCACGCCCGCACGCATGCCTCTGCCGATACCCAGTCCCAGCGAGCCCCTGCCCCTGCCCCTGCCCCTGCCCCTGCCCCTGCCCCTGCCCCTGCCCCTGCCCCTGCCGGAAGACGAGCAGAATCACCCCCGCCACCACACAGACCAGGACCACAGCCGTGACCCACCCCGGCGAGGCGTGCACCGTCAGCGCCGCCGTCGCCCACGCGGCCAGCGCCGGTGGGACGAGGCGCAGATCCGTGGGCCCCTCCTGCCTGGGGTGCGCGTCGCCGAGTCGGCTACCGGCGGCCGCGTGCACGGCGGATCGCAGCCGAGCGCCGGGCACCGCGGCCCCCGCCGACGCGCTCTCTTCCTCTGCCGTCGCCCTCATGGCCGTACGAGATTCCGTAGGTCGGCGAAGCGGCGGTCGCCGATGCCGTTGACCTCACGCAGCTCGTCCACCGAGCGGAAGCCGCCGTGCTGGGTGCGGTAGTCGATGATGTGCTGGGCGAGGACGGGGCCCACGCCAGGCAATGTGTCCAGTTGGTCGGCGGTGGCCGTGTTGAGCGATACGGGGGCCGTGGGCGCCGATCCCGCCGCGGCTCCGCCTGCCCCAGCCGCAGCACCGCCACTCACGCCCGCTCCGGCCACCGGCGCCGGAGTGCCGACCAGGACCTGTTCGCCGTCCGCGAGGAGCCGGGCGCGGTTGAGCCCGTCGGTGTTCGCTCCCGGCCGCACCCCGCCCGCCGCCCGCAGCGCGTCGGCGACCCGCGAACCGGCCGGGAGCCGTTGGATGCCGGGTCTGCGTACCTTGCCGCTGACGTCCACCACGATCGTGGGCCCGGCCGAGGAGTCCACCGCCCCGGACGAGGCGCCCTGCACCGCCGCCACGCCGCCGTCTCCGGGCTCACCCCACGGTGCCTGCGTGCCCCCTGGCGCCGCCGAGGCACCCGGCACGCCCGCCCGCACCACCTCGGGTGCGCTCACCGACTGGGTCCGGCCCGCCCAGAAGTGCTGTGCCGAGAACACCGCCGCGACGACCAGCACCACGCTCAGCGCGACCACACTCTTCCGCTCCAGGCCGCACCGCAGCTGCAACCACAACGGCAGTCGGTCCCGCATGGCAGGCCCCACCCGCTCGCGCCACGCACTCCTCGGGTCACGACCGACGGCCCCGTCACCGACTTCCGAAACAGACGCAACCCGGTCACCAGCCCCGCCGTCGGCTCCCGAAACAGACGCAACCCGGTCATCAGCCCTGCCGGGGCCGGCAATGCGCGAAGGAGCTCCACAGCTCACGGCCCGCTCCCCAGCCGGTCCACCGGCGTCCGGGACCGCACCTTCCGTCCTCCCCTTGGGCGCCTGCGTCGGCGGTCCATGCCCCAACTCCCGGGGCTCCCTGGCCGCTTCGGGAAACAACGCCTCCGCGCGCAGACGCAGAGTCTCCGCCGATGCCTGGTGACGGCGGCCGGCCCGCCCCCTCGGCCGCCGAGGGTGGTGGTGTCGGGCGCGTCCGTCGGAGGAGGGGCCCCGGCCGGGGCCGCTGGTGACCATGGCCGTGCGTGAACGTGATCGAAGTGCCATGGCACGAGGATGGGGCAGACTCACCCACCCATGATGATCTTGGTCAATTCCCGTGGATTACTACCCAGTTGTGGATAACTCCGTCACCCACACGAATGAACGGGCCGAATCGAGCGAACGGGCCGAGACCGGCGAACGGACCGAAAACCAGGGAACAGCCCGAGACCGCCGAACAGCCCGAGACGAGTGACCAGACCGAGACCAGCGCCCCCACCCGCCTCATCGAGGCGAGACGACCGCCCCCAGCAACCCAGGCCCGGTGTGCGCCCCGATCACCGCCCCGACCTCGCTCACATGCAGATCGGCCAGCCCGGGCACCCGCCCCCGCAGCCGTTCCGCGAGCGCGGAGGCCCGCTCGGGCGCCGCGAGGTGGTGGACGGCGATGTCGACCGGCGCCCCGCCCGCCCGCTCGGCCACGATCTCCTCCAGGCGGGCGATCGCCCTGGACGCCGTACGGACCTTCTCCAGCATCTCGATACGGCCGCCCTCCAGCTGCAGCAGCGGCTTGACCGCCAGCGCGGAACCGAACAGGGCCTGTGCCGCACCGATCCGTCCGCCGCGGCGGAGGTAGTCCAGGGTGTCGACGTAGAAGAACGCGGATGTCCCCGCGGCCCGCTTCTCGGCGGCTGTGACGGCTTCGTCCACCGTGCCGCCCGCCTCCGCGGACTCGGCGGCGGCCAGGGCGCAGAACCCGAGGGCCATGGCGACCATCCCCGTGTCCACGACGCGCACCGGCACGGGTGCCTCGCGTGCCGCGAGCACGGCCGCGTCGTACGTGCCGGAGAACTCGGCGGAGAGGTGGAGGGAGACGATGCCCGTGGCACCCGATTCCGCGACCCTGCGGTAGGTCTCGGCGAACAGCTCGGGGCTGGGGCGGGAGGTGGTGACGGACCGTCGTTTCTGCAGCGCCTGGGCCAGGGAGCGCGCCGAGATCTCGGTCCCTTCTTCGAGCGCCTGGTCGCCGAGGACCACGGTCAACGGCACCGCGGTGATGCCGTGACGCTCCATCGCCGGCGGCGGCAGGTAGGCCGTTGAATCGGTGACGATCGCGACATGGCGGGACATGAGCTGGAGGTTACCCGCCGAGCCGCGCCGACGGCAGCCCGGCCCCTGTCACCCGCGACCGCGCGGAGCGGCCCGACCGGGCGGAGCGGCTCAAGTGGTGCTCTCCGGACGGGGCTTCTTCTGCCACGGGTAGGTCGGCCGCGCGCTCGGCGGTGTGATCGCCGGCCTGGTCGGCTCCTGACCACCGGGGGCCTCCCCGCCGCGGGACGCGCCCCCACCGGATCCGGCACCACTGGGCCTGGCACCACCGGACCGGGCTCCACCCGACTCGGAAGTCTCCTGCCAGGTCTGCCCGGAGGTGGCGGTCGGTTCGGGTTCGGGCGCCTCGGGCCACACCGCGGCGGGCTCCGTCGTCCAGTGCCGCAACGCGCCCGCCTCGACGTCGATCTGCGCGCTGAGCGTGTCGAGGTCGTCCTCCGCGAACTTGCGGGCCCGGTCGTGCGCCGCCCAGCGCAGCGAGTCGGCGGACTTGACGACCCGCTCCGTGCGCTCGCGCAGCGCGGGCAGCCGCTGGGCCAGCTTGGCGCGGTCGGGCTCGGGCTCCAGGCGCCGCAGCTCGTCGTCCAGCTCACGGCCGTGCTTGCTGAGCTGCTCGAAGAGGGCCAGGGACTCCTTGAGCGACTCGTCCTCGCCGACGCCCGCCCGCAGCGCCTCCTGGGTGGCCCGCATGGAGGTGCGCAACTTCAGCCGCAGGTCGGCCAGTTGCCCGGCGGGGCCGGGCTGGGCCAGGCTCCTGGCGCGCAGGGTGGTGTCCTCGACGGTCCGCTTGGCCTGCGTGATCGTACGGTCCACGCCGCGCTTGGCCGCGCCGACCGCCTTCACCGTGGCGTACGCGCCCAGGACCACGAACAGCACGAAGAACAGGGCGACGACTGCGATGACGGCTTCCACGACGCGCTCCTTCTCCGACCGGCACGGGCATGTGCTGCGGCGCTCTTCCACGGTAAACGCAACAGGCAGGTCCCAGGTTCCATCGGAACCCGGAACCTGCCCGTAGGGGACGACCCCGAACCGCCGCCGACCGACAGCGGTGGGTCCACCTGCGGCTACCGCAGGTCACCACGCGGCCGCGCGGCGAGGCTCACACCGCACTCACGTGACGATGTTCACCAGCTTGGGCGCCCGCACGATCACCTTCCGGATCGGCGCCCCGGCCAGCGCCGCGACCACCTTCTCGTCACCCAGGGCCACCTTCTCCAGCTCCTCCTCGGAGATGGTCGGCGGCACCTCCAGCCGGGCCTTGACCTTGCCCTTGATCTGGACGACACACGTGACGGCCTCGTCGACGACGTACGCGGGGTCGGCGACGGGGAAGTCCTGGTGCACGACCGAGTCGCTGTGCCCCAGCTTGCGCCACAGCTCCTCGGCGATGTGCGGGGCCAGCGGAGCCACCAGCAGGACCAGTGCCTCGGCGACCGGGCGGGACACCGGGCCGCCCACCTTGGTCAGGTGGTTGTTCAGCTCGGTGACCTTGGCGATCGCGGTGTTGAACCGCAGTCCCTCCAGGTCCTGGCGGACACCGTCGATGGCCTTGTGCAGCGCCCGCAGGGTGTCCTCGCCGGGCTCGGTGTCGACGACCGTCACCTCACCGGTGGTCTCGTCGACGACGTTGCGCCACAGCCGCTGCAGCAGCCGGAACTGGCCCACCACCGCGCGCGTGTCCCACGGCCGGGAGACGTCCAGCGGACCCATCGCCATCTCGTACAGGCGCAGCGTGTCGGCGCCGTACTCGGCGGCGATCTCGTCCGGCGTCACCGCGTTCTTCAGGGACTTGCCCATCTTGCCCAGCAGACGGGAGACCTTCTCGCCCTGGTAGTAGTGGGCGCCGTCGCGCTCCTCCACCTCGGCGGCCGGTACCGCGATGCCTCGGCTGTCACGGTAGACGTAGGCCTGGATCATGCCCTGGTTGAACAGCTTGTGGAACGGCTCGGCGGAGGAGATGTGCCCCAGGTCGTACAGGACCTTGGACCAGAAGCGCGCGTACAGCAGATGCAGCACGGCGTGCTCGGCGCCGCCGACGTACAGGTCGACGCCACCGTGCGGCCGGCCCTCGCGCGGGCCCATCCAGTACCGCTCGATCTCCGGGTCGACCAGCTTCTCGGAGTTGTGCGGGTCCAGGTAGCGCAGCTCGTACCAGCAGGAACCGGCCCAGTTGGGCATGGTGTTGGTCTCACGGCGGTAGGGGCGCGGGCCCCGGCCGTCGCCCAGGTCCAGCGTGACGTTCACCCAGTCGGCGTTGCGCGACAGCGGTGTCTCGGGCTGGGTGTCGGCGTCGTCCGGGTCGAAGGTGCGCGGGCTGTAGTCCTCGACCTCGGGCAGCTCCAGCGGCAGCATCGACTCGGGCAGCGAGTGGGCGACGCCGTCCTCGTCGTAGACGATCGGGAAGGGCTCGCCCCAGTACCGCTGGCGGCTGAACAGCCAGTCGCGCAGCCGGAAGTTGACGGTGCCCTCGCCGATGCCGGACCGCTCCAGCCACTCGGTGATGCGGGCCTTGGCCTCGACGACACCCAGGCCGTCCAGGGAGACGCCCGCACCGGTGGAGTTGACGATCTTCGCGTCGTACGACACGAAGGCGTCGTCCCACGTCGAGGTGTCGGTGCCGCGGCCGTCGGTGGGCTCGACCACACAGCCGATCGGCAGCTCGAAGGCGCGCGCGAACTCGAAGTCGCGCGAGTCGTGGGCCGGGACGGCCATGATCGCGCCGGTGCCGTAGCCCATCAGGACGTAGTCGGCGATGAAGACGGGGATCCGCTCGCCGTTGACCGGGTTGGTGGCGTACGAGCCCGTGAAGACGCCGGTCTTGTCCTTGGCCTCGGCCTGCCGTTCCACGTCGGACTTGGAGGCGGCCTGCGCACGGTACGCGGTGACGGCCTCGGCGGGCGTCGCGTGACCGCCGGTCCACACGTCGTGGGTGCCCTCGGGCCAGGCGTCCGGGGTGAACTTGTCGACCAGCGGGTGCTCGGGGGCCAGCACCATGTAGGTCGCGCCGAACAGGGTGTCGGGGCGGGTGGTGAAGACGGTGATGCGCTCGCCGTCGATCGGGAAGTCGACGCGGGCGCCCTCGGAGCGGCCGATCCAGTTGCGCTGCTGCAGCTTGATGGCCTCGGGCCAGTCCAGCTCGTTCAGATCGTCCAGCAGCCGGTCGGCGTACGCCGTGATCCGCATGTTCCACTGGCGCAGCTTGGCCTTGAAGACCGGGAAGTTGCCGCGCTCGGAGCGGCCGTCGGCGGTGACCTCCTCGTTGGCCAGCACGGTGCCCAGGCCGGGGCACCAGTTGACCGGCGCGTCGGAGGCGTACGCCAGGCGGTACTCGCCCAGGACGTCGGCGCGTTGACCGGCGTTCAGCTCGCTCCAGGAGCCGCCGCCGGGCAGCGCGCGCTCACCGGACTCGAACTGGGCGACCAGCTCGGCGATCGGGCGGGCCTTGTTCGCCTCGTCGTCGTACCAGGAGTTGAAGATCTGCAGGAAGATCCACTGGGTCCACCTGTAGTAGTCCGGGTCGATCGTGGCGAACGACCGGCGCTTGTCGTGGCCCAGGCCCAGCCGGCGCAGCTGGGACTTCATGTTGTTGATGGCGGCCTCGGTGGTGACCCGGGGGTGCTCGCCGGTGGCCACGGCGTGCTGCTCGGCGGGCAGGCCGAAGGCGTCGAAGCCCAGGGTGTGCAGGACGTTGTGGCCGGTCATCCGCTGGTAGCGGGCGAAGACGTCGGTGGCGATGTAACCCAGGGGGTGCCCGACGTGCAGGCCCGCGCCGGACGGGTAGGGGAACATGTCCATGATGAACTTCTTGGGCCGGGCGGCCACCTCCGCGTCGCCCGCCAGGTCGCCCGTGGGGTTGGGCGCCGCGTAGGTGCCGTCGGCGTCCCAGAAGTCCTGCCAGCGTGCCTCGATCTCGGCCGCGACGGCGGCCGTGTAGCGGTGCGCGGCCACTTCGGCGGCAGCGGGGTTCGTCTCGCTCATGATCCTCAAAGCTCCATCGATCGTCTCTGCCGGCGGGTTGTTCGTCCAGGAAACGAAAAATCCCCTCGCACAGGAGGGGACGCCGCGCTGATGCCGACCACGCCGTCAACGGCGGTCGGGACTGATCAGCGCGGCCCGCTAAGCAGAAGGCGTACGGCACGCATGCGATCAGGGTACCGCAGCCCCGATGAGCACGGACCCGCCGCGTGTCGGCCACGAGATCCGGCCAAAAATGTTGAACTTTATTCAAATCTTACTTCGCGTAACAGCCACTAAGGGACAACACAGATGTGAGATTGCCCCTTGATAACAACGCAATAACTCAAACCTCGTACCGCCCGGTATTGGCACCACTTACAGTTCGACGACGGGACCGCTTTCCCGAACTGTTCGGAGTTGCCCCCATGAACCCTCGTCGCAGTAACAGCTCGCTGCCCCAGACAGGCCGCTCGGCCTACGGGATAGCCACAGCTGCCGCTCTGCTGCTGATACCCGTAAGTGTGCTGATCGGAGGTGACGCGTACCGGGAGTTCCTCGACTTCGGCGCGGGCGTCCTCTCGCTCGTCTCGCTGACGTGCTCGGTGCTCTGGGGGCTCGTCGCCCAGGACCGGACCCTGCTCACGGTGCGTCAGCGGATCATCGGCCAGGCCGTCCACCGGACGACCGCCATCGCCGCGGTCGCGTTCCTCGTGCTCCACGTCTCGGTCAAGCTGGCACTGAACCACGTCTCCGCGATCGCCCTGTTCCCCTTCGCCCTCGGCGTGGCGGGCTCGGGCGCGCTCATCGGCTTCGGCGCGACCGCCGGCTCCATGATGATCTTCGTCGCCATCACCGGAGCGCTGCGCAGCAACTTCGCGTCCCCGGCGCCGGTCGCGGCACGCTGGCGAGCGATGCACATGATGGCCTACCCAGCCTGGTGTTTCGCGCTCGTGCACGGACTCTACGCGGGTCGAGAAGCCAAGCCGATCTTCGTGATCCTCTACTCCGCCGGCCTGATCGCCGTCGCGGCCGCCCTGCTGCTGCGCGCCGCGCCCCGTGAGGTCAAGCGCCAGGTGGTCGAGCGCGTCGCCGCCCTCCTGGGCACCGACGGCCAGCGGCCCCCCGAGGTCGACGACCTCGTGAAGTCCCGTTCGGCCCTCCAGGGCCTGGACGAGAGCGGCGGACGCCGCGAGGGCGGTCGGCGTGACCAGATGCGTGACACCGGCCAGTTCCCCCTGCCCGGCTTCGGTGGCGG
Source organism: Streptomyces gottesmaniae (assembly GCF_031845845.1). Lineage (NCBI taxonomy): Bacteria > Bacillati > Actinomycetota > Actinomycetes > Kitasatosporales > Streptomycetaceae > Streptomyces > Streptomyces gottesmaniae. The sequence continues at coordinate 11,486 of NZ_JAVRFJ010000049.1, forward strand.
ACAGGGCAACCCCCCGTTGGGCGACCCGCTGGTCCCGCCGCAGCGCGCGGCCGCCTCGGCCGACAGCGGCCCCGGCTTCGCGGCCGCGTACCGCGCGGTGTCGATGACCCCGCGCGCCTCGGAGCCCACGGCGCCCTATCTGACCCAGCAGCAGCCGCCGCTGGACATGCAGCCCACGCAGGCCATGCCGCGCATGGACGACGGTTCGACCACGGGCAGCACCCGCTGGCCGGCTCCGTCGCCGCCGCCGGTCGGCGAGGCGCCCCCGTCGGCGTACGACCCGATGCAGGACACCTTCGCCGGACAGCCGTTGGGCGGCCAGACGTACCAGGGCCAGGCGTATCCGGGCCAGGCCTACCAGGGCGAGACGTACAACACGGGTGCCGCCGAAACTTCCTACGGAACGGCTGAGACGAACGCCCCCTACGGCACGTACATCCCGAACGACACGTACAACAGCGGTCCCGCCACTGAAACGCTGTCCGGCTACGAGGACTACAACCAGCCGGGCTCAGGCGAACCCTGGAACGCGCCTTCCGGAGGATTTAAGTGAACGAGGCCCTTCCCGACGTCCCCGAAGTCCGAGTGGTGGGGCTCCCCCAGCTCACCTCGGGCTTCGACCTCGTCGAGAGACTCGACCTCCCCATGCACCTGAAGGTGCACGGTCCGCTCGAACCGATGGGCGGCGAGCAACTCGCCCAGCTGTCCGAACGGATCAACCTGAAGGGCAGGGGCGGCGCGGGCTTCCCGTTCCACAAGAAGCTGCGCTCGGTCGCCGAGTCGGCGATCAAACGCGGTATCCGACCCGTCGTGGTCGTCAACGGCAGCGAGGACGAACCCGCCTGCCGCAAGGACACGGTGCTGATCAACCGTGCCCCGCACCTCATCCTGGACGGCGCCCTGCTGGTCGCCGAGGCCCTGGGCGCCCGCCAGCTGGTCATCGGGGTGACACGTGAATCCACCCAGCGTTCGATGGAGGCCGCCCTCTCCGAGCGCGGGCTGAGCAACCGGCGCGGCGCCGCCATCCGCGCGAGCGTGCAGCGCAACCCGGTCCGCATGGTCACCGGCGCCGCCGGCTCGCTGATCCGCTCCATCGACGGCGGACCGCCGATCCCGCCCGGCCGCAAGACCAGCGCCTCCAAGAGCGGTGTCGGTGGCGCGCCGACGCTGCTCTCCAACGCGGAGACGTTCGCCCAGCTCGCCATCGGCGCCCGCATCGGCTCCGAGCGGTACGGCAACACCGGCCTGTACGACGAGCCGGGCACCGTCATGCTCACCGTCTCCGGCGCGGTGGCCCGCCCCATGGTGATCGAGGCGCCCACCGGCGTGCCGCTGCGCTACATCCTGCAGCTCGCCGGCGCCCCGCCGGTCCCGCAGGGCGTACTCACCGGCGGCTACCACGGCAAGTGGATCGACGCGGCGACGGTCAACGAGGCGGTCGTCTCGCGCAACTCGCTGGACGCGGTGGGCGGCGCGCTCGGCGCGGGCGCGATCCTGCCCATCAGCCAGGAGACCTGCCCGCTCGGCGAGTCGCTGCAGGTCGCCAAGTGGCTCGCCGAGGAGAGCGCGGGCCAGTGCGGTCCCTGCTATCTCGGCCTGCCGGCCGCCGCACGCGGTATGGAGGACATCCTCAACGGCGGCGGCCCGGCCGCCCTGGAGGCCCTCAAGCAGGTCGCGAAGAACGTCAAGCGGCGCGGCGCCTGCTCGCACCCGGACGGCTCCGCGATGTTCCTGGAATCGACCATCAAGGCCTTCACGGACGACCTCGCCGCACACGTCCTGGGCAACGGCTGCGGCCGGCCCGTGGAGGGCGTGCTGCCGCTCTTCGAGGGTGGCCGCATGCCGACCGGCATCCCGGGCGGAGGAGGCGAGGAGGAGAGCGGCGCGAGCCGCCAGAAGATCTTCGTCGACTGGACGCTCTGCCGGGGCCACGGCCTGTGCGCCGACATCCTCCCCGAGGTCTTCCAGCTCGGCGCCGACGGCTTCCCCACCGTCGCCCAGGCCAAGGTCCCGCAGTACGCCGAGGCGAAGGCACTGCGCGCGGTGCGCCGCTGCCCCGCGCTCGCCCTGCGCATCGAGGAGGACAACCGCCCCTCCTCCGTATGCCGTCGTCGTCGCCAACAACGCGAAGACCCCGTCCACTTGGACGGGGTCTTTTCTGTGGAGCTAAGGAGAATTGAACTCCTGACCTCCTGCATGCCATGCAGGCGCTCTACCAACTGAGCTATAGCCCCTTGCTGTGTTGCCGCCCGGTTCCCCTGGCGACGACGCCAACATTACCGGTCCCCCACGCGCACCACCAAATCGTTTCCGGCAGGTGCGAACTATGAATGGATCGGGGTGCTTTTGCCGGATTTCGAAGGGCCCACCGCTCGACCGCCGTTCACGCTCCCGTCCGCCGACGGCCGCCACGAGGCCGCTGGGGCACCGTGGCGGCCTTACGACGTGCGGCAGCCGGGGACGGGCGCCGAGTTGACGCTCAGGCCGTCACGAACGAGTAGAAGCGTTTGAGCGTGCAGTGCTCTTCGAGGAGCCGGCCGTAGATCGGCTCGCCCTCCAGCTCACGGTACGTCTCGATCGGGTCGCCTTTTATGATCAGCGCCCGGGCGCATTCCTCGCACCAGTACTGGTAGTCGGCGTTGACGGGCTCCATGTCGCGGACGATGGGGGTGCCGCTGCCGCACCAGTCGCACTTTCTCCTGTGTGCACCCATCGATCAGCTCCAGCTGTGGCCGCAGGCCGTGCACACGTAGGAGATCCCTCCGTTGTCACCGAGGACTTGGGCAACGTGGAGCGAGCCGCAGGAAGGGCAGAGGAGGGTGGTCTTGCTCCGCATCACCACCGCACCGGGAAGGTCGTGGACCCTCCCGCGGATGCTCGCAGGCATCGCTTCTCCCTCCCGTCGGGCCGCGCCCCCTTCCGGCCGTTTGATTCTGCCACGGCCGGACCAATACGGTCAGCGACGCCTTCGTACCAGTCCAAGCACGGAGCGGGAAAGAAGGCCGTCCGCAGAGGTATACGCCTCCGGAGCCACCCGTGCTCAAGAAGGGACGCAGGTCACACACGAAAAAATCCCGCTCCCTCACGGGAACGGGATCTTCTGTACCAATCTGTGGAGCTAAGGAGAATTGAACTCCTGACCTCCTGCATGCCATGCAGGCGCTCTACCAACTGAGCTATAGCCCCTTGTGCCACACGGACGGCGGTCACTCGGTGTTTCGCCCCGCTCGGCGGGGCGAACAAGAAGAACTTTAGCCTGCGACCAGCCGGAAAGTGAAATCCGGCTCCCGAGCCGTGTGACCAGGCCTCTTACGGGGCTCAGTCGTCGTCGCCGAGCACCGGCTCGGGGAGCGTGCCGGCGTTGTGCTCCAGGAGCCGCCAGCCGCGGGCGCCCTCCCCGAGGACGGACCAGCAGCAGTTGGACAGGCCGCCGAGGCTCTCCCAGTGGTGGGGGTCCAGGCCGAGGAGGCGTCCGATGGTGGTGCGGATGGTGCCGCCGTGGCTGACCACCACGAGGGTGCCGTTCTCCGGGAGTTTGTCGGCGTGCCGGAGCACCACGGGGGCCGCACGGTCGGCGACCTCGGTCTCCAGCTCGCCGCCGCCCCTGCGGACCGGCTCGCCCCGCTTCCACGCGGCGTACTCGTCGCCGTACCGGGCGATGATCTCGTCGTGCGTGAGGCCCTGCCAGACGCCGGCATAGGTCTCGCGCAGGCCCTCGTCGTGGCTGACCTCGAGAGCGGTGAGCGCGGCCAGCTCGGCGGCCGTGTTCGCGGCGCGCGCGAGGTCGGAGGCGACGATCGCGTCGGGCTTGAGGGAGGCCAGCAGCCGGGCGGCGCGACGGGCCTGGCCGAGGCCGGTCTCGGTCAGCTCGACATCGGTGGTGCCCTGGAAGCGGCGCTCCACGTTCCACGAGGTCTGGCCGTGCCGCCACAGGATCAGGCGGCGGCCCCTGCCCTTGCGGTCCGCCGCGTCGATGCCGCCCGTCACCGCAGCTCCCCGCCCAGCTCGGCCTCCTCCTCGGCTGCCCGCAGCTTGGCGTGCTCCTCGCCCTTGCCGCGGGTGGCCTTGGCGTCGGCGGACAGCTCCAGCTCGGGGCAGTCCTTCCAGAGCCGCTCCAGGGCGTAGAAGACCCGCTCCTCGCTGTGCTGGACGTGCACGACGATGTCGACGTAGTCGAGCAGCACCCAGCGGGCCTCGCGGTCGCCCTCACGGCGGACCGGCTTGGCGCCGAGTTCCTTGTTCAGCCGCTCCTCGATCTCGTCGACGATCGACTTGACCTGGCGGTCGTTGGGCGCGGAGGCGAGCAGGAAGGCGTCCGTGATGGACAGCACATCGCTGACGTCGTACGCGATGACGTCGTGCGCGAGCTTGTCGGCGGCCGCCTGTGCGGCGGTGTGGATGAGCTCGAGGGAGCGGTCTGTGGCGGTCACTACACGGCTTTCGGTCGTCGGTCAGGAACCCTCACGGGCTACTGCAAGGATCTCACGGCCCACCGACACCGCCCCACGGTTTACGGATCAGGCCCCGGAGCGGCGCCGAGAGGGCGGCTCCGGGGCCTGCTGTCGATCGCCCGGTCCGGTCAGCCCGCGGTGCCGGTCGCGCCGGTGGTGCCGGTCGTGCCCGTCGCACCGGTCGTCCCCGTGGTCCCGGTCGGCTCCGTCGTCTCGTAGTTCTGGCCGAGGACGACGGAGACATCGGCGTTGGAGGTGGTCTCGCCCTTCTTGACGGCGCTGGTCGGCAGGCCGAGGGTCTTGGCGACCTCGATGGCGTCCTGCTTGCGGGCCGCGTCGGAGTAGGTGACCCGGGAGGTCGCCTGGGCGGTGGCGGTGGTGCCGGCGTCGAGGAACGTGTAGCCGCCGTTGAGGACGACGACACGGGCCTGTTCGGTGGCGTCCTTCTCGCCGGTGGCGTTGCGGATGCCCACCCGGACGGCGTCCCCGGCGTCGGGGCTCTTCGCGGCACCGCCGAGCAGGTCCTTGACCACGCTGTCGGAGTCCTCGGCGCTGAGCGTGCCGTCCTGCTGGACGGGCAGCAGCTCGGTCGTGTAGTCGCCGCCCTTGGCGTGGTCGGCGAGCTTGGCGAGGAACGTGCCGAGGTCCTTGTCGCTGAGGGAGGGGTCGAGGATCTGGGCCAGCGTCTGCACGGTGACGGTGGCGGCCTGGGCGTCGGCGGACAGCTTGCGCAACACCCCCCGCATGACCTGGCCGAACCGCTTCAGCTGCGCGTCCTGCGATTCGCCGGAGGCCCGGTAGGTGGCGTAGGCGACGGCCATCTTGCCGCTGAGGGTCTGCGCCTTGCCCTTGGTGACGAGGGGCGCGGCGCCCTTCTCGGCCTCGGGGTCGGGCACGTCCGTGTTCGTGTCGACGTCGATGTTGCCGACGAGGCCGACGAGGTTGTTCAGGTAGGGGGTGTCGAGCCGCCAGGTGCCCTCGATGTCGGTGCCGAGGACGGTGTCGAGGGCGTCGCGGGTGCCGGAGGAGCCGTCGTCGTCGACGGACTTGGCGAGGGTGGTCGTGGTGCCGTCGTCACCGGTGAGGGCGAGGGCGTTGGGGATCAGGACGGTGGCGCCCCGCTCGGTGGTGGCGTTGTTCACCAGCAGCGCCGTGGAGGTGCCGCCCCCCTTGGTGTCGTGCAGGTGGACGACGATCACGTCGCGTTTCTGGGCGGCCGCGGAGGTGGTGGTGCCGGTCCGCTCGTCCGAGGACGCCCCGGGCAGCATGCCCGCCCACCACAGGTAGCCGACGCCGCCGACCGCGACCAGGGCGAGGACCACCACCAGGGCGACCATCCGGCTCTTGGCCCGCCGCTTGGCCTCCTCGCGGCGTTCGGTGCGGTTCTCGGTGAAGTTCAGCCAGTCGATGACGTCCTCGGAGTCACCGTCGGGCTCCTCGACGAAGGCGAACTGCTCGGTGCGGTACTCCCGCTCCCCGGAGTCGCCCTCCGGGGAGACGTCGTCGGCGGGGGGCCCGCTCTCCCCGGCGGTCGTGGGCGGTGCCGACTGCTGCGGGATGTAGGCGGTCTGCTCCGTGACGGGGGCCTGCAGGCCGGTGACGGCCGTCTGGCCGTAGGGGTCGTACGGGTCGTAGCCCTGCCCCGGTGCCTGCCGACCGGTGTCGTAGCCCGTGTCGTAACCCGTGCCGTACCCCTGCGGGTGCTGCTGGTCCTGGCCGGTCCCGTACGGGTCGTAGCCGTAGCCCTGGCCGTACCCCTGGTGCTGCCCCTGGGACGGCTGTGTTCCGTAGGGGTCGTACGCCTGTTGTTGAGGCACCTGCTGGGTGGGCGCCTGTCGGTACACCGGCTGCCCGTACTCGTCGTAGCCGACGAGTTCGTAACTCTGTTCGCCGCCCCCGTAGCCGGCGTCGTATCGGTCGTTCACCGGTGCCCCTCTCGGCTCACTCGCCGCGGTACAGCTGCCGCTTGTCGATGTAACGCACGACGCCGTCCGGCACCAGGTACCAGACGGGGTCGCCCTTGGCGACTCTCGCACGGCAGTCCGTGGAGGAGATGGCGAGCGCCGGGACCTCGACCAGCGAGACCCCGCCCGCGGGCAGGCCCGGGTCGGCCAGGGTGTGACCCGGACGGGTGACCCCGATGAAGTGCGCGAGGGAGAACAGCTCCTCGGCGTCGCGCCAGGTCAGGATCTGGCCGAGCGCGTCGGCGCCGGTGATGAAGAAGAGGTCGGACTCGGGGTTGAGCTCGTGCAGTTCGCGCAGGGTGTCGATGGTGTAGGTGAGGCCCTTGCGGTCGATGTCGATGCGGCTCACCGAGAAGTGGGGGTTCTCGGCCGTGGCGATGACCGTCATCAGATAGCGGTCCTCGGCCGCCGAGACCGAGCGGTGGGACTTCTGCCAGGGCTGGCCCGTCGGCACGAACACGACCTCGTCGAGGCCGAACTGGGCCGCGACCTCCTGGGCCGCCACCAGGTGCCCGTGGTGGATCGGGTCGAACGTGCCGCCCATGACGCCGAGACGGCGCCTACCGGGCTGCGACGGGCGGTTTCCCGGTGCGCCGGAGGCGCTGTCGGCCCGGCCGTCCCTGGTGTCGTTCGCCTGGTCGGCCGCCCTGTCGAGCTCCGGACCGGTAGGCGTTTCCTGCTCTCCCATGCGTGGAGAGCCTACCGGCCCGGCTGACGCGCACCGTTCGAACGTCCTTTTGCGCGGATTAGCGATCGCGGTTGAAGCGGGTGGTGATCCACAGCAGCAGCATCAGGGCGAGGAAGGCTCCGCCGCCGGTCAGGTAGGGGCTCAGGCTCTCGTGGTTGCCGCTGTGCTCCCCGCCGCCCTCGGCGGCGAAAGTGACCAAGTCGGCAGCGGTGCTGTGGAAGCTCATCGTCGGCGTGACCTATCCGGGTGTGGGATCGGGATAAAGACCCGCCCATCGTATGCGGGGGGTCCGCCGGCGATCACGCCGACTCCGCCCAGGGATGAACGGAGGCCCCGCGGAACGCGTAGTTCCCGTACGAGACAACCGTTCGGGCGCCGCCGGCGTCCTTGTCGTCGGCGGGCGTCAGTCGTCCCGCTTGTATCCACGCCGCAGGAGCCACGCCATCAGGACGGAGCCCAGGACCATCACGATCAGCACCACACGCAGCAGATTGCCCGCTCCCTGTTCCTTCGCGGCGACGTCCGCGGCCTCGGTGAGCCAGGCGGACGCGGGCGGGTGCGGGAGATGTCCCATCGAGATCGCTCCTTACGGTTGATGCCCTGCCACGGTAACTCCGCCTAGGCTGGACCCCGCTTCGGGGGCAACATGGGCAAACAGAGCATGGGGGAAACATGCCGGACGACAGCCACGAGCAGAACGGGCACGAGAACGTGCCGAGCAGGCAGCGCAGGCGCTTCGAGGGGATCTCCTCCCGGGCGTACGAACACCCCGCGGACCGCTCGGCGCTGGTGGCGCTGCGCAAGCTCAGCGGCTTCGACACGGTGTTCAAGGCGCTCAGCGGTCTGCTGCCGGAGCGCAGCCTCAGGCTGCTGTTCCTGTCCGACTCCGTACGGGTCTCGGACCAGCAGTTCGCCCACCTCAACGACATGCTGCGGGACGCGTGTTACATCCTGGACCTGGAGAAGGTCCCGCCGATGTACGTGAACCAGGACCCGCAGCCGAACGCGATGTGCATCGGTCTGGACGAGCCGATCATCGTCGTGACCACCGGGCTCGTCGAGCTGCTCGACGAGGAGGAGATGCGGGCCGTCATCGGTCACGAGGTGGGCCACGCACTCTCCGGCCACTCGGTGTACCGGACGATACTGCTCTTCCTGACGAGCCTCGCCCTGAAGGTCGCGTGGATCCCGCTGGGGAACCTCGCGATCATGGCGATCGTGACCGCGCTGCGCGAGTGGTTCCGCAAGTCGGAGCTGTCCGCCGACCGGGCGGGTCTGCTGGTCGGCCAGGACGTCCAGGCGTCGATGCGCGGTCTGATGAAGATCGCGGGCGGCAACCACCTGCACGAGATGAACGTGGACGCGTTCCTCGCGCAGGCCGAGGAGTACGAGGCCGGGGGCGATCTGCGCGACTCCGTCCTCAAGATCCTCAACGTGCTGCCCCGCTCGCACCCCTTCACCACGGTGCGCGCGGCCGAGCTGAAGAAGTGGGCCGAGTCCCGCGACTACCAGCGGATCATGGACGGGCACTACGCGCGGCGCAGCGAGGACAAGGACACCTCGGTGACCGACTCCTTCCGCGAGTCCGCGACGCACTACACGAGCAGCGTGAAGAACTCCAAGGACCCGCTGATGAAGCTGGTCAGCGACATCGCGGGCGGCGCGGGTGACCTCGGTGGCCGGGTCCGGCGCGGCTTCGGCGGGTTCGGCGGCGGCAACGGCGGCGGTACGGCCACCGACGCCGGCCCGGGTCAGGGCGGCGGCACGGACACGGCCCAGGAGGACAGGCCCCGCGACGACGAATGACGCGAGGCGACCGCCACCGGCACGGAAAGCGCCCGGCACGAAGGACGTCCCTTCGTGCCGGGCGCTTTCTCTTCCGGGCAGCCCCGGCTCACACCTTCGGCTGGGCGCTCTGCGCGAGGGTGCCGCACAGGGCGGTGGCGGCGCCCGTGTTGTACGGGTCGGTGCCCGCGGCCGGGCCGCCCGCCTTGGCGGTCTGGCCGGCGAGGAGCGGGCGCAGATGGTTGGTGGCGTCGTCGGCGCAGGCCAGCGGCCCGGCCTGGACGTAGGAGACGACGACCTCGGCCTGGTGGGTGCGCAGGTCGTCCTGGTCGAAGCGGAAGTGCAGCTCGCGCCGGACGGTGAACAGGGAGGCCTCGGCGTCGGCCTGGTCGCCGGTCGGTCGCAGCGCGTACACGAGGGTGTGGGCGGCGACGACCTCCAGCGTGCCGGAGTCGAACTCGGCGGCCTGGAGGGTGCCGTGGACGCGGATCCGCCGGTCGGCGAGTTCCGCGCGGGACGGGTCGAAGCGGACCAGCCAGCCGGTGGGGGCGTGCCGCCCGTCCGCCGCCGGCTGGTCGAAACTCTGCTCGAACTGGTCGAGCTGGTCGGAGTCGACCAGCCGCCGCACGGGCTGGACGGTGGCGCCCCCGAGGACCTCGGGGTCGAGCGCGGAGGCGACCAGGTACTCCTTGGCGATGGTCAGCGCGGACACGACCTGACTGTCGGTGAAGTGCGCGGTGCGCCGGGTGGCCGGCATCGTGATGCCCTCGGCGCCGATCCGGAACTGGGCGGCGGGACTGTGCGTGTACAGCGTTTCCGCGTCCTGGGCGCCCGGCACCGCGGACTGCGGGGAGAGCGGGATCACCGTCATCCTGAGCGGCTCGGTGGGCCCAGCGGCCGGGGTGTCGTACGGGTGACGGACGCCCATGTAGATCGCGGTGCCGAAGGCGAGGGCGATCAGCAGGACGAGGATCAGTGCCTGGCGGGAGAGGCCGCGGCGGATGGGCGGGCGGCGGCGCACGGCAGGGGCGTGGTCGGAGAGGCGCTCGTCGGCGGAGAACTCCTGGAGGCGGGCAGCGCGGACAAACGATTCGTCGAAGACGACGGATCGGTATTCGTCCTCTCCACCGCCGGGGGCGCCCTCGGGAGTCCCCTCAGGTGGGTTTCCTGGCCCGCCCATACTTGGAGAGTAGGTCTTCGAAGGCCTCGGTAAACGCCGTGGTACACGTCAACTTCTGACAGGTCCTCACCAGGTTCGGGCAGCGTCGCCGAGCGGTCCGGCAGGGCCCGTACGAGGCCTGGTCAGGGCGTGCGGGGATCCGCGGAGACCGCAGGCTGGGAGTAGTCCGCGGAGGCGGAGGGGCCGGTCGGGGTTTTCTGTTCGACGCCGCTGGTGGCGGGTGGCGTGATCTCGCCACGCCCGGACGAGGCACCCCGGTAGACCGCGGTGAAGGCCAGCGCGACCATGCCGATGCCCATCACGAGGGCGAGGAGCCAGGCCACGGGCCGGTGCCAGCGGGTCTGCTTGCCGTACGGCCTGCCGTAGAGGCCGTCGGGACCGTAGCGGCCGTCCATGATCTCGGTGTCGTCGAAGTCGTCCAGGTCGCCGTCGCGGCGGTGGCCGAAATCGGGGCCGTCGGGGCCGAAGCCGTCGTCGTAACGGTCGTCGTCGCCGCGCACTCCTCTGGAGTGCGCCCGGCGGGCTTCGGCCTCCTGGGCGGCGGCACGGGCCTCCGCCGCTGCGAGCAGACGTTCGACAGCGGTCGGCTCGTGCACCACGGCCGCCCGGACGAAGTCCTCGTCGAAGACCACGGAGGCGAACTCTTCGTCCATACCCCCGCGGTCGCGGTCGTCGTCGGGCTCCCAGCCGTCCGGGAACGGCGTGCCCCCCACGTCCTCCGGCACGGATCCAGAGTAGACCTGGGTGGTCAATTTGGGCAGACGGTAAGGAAATTCATCCGTCGTGCCAGCTGGACGCCGGCCTGTTCACAGGAACCTGCCGAACCTGCCGACGTCCCACGCGTCCCGCCGCGGCCTAGCGGCGGACGTGTCCGTCACCGGTGACGATGTACTTCGTGCTGGTCAGCTCGGGCAGACCCATCGGGCCGCGGGCGTGCAGCTTCTGCGTGGAGATGCCGATCTCGGCGCCGAATCCGAACTGACCGCCGTCGGTGAAGCGCGTCGATGCGTTGACGGCGACCGTCGTGGAGTCGACCAGCTGGGTGAAGCGGCGGGCGGCCTGCTGGGAGGTGGTCACGATCGCCTCGGTGTGGCCGGAGCTCCACAGCCGGATGTGCTCCACGGCCCGGTCGAGCGAGTCGACCACGGAGGCGGCGATGTCGTACGACAGGTACTCGGTCTCCCAGTCCTCCGTGGTGGCCTCGACGACGGTGGCCTTGGAGTCCTTGGCGTAGGCCATGACGCGCTCGTCGGCGTGGACCGTGACCCCGGCGTCGGCGAGCGCGTCGAGGGCGCGGGGCAGGAACTCGGGGGCGATGTCCTGGTGGACGAGGAGGGTCTCGGCGGCGTTGCAGACGCTGACGCGGTGGGCCTTGGAGTTGATCAGGATCTCGACCGCCGTGTCGAGGTCGGCGTTCGCGTCGACGTAGACGTGGCAGTTGCCGGTGCCGGTCTCGATCACCGGGACGGTGGACTCCTCGACGACCGTACGGATCAGGGAGGCGCCACCGCGCGGGATGAGCACGTCGACCAGGCCGCGGGCGCGCATCAGCTCGCGCACCGACTCGCGGCTCTCGCCGGGGACCAGCTGGACGGCGTCGGCGGGCAGGCCCGCGCCGCCGACGGCGTCCCGCAGGACCCGTACGAGGGCGGCGTTGGACTCGTGGGCGGAGGAGGAGCCGCGCAGCAGGACCGCGTTGCCGGACTTCAGGCAGAGCGCGGCGGCGTCCACGGTCACGTTCGGGCGGGCCTCGTAGATGATGCCGACCACGCCGAGCGGGACGCGGACCTGGCGCAGGTCGATGCCGTTGGGGAGGGTGGAGCCACGGACGACCTCGCCGACCGGGTCGGGCAGCGCGGCCACGTCGCGGACGTCGGCGGCGATCGCACGGATCCGCTCCGGGGTGAGCGTCAGCCGGTCGACGATCGCCTCGCTGGTGCCGGCCTCCCGGGCCCGCTCGATGTCCTTGGCGTTGGCCTCGACGACGTCACTCGTACGGACTTCCAGCGCGTCGGCGATGGCGAGCAGCGCGTCGTCCTTGTCGGCGCGCGGGAGCGGCGCGAGGTCGGCGGCGGCGGCCTTGGCACGGTAGGCGGCGCGGTTGACCGGCGTCATGGAGTCGTACGGCGAGAGCGAGGTCATACAGGAAGGGTAGTCCGCCCGGCGGAGGGGCTCCTCGCGTGTTCCACAGCGCGAGACACGCGCGCGTCACGTCCACGGAGGACATGGCGGAGGACGGTGCGAAGGGACACCGCCGGGGGACTTCCCACGCCTTCCGGCGGGACGGGGCGGGCTTCCGGCGGGACGGTCAGTACGGGTGGACCCCCACGGGCGTGGCCGGGGAGGGGCCGTAGCCCTCGGCGATGCGCTGGTGGTACGTCTGGCGGTCGATGACCTCCAGGCCGACGATCTCCCAGGGCGGCAGCCCGGCCGTCCGGCGGTGCTCACCCCACAGGCGCAGGGCGACGGCGGCCGCGTCGTGGAGGTCGCGGGCCTCCTCCCAGTAGCGGATCTCGGCGTGGTCGTGGGCATAGCGGCTGGTCAGCAGAAAGGGGTGGTCGTGGGCGAGCTGTTCCAGGCCGCGCCGCACCTCCTTGAGGGGGGCCTCGGGTCCCGAGAGGCTCAGCGTGACGTGCCACAGGCGGGGCAGGTCCTGCGGCTCCTCGACGCTGTCGCCCTCGTACGTGTCCGAGGCGGCGACGCTGGTGAGCGTCCGCTCCTCGCCGGCCGCACGGGAGGTACCACCACCACGGGACGCCGCGGCCCCGGGGCGCACTCGTCTCACGACGGCCTCCTTCGCAACGATGTCGTGCCTGGCAATAGGTCGTGCAATAGGGCGTGCGGAATCTCCCTGAGACAAAGTTGAGCAGGCTCAGGGACTTCGCGTGGCGGTTTTACGGAACGCGCACGCCGGGGCCCGTGCCGCGGCCCCCTCCGGGAGGCCCCTGGTCAGGGATGCAGGAGGACGAGGTCGTCCCTGTGTACGACCTCTCGTTCGTACGCGGGACCCAGCTCGCGCGCCAGTTCCCGGGTCGAGCGGCCGATCAGCTGGGGGATCTCCTTGGCGTCGAAGTTCACCAGCCCGCGCGCGACGGCCCGGCCCGTGCCGTCGCGCAGCTCCACGGGGTCACCGGCGGTGAAGTCGCCCTCTACGGCCGCGATACCGGCCGGCAGCAGTGACGTACGTCGCTCGACGACCGCGCGGACGGCGCCTTCGTCCAGGACGAGCGCGCCCTGCGGCGTGGAGGCGTGCTGGAGCCACAGCAGCCGGTCGGCGGACCGCTTGCCGGTCGGGTGGAAGTAGGTGCCGGTGTCGCCGCCCGAGAGCGCTTCCGCCGCGTGGACCGCGCTGGTCAGGACCACGGGGATGCCGGCGCCGGTGGCGATGCCGGCCGCCTCGACCTTGGTGACCATGCCGCCGGTGCCGACACCCGCCTTGCCGGCGCTGCCGATCTCCACGTGCGCGAGGTCCTCGGGGCCCCGTACCTCCGCTATCCGCGACGTACCGGGCTTGCTGGGGTCGCCGTCGTACACGCCGTCCACGTCCGACAGCAGGACCAGCAGGTCCGCCCGGACGAGGTGGGCGACGAGGGCGGCGAGGCGGTCGTTGTCGCCGAAGCGGATCTCGTCCGTGGCGACGGTGTCGTTCTCGTTGACGACCGGCAGCGCGCCCATCGCGAGGAGCTTGTCGAGGGTGCGGGAGGCGTTGCGGTGGTGGGCCCGGCGGCTCATGTCGTCGGAGGTGAGGAGCACCTGGCCGACCCGGATGCCGTAGCGGGCGCAGGAGGCGGTGTAGCGGGCCACCAGCAGGCCCTGGCCGACGCTGGCGGCGGCCTGCTGGCGGGCGAGGTCCTTGGGGCGGCGGCGCAGGCCCAGGGGCGCGAGCCCGGCGGCGATGGCGCCGGACGAGACCAGCACGATCTCCCGCTCACCGCCGCTGCGGACCTTGGCGAGGACGTCCACGAGGGCGTCCACCCGGTCCGCGTCCAGGCCCCCGGAGGCCGTCGTCAACGACGAGGAGCCCACCTTGACGACGATCCGGTGCGCGTCCCGCACGCCCTGCCTTGCCGCTGACACCTGTATCCCCAATGTTCCGAACCAGCCCGGTGTGTGCACTGCGCAATCTACGGGAGCGGGCGGACCGGACGCGTGCTCATTTCGAGGGGCGGACGGCGCGACGAGCCGGGCGGACGGAGGCCCTCAGGCTCGGAGGCCTTGATGAGGAGATGCTGTGACGTCGCTCAAGGTTCCAGGCGTAATGTCCGACTAGCGACTATTGCGCCCTCGGGAGATTGCTCCTCGGCCTCCCTAGGTCATACGGTCAGGGATCGGCCTCCTCAGGCCACCCCCGACTCACCCTCCCCCCTTCATCCGTCGCACCCTCCGCAGGAGCCCAGCCCGTGCCCTCCGCAGGCCTCGCACCCCGCCGCATCGCACAGCTCTCAGCGCTGCTCGCGATGTTCGCGCTCTTCACGGCCCAGATCGTCTCCGCGCTGCTGCCGAACATCCCCCTGTTCGTCGCCGCCGGCGCGGCGGGCCTCGTCCTGGACACGTTCCTCCAGTACCGGGATCCCGGACTGCTCGCACCGCTGAGCAAGGTCCGCTTCGACGCACTGGTGCGCCAGCTGCTCCGCGACATGCTGATCCTGGTCGGGCTGCTGCGCATCGACGGCATCGATCCGCTGCGCGAGCAGGCCCCGCTCCTGGTCGCCCTCATCGCGTTCTACGCGGTGCACTTCGCCTGCCAGGCCGTCTCGGTGCTGGTCCGCCGCACCCGGACCCTGCCGATCGTCACCCGCAACATCGACGCCTCCGCGCTGCGCCTGACCGCCTCCCCGCCGCGCATCCTGGCCCGGCGCCAGGCCCACCGGCTGCTGACCTTCTCCCTGCCGGTCACGGCCGGCCTGCTGCTCACGGCGGCCACGAAGGACGCCGTCTGGGGCTTCGCCGGCGTCGGCGCCGGGCTCGCGCTGCTCTTCCTGGGCACCACGTACCTCGCGACCTGGCTGCTGCCGAAGAAGCGCGCGAAGAACGAGCAGCAGGTCATGGAGTGGCTGGACGGATGGCTCGCCGAGTACCGGCCGACCACCGCGATGTACTTCTCCGGCGGTACGACGTCGGCGTACCAGGCGAACATGTGGCTCTCGACACTCTCCCAGCTGGAGAAGCCGCTGATCGTGCTGCGTGAACGCTTCATGGTGCAGAAGATCGACGCGACCGACGTGCCGGTCATCTGCTTCCCGAAGGTCTCGACGATGTTCTCCCTGGAGAACTCGACGCTGAAGATGATGCTGCACCCGGCCAACGCCGCGAAGACGTCCCAGGTGCTGCGCATCCCCACGATCAAGCACGCCTTCATCAACCACGGCGAGAGCGACAAGCTGTCGTCCTGCAACCCGTACGCCAAGGCGTACGACGAGGTGTGGGTCGCCGGTCCCGCGGCGCGCGAGCGGTACGCGCTCGCCGAGGTCGGGGTGGAGGACAAGGACATCGTCGAGGTCGGCCGCCCGCAGCTGGCGCCGATCCGTCCCTACGCGGGCCCGCCGACCGGCGCGTACACCACCGTCCTCTACGCCCCCACCTGGGAGGGCTGGGACGGCAACCCCGGCAACACCTCCGTGGTCCTGGCCGGCGAGAACATCGTCCGGCAGCTCCTCGCCGACGACAAGGTCCGGCTGCTGTACAAGCCGCACCCGATGACCGGCTCGGTCGACCCGCGCGCGGGTGCCGCGAACGAGCGGATCAAGGCGATGATCCGGGAGGCCAACACCAAGCGGTCCGGGGCTCGCCCCGGTCCCGAGGCCGCCGCCGAACTCGCTCGCCGTACGGCCGAGCTGGACAAGCTGACCTCGACGTCGTTCCGGGCCAGCGCGGACGAGATGGAGCGGATGCTGCTGCAGGGCACGCCGAGCGGGAACCGTGAGGCGGCCATCGCCGAGGCGACGCTGGCCTGGGAGAGGGCGTACTGGGCGTCGTTCCCGGAGTGGGAGCACCGGATCATCACCGAGGCGCGACCCGCGATCTTCGCCTGCTTCAACGCGTCGGACCTGCTGATCAGCGATGTCTCGTCGGTGGTCTCCGACTGGCTGTCGAGCGAGAAGCCGTACTCGGTCGCCAACACCTCGGGTCTGCCGGAGGTGGCGTTCCGGGCGGCGTTCCCGACCGTCTCCGCGGGTGTCGTGCTGACGCCCAAGGCGGACGGTGTGCCGGCGCTGCTGGAGTCGGTCCGCGACCCCGAGAAGGACCGTTTCACGCAGGCCCGCGCCGAGCTCAAGGAACAGCTGCTCGGCCCCTCGGACCCGCCGTCCCTGGTCCGCTTCGACCTCGCGGTGAAGGCGCTCTGCGCCAAGGCCGACGACCGTCGCGCCCGTATGGAGTCGCGCCTCGCCGACGAGGTGCCGTCGCCCCGGAAGCCGGAGGAGTCGAGCGACGAGCTCTCGGAGGGCGAGCCCACGGAGGCACTCGCCTGACGAGGACGGACGACGACAGCCGAAGGGCCCCGGTTCACCACCGGGGCCCTTCGTCGTGTTCAGGTCACAGGGAGGCCGACCCCACCCCAGGTAGCCGGCGCGACAGAGGCCCGGGCGCCGAGGAAGCCCAGGGCGCCCAGGGAACCTCCGGTCCTAGAACGGCTCGAAGTCGTCGTACTCCTTCTCGAGCTCGTCCCGCTCGGCCTGTCGGTCGCGGCGGCGCTGGACGGCCGGGCGGGGCGCCTCGAAGCGGTGGTCCTCGCCACGGCGGCCGAGCATCTCCGCACCGGCCATGACGGTCGGCTCCCAGTCGAAGACGACCGCGTTGTCCTCGGGTCCGATGGCGACGCCGTCGCCGGAGCGGGCGCCCGCCTTCATCAGCTCCTCCTCGACACCGAGCCGGTTGAGCCGGTCGGCGAGGTAGCCGACGGCCTCGTCGTTGCTGAAGTCGGTCTGGCGCACCCAGCGCTCCGGCTTCTCACCGCGCACGCGGAAGAGCCCGTCCTCCTCCCGCACGACCGTGAAGCCCGCGTCGTCGACGGCCTTGGGCCGGATGACGATCCGCGTCGCCTCCTCCCTCGGCCTGGCGGCGCGCGCACGGCCGACGAGGTCCGCGAGGGCGAAGGACAGCTCCTTCAGCCCCGTGTGGGCGACGGCGGACACCTCGAAGACCCGGTAACCGCGGGACTCCAGGTCCGGCCGCACCATCTCGGCGAGATCCTTGCCGTCGGGCACGTCGATCTTGTTGAGGACGACGATCCGGGGCCGGTCGCCGAGGCCGCCGTACTGCGTCAGCTCCTCCTCGATGATGTCGAGGTCGGAGACGGGGTCGCGGTCCGACTCCAGGGTCGCGGTGTCGAGGACGTGGACGAGGACGCTGCACCGCTCGACGTGGCGGAGGAATTCGAGGCCGAGGCCCTTGCCCTGGCTGGCGCCCGGGATCAGGCCCGGCACGTCGGCGATCGTGTAGACCGTCTCGCCGGCCGTGACCACGCCCAGGTTCGGGACGAGGGTCGTGAACGGGTAGTCCGCGATCTTCGGCTTGGCGGCGGACAGGACCGAGATCAGCGAGGACTTGCCGGCGCTGGGGTAGCCGACCAGCGCGACGTCGGCGACGGTCTTGAGCTCCAGGACGATGTCGCCCGTGTCCCCGGGCACGCCGAGCAGCGCGAAGCCGGGCGCCTTGCGGCGGGCGGAGGCGAGGGCCGCGTTGCCGAGGCCGCCCCGGCCGCCCTGAGCGGCGACGAAGGAGGTGCCGTGGCCCACGAGGTCGGCGAGGACGTTCCCCTGCCTGTCGAGCACGACGGTGCCGTCCGGGACCGGCAGAACCAGGTCCTGCCCGTCCTTGCCGGAGCGGTTGCCGCCCTCGCCGGGCTTGCCGTTGGTGGCCTTGCGGTGCGGGGAGTGGTGGTACTCGAGGAGAGTCGTCACCGACTGGTCCACGGTCAGGATGACGTCGCCACCCCGGCCGCCGTTGCCGCCGTCGGGGCCGCCGAGCGGCTTGAACTTCTCCCGGTGGACGGAGGCACAGCCGTGACCTCCGTTACCCGCGGCGACATGCAGTTCGACGCGGTCCACGAAGGTGGTCATGGTGGGGTGCCTCCTGGGGGTCCCCCCGGCCGGGGGCCAGGGGTGGTACGGGTTCAGTTATTGGGTAACACGCGAAAGGCGGACCCGCCTTCCCGCACGGGAAGTGAGGTCCGCCTCGCGAAAGACTGTCCGAAGACTTTTCCGATCAGCCGACCGGAACGATGTTCACGACCTTGCGCCCACGGGCGGTGCCGAACTCGACCGCACCGGCGTTCAGCGCGAACAGCGTGTCGTCCTTGCCACGGCCGACACCCGAGCCCGGGTGGAAGTGAGTGCCGCGCTGGCGGACCAGGATCTCACCCGCGTTGACGACCTGACCGCCGAAGCGCTTCACGCCGAGGCGCTGAGCGTTGGAGTCACGACCGTTACGGGTGGACGATGCGCCCTTCTTGTGTGCCATCTCTCCTCAGTCCCTTACTTCGCAGCCGCGGGGATCTCAGTGACCTTGATCGCCGTGTACTGCTGGCGGTGGCCCTGACGACGGCGGTAGCCGGTCTTGTTCTTGTAGCGCAGAATGTCGATCTTCTGGCCCTTGTGGTGGTCCACGACCTCGGCCTGGACCTTGATGCCGGCAAGGACCCAGGGGTCGCTGGTCACGGCATCGCCGTCGACGACGAGCAGGGTCGAGAGCTCGACCGTGTCGCCGACATTGGCGGTGGAAATCTTGTCAACCTCAACGATGTCGCCGACAGCAACCTTGTGCTGGCGACCACCGCTGCGCACGATGGCGTACAAGCGGATCTCACTCTCTCGCTCGGGAACGGCACCCCCGCAGTCCAGCCGTCCGACATACGAACGGCCTCTCCCACGGCGCCCGGCGCGCGGAAGGAATGAGGTTTACGGGGATGTGACGCGTCGCTACCTACGGACACGCCGACGGTCAAGGTTACGGGGCCGTGCCCGAAGGGGTCAAACCGAGCCCCTCCCCCCGCTACGCGGCGGGCTTCTCGCCGTCCGCCGGCAGCGGCTTCACGCCCTTGCAGAGGTCGGTGGTGTCCGCCTTGCCCGGGTAGGCGACGCCGATCACCTTGTCGAAGTGCGTCCTGTACATGTCGTGCACCGCATCGTCGTCGACCTTGACGATCGCCTCGTCGTTCTCGCGCAGTGCGGGCCCGGTGTAGTTGCCCGACCCGGTGAAGCTGATCTTGTTGCGCACGCCGTCGTACTGGCCGTCCACGAGGATGTACTTGGTGTGGATGATGTACGGCGTGGTCAGCTTCTTCCCGGGGTCCAGCGGGTCCCGGTCGTCGTTGTAGCACCGCACGGTCGGCCCGCCGGACGTGTGCATCTTCTCCCACGTCCCCTTGGTCCCGCCGCTGCTCTTGGCGCTGTCGGACTCGGCGTACACGATGCTCACGTTGCAGCCGGCCTGCTTCAGGGCGACCAGTTTCTCGGCGATCGCCAACCGTGTGATCTTGAAGATCGCGACCCGCACCCAGGTCTTGCGCGTCACACCGGCGCCGTCCTTGTACGAGCACTGCACGTTGTTGAGCACCGAGTACACGGTGTCGGTGGCCCTGGTGTTCCCGGCCCGGGGGAAGAAGTACGCCTTGTAGAGGCCGTTGCTGACGGTCCGGTACTCCCAGGCCGCCCAGTCCCGGGCGACCATCGTGTCGAAGTAGTCCGCGTACGCGTCGTACATCGTCGGGTTGTTCGGCAGCAGCAGCGCGTCGTTGAAGAACTTGGTGTGCGCGGAGGGCGTCGAGTTCGACGTCGTCTGCACGACCACGTTGGTGGCGCCCTCGACCGCCGAGAACAGCCAGAACTTGTTGTGCATGATCGACTGCCCGTACTTCGGATCGCCGAGACAGGACCTGTCGACGGCGCACGTCGCTATGTACGAACCCTTCGTCCGGTCGGTGCCGAGCGCCGCGACCAGGCTGCCGTACGCGGTGTTGGTGGGGCGGTCGCTGACGCTCGACTCGTCCAGCAGGACCTGGACGCGCACGCCCCGGTCCTTGGCGGCGACGAGCGCGTCGACGACGGACGCCTCCCACACGTGGTAGACGGCGACCTTGATGGTGGAGCCGGGCAGCGCGGCGTCCGTCAGCTCGATGAGCCGGGTGCGTATCGCGAGTTGCTCGGCCCCGTCGCCCAACGGGTCGTTGAAGAGCGGGCCTTCGGTCCAGGTCGGCGCGGCCTGTGCGACGCCCGCGGCCATCGTCACCTGCACACCGGCCGCCGCCAGCACGGTGGCCAGTGCCACCGCCCCACGCATGCGCACGCGCGCCATGCGATCTCCTCCCCGTCACCGCCCTGCCCGGATGTCCACGACAGCGCCCACGACTGCGTATACAACTGCGAATTCGACTACGTGAGTGTTGCAGGCGTCTGCTGACGCTCCAAGAGGGAGGGGGTGCTGATGAGACGACAGAGATGACTAAACGTCTCAAATCTCCCCAGCCGGTGTGAAGTTACTCTCCCCGAACACGCCGATGCCCCCACCGGTCGGGCAAACCACCCGGTAGGGGCATCAGTTGGAGCGGACCTCGGGCCCGCCCCGTGGGGCTCAGCTCTCGTCGGTCGAAGCCGTGACCGTGGCCGAGGACTGCTCGGCGGCCACGGTGGTCTTCTTCGTGGCCGACTTCTTCGTGGCCGCCTTCTTGGCCGTGGTCTTCTTCGCGACCGTCTTCTTGGCGGCCGCCGTCTTCTTCGTGGCGGCCTTCTTCGCCGTGGCCTTCTTGGCCGTCTTGCGCGCCGCCGCCTTCTTGGCCGGCGCCTCGGCCTCGGGCTCGGTCTCCTCGGCGGCCGGAGCGGACTCCTCCACCGGGGCCTCGGCCACGTCCTCGGCCGGAGCCGACGGGACCACGACCACGGCCGCCTCCTCGGACGCGGTGGGCGCGGTCGCCTTGCGCACGGCACGCCGACGCGGGCGGGCCGGAGCCGCGCTCTCGGCGACGGCCGCCGCCTCGGGCTGCGCGGCCTCCTCGGCCACGGGCTCCTCGACCACGGGCTCCGGGGTCGGCTCGACCACCGGCTCCGGAGTCGGCTCGACCGTGACCACGGCGTCGTCCGCCGCGGCCCCGGCCGGCGCGCCCGCGGGGGCGGACACCTTCCGGGTCGCCCGACGACGCGTACGGCCCTTGGGCGCGGCCTCCTCGGTGCTCGGGGCGGCGGCCGGCATCTCGACGACCGGGTCCTCCACCGCGACCGGCTCCGACTCGGCGGCCTCCCGCGACTTCGGGGCACGGTCCTCGGAGACGGTGGTGACGGCCACGGCCTCACGCGACTCACGGGACTTCGGGGCACCGGAGGGCGCGGACGCCCGCCGGGTCGCCCGACGACGCGAACGACCACGCCCGACCGCCGCCTCGGCCTCGGCGACGCTGCTGTACAGCTCCTCGTCCGGCTCGAACTCCGGGGCGGGCAGCGCCACGGGCTCGGCGACCTCGGCGGCCACCTCGGCCTCGACCAGCTCGGCCTCGACCAGCTCGGCCGACTCCGCCGGCTCGACGGCCTCGGGAGCGGACACGTGCTCGTGGTCGTGCTCGGCACCGCCACGCCCGCGCTTACGGCGCTTGCCGCCACCGCCGACGGCCGTCGGCTGGTCCATGTGCACGATCACGCCGCGCCCGTTGCAGTGGACGCAGGTCTCGGAGAAGGACTCCAGCAGACCCTGGCCCACCCGCTTGCGGGTCATCTGCACCAGGCCCAGCGAGGTGACCTCGGCGACCTGGTGCTTCGTACGGTCGCGTCCCAGGCACTCCAGCAGGCGCCGCAGCACCAGGTCCCGGTTGGACTCCAGGACCATGTCGATGAAGTCGATCACGACGATGCCACCGAGGTCGCGCAGCCGCAGCTGACGCACGATCTCCTCGGCCGCCTCCAGGTTGTTCCTGGTGACCGTCTCCTCCAGGTTGCCGCCCTGGCCGGTGAACTTGCCGGTGTTGACGTCGACCACGATCATGGCCTCGGTCTTGTCGATCACCAGCGAACCACCGCTGGGCAGCCACACCTTGCGGTCCAGCGCCTTCATCAGCTGCTCGTCGATACGGTACGTCGCGAAGACGTCGACCTCGGAGGTCCACTTCTGCAGACGCTCCGCCAGGTCGGGCGCGACGTGCGAGACGTACCCGTGGATGGTCTCCCAGGCGTCCTCGCCGCTCACGATGACCTTGGAGAAGTCCTCGTTGAAGATGTCGCGGACGACCCGGACGGTCATGTCCGGCTCGCCGTACAGCAGCGTCGGCGCGTTGCCGTTCTTGGCCTTCTTCTGGATGTCCTCCCACTGCCCCTGCAGCCGCTCGACGTCGCGGCGCAGCTCGTCCTCGCTCGCGCCCTCGGCGGCGGTGCGCACGATGACGCCCGCGTCCTCGGGAACGATCTTCTTGAGGATGGTCTTCAGCCGCGCCCGCTCGGTGTCGGGCAGCTTGCGGCTGATACCGGTCATCGACCCCTCGGGGACGTAGACCAGGTAGCGGCCCGGCAGGGAGACCTGGCTGGTCAGACGGGCGCCCTTGTGTCCGATCGGGTCCTTGGTGACCTGGACGAGCACGGACTGCCCGGACTTCAGGGCGGACTCGATCCGGCGCGGCCCGTTGGCCATGCCGAGCGCCTCGAAGTTGACCTCACCGGCGTACAGGACGGCGTTGCGCCCCTTGCCGATGTCGATGAAGGCGGCCTCCATCGACGGCAGCACGTTCTGCACCTTGCCGAGGTAGACGTTGCCGACGTACGAGGTCGACTGCTCCTTGTTGACGTAGTGCTCGACGAGCACGCTGTCTTCCAGGACGCCGATCTGGGTGCGCTCGCCGCTCTGGCGGACGACCATGACGCGTTCGACGGCCTCGCGGCGGGCGAGGAACTCCGCCTCGGTGATGATCGGGACGCGACGGCGACCCTGCTCACGGCCTTCCCGGCGGCGCTGCTTCTTGGCCTCCAGCCGGGTGGAGCCCTTGATGGACTGCACCTCGTCGGACGGCTCGGTGTCCTTGGCGCGCCGCTCGCGCGGCTCACGGACCTTGACGACCGTGCGCTCGGGGTCGTCGGTCGTCTCGCCCTCGGAGCCGGAGTCACCGGCGCGACGACGGCGGCGGCGACGCCGACGGCTGCTGCTGGAGCCCGAACCGGAGTCCTCGCGCTCGTCGCCCTCGTCCTCGGCGTCCTCGTCCAGCTGCTCGGCGGTGTCCTCGGCGTCCTGCGCGGCCTGCTCGGCGGCGAGTTCGTCGCCCTCGGCGGCGTCCTCGGCCTCGGCCGACTCGCCCCGGCGACGACGGCGGCCACCCCGGCGACGACGGCGACGCGACCCGGTGGACTCCTCCTCGCCGTACTCGTCGCTCTCGGCGGAGTCCTCGCCGGTCTCCTCGGACTCCTCCGGCTCCTCGGACTCCTCGGGCTCCTCCGGCTCGTCGGCGACCACGGTGGCGGCCGCGGGCTGCTCGGCCTCGGCGGGCTCACCCCGGCGACGACGGCGACGCCGCGACCCGCCGGTGGGCTCCTCCTCGGCGAACCCGCCGAGGCCGGTGGTCTCGGCGCTCTCGGGGGTCTCGGCCGGCTCGACCGTCACGGTCTCGTCCTCCGCCTCGGCGGCGGCCTGCGCGGCGGCGCGCTCCGGCGTCTGGAACATCGGCTCGGTGAACACCGGCGCCTGGAACACGGCCACGGCGGGCCGCGACGGACGCGACGGCGCGTCCTCCGCCTTCGGCGGGGCGGGCGCGGAGAATCCCACGGCGGCCTTGCGCGTGGCCCGACGACGGGGCCGACGCGGGCCACCGTCCTCGTCCTCGGCCTCGGCAGCCGCCTGCGGTGCCTTGACCGGCTCGGGGGAGGCGGCCTCGGCGGCGGGCACCTGCTCGGCCGCGGCCGGCGCGGTCTCGGCGGCCACGGACTCGTCCGCGCGCTCGTCGGCGGCGGCGCCCTCGGACGCGTCGGCGGGCGCGGCGACTCGGCGCGTGGCACGCCGACGGGTACGACGGGGCGCGGCCTCCTCGGCCGCCGCCTCGACCGGCGCACTCTCCTGAATCTCGGCGGGCGCGGTCTCCACGGCCTCCGCCGGAGCCTCCACGCTCTCGGCGGCCTGCGCCTCACCGGCGGGCGCGGACGCCCGGCGCGTGGCGCGACGGCGCGTACGCCCGGCGGGCGCGGCGTCCTCGACGGCGGCGGGCGCCTCGGCAACGGCTGCGGGCGCGGCGGCGGCCTCGGGCTCGGCCACCGTCGCCGTCTCGGCGGGCTTCTCCGCAGCGGCCTTGGGCGCGCTCGTGGGGGCGGTGGCGCGGCGGGTCGCACGACGGCGCGTACGCCCGGCGGGCGCTTCTTCCTCGACCGCGACGGGCATCTCGGCGGCGCTCTCGGGGGAAGCGACCGGCGCCACGGTCTCGACGACCTCGACGTCCTTGGGCGCGCCGGCGGGGGCGGAGGCGCGGCGGGTCGCACGACGGCGCGTACGCCCGGCGGGCGCGGCCTCCTCGGCGGCGGGGGTCTCGGCCTCCGTCCCCTCGGCCTCGGTGACCTGCGCGTCCTCAACGGTCACGTCGTCCTCGACGGTCTCGGTGGTCTCGTCCGCCTCGGTCGGCTCGATGGCCGCGAGGTCCTCGGACTCGGCGGCCTGTACGGCCGGCGCGGTGGTCTCCGCGGCCGCTTCGGAGGCGGCGGACGGCGGTCCCGCGGGGCGGGACGCGGCACGGCGGCGACGGCGCGGCGGCAGGGTGTCGCTCGGCGTGTTGTGTTCGGAGCCCTGCGTGGGCTCGGCGGGTTCGATCGATTCGGGCATGCGGGCGTTTCTCCCGTCAGGCTCCCGGGCGCCGCACCCGGTCCGGCGTTGGCCGGTGACGTCCGCGGCTCGCGTCGTACGCGACTACCGCCGTCCGGGGCGCGGGCGCCGCACGGGAGCTCTCTGTGTCCTGTCTCGCCGGTTCCGTACGCCATGTTGCGTACGGCCTGGCGAAAGTCTTGTGGTCGGTGCGCTGCCCGACCCAGGTGGCTCCCGGATCAGAGGGCGGCGCTACGACGTCCGTCCCTACGCGGGGCCTACCGGCGCCGACGCCTTCGCGGCGGCAGCGGGTTCGGCCGTTGAGGGGGCCGGCGCTGCCTCGCGGTCGGGCGCGAGCGGGTCGGTCACCGTGCCGGTCTCATCATCGAAAAGCCCCTGCGCCAGCCTGGTCACCGCTGCGGGGACCGGCGGCGCCAGGTCGGCCACGGCGCGGAGACCGGACAGGACGTCGTCGGGTCGTACGGCAGGCGTCACGTGCCGAACAACCAGCCGCAGTATCGCACAGGGCTGGTCCGTCGGCCTATCAGCCTGTGGACCGGGCGTCTCAGAACCGTCCGTACCGGCGCTTCCGTCACGTCCCTCACGTGCGTCGTGTTCCTCACGTGTGTCGTGTCCGTCACGGCTGTCGAGGTCGACCACGGCGGCACGGGCGTCGAAGGTCCGTAGGCCGTTCTTGGTCCTGCGCTGGACCTCGACGAGGTCCGACGCCTTGAAGACCTCGACCGCGCGCGCGGCCTCCTCGGGGTCCACGCCGTCCAGGCGCAGTTCCCACACGGAGGCCGTGAGCCGGTCGGCGAGCCCGGAGGTCCGGGCCTCGACCGCGTCGACGATGTCGAGGCCGGTGGGCAGCGACTCGTCGAGCAGGATCCTGAGCTTCTCCGGATCACGCGCTTCGGTGAGCGCGATCTCCAGATACTCCGCCTCACTGCCCGTGCCGGTGGGTGCGGCATTGGCGTACGACACCTTCGGATGCGGCGTGAACCCCGCCGAGTACGCCATCGGCACCTCGGCACGGCGCAGCGCACGCTCGAAGGCGCGCTGGAAGTCACGGTGGCTGGTGAACCGGAGGCGGCCGCGCTTGGTGTAGCGCAGTCGGATGCGCTGCACCGCGGGTGCGGGCGGCGGGCCTTCGGGCTGTCGCTTGCCCAGTGTCGTTCAGTCCTTCGTGAGAGCGGTCGTACTGCTACCAAGAGTACGTGCCTCGGCGGCCCGCGGTTCCCGCCTGGGGACGGACTTCGGTTCCGTCGGCTGTCCGAAGAGGGCCGAGCGCACGCCGGCGCGGGCCTGGCGGACGGTCTCACGGGCGGTGGTCAGCGCCTGCCGGGTGACCCGGTCCACGGCCCGTCCGGCCGCCGCGACCGGCTTCCACACCGTGTCCCGGACGAAGTGACCGGCGGGTGTCAGGACGGTCCGGTACACCCACCGCGTCGGCTCGACCAGGATCCACCGGAACAGGTTCGCCAGGAACCGTCCGACGGCGAGCGAGATCCGCCCGGCCACCCGCCACGCGTGCCCGAGGGCCTCCCCGACCTCCCTGCCGACGACGGCGAGCAACCGTCCGACGGGCACCAGGATCCAGCGCCACAGGGCGAGCGCGGGCAGCACCAGCAGCACGCGCAGCGTCCAGTACACGCCGGTCCAGAGCCCGGTGAAGATCATCCGTACGAGCCACACGACCCCCGTGGCCACCCACGCGATCGCATGCCCCACGGGCGTCAGCACATACCGGTACAGCCACCCGGCCGGTACGACGACGAGGCAGCGGACCAGCCAGGCGATGCTCAGCCCGACCGGCACCACCGTCCACCGGTACAGCCACAGGAGGCCGGCCAGGAGACCTCGGGCCACCCAGCCGCATCCGGCCCGGAGACCGGCGACCACCCACGCGATCGCGTGCCCCACCGGCGTCAGCATATACCGGTACGCCCACACCGCCGGCACGACCAGCAGCCGGTACCCGAGCCACCCGAGAAGCCGCGTGACCGGCACGACGACGTAGCGCCACAGCGCCACACAGGGCCACACGAGAACGGCCCGACCGACCCACAGCAGCGCACGGCCCGCCGGCCGCAACACGGTGTCCGTCAGCAACCGCCCGCCCACCACCAGCGCGTCCCACGCCATGCGCACGGGCAGGACCAGCACGAGCACCACGATCCGCACCGGAATCCGGATCACGGCGACGAGACACCCCTCGGGCGCCCGCTGCGGCTCGCGCGCCCGCTGCCCCTCAGCACTCCCTTGCGCAGTGGGCGTCAAGCGCGCCTCGGGTGTCGCGCGCGCCTCCGGCGTCTGCTGCCGGGCAGGCCTTTTCTCCAGGTCCATGACGACGTAGACGCCTCAGCGTGTCGTCCGGATCCCGCCCACGTCGGCGAGTTCCGACCGCACCGTCCCCGGTGGACCGCCCGCGTCTCCTACCGCTTGCGCCTGGAAGATCTCGAGGACTTCGCGGACCTCGTGGAGGCGGCCGCCCTGCCGGTCCGGGCGGCCTTGGGGCGGCGCACCACGGCGGACAGGTCCGGCCGGCCGGCGTGCGGCGCGGAGAACTCCCGGTTGATCTCGACCTGGCGGCGGATGCGTTCCGGCAGGTCCCGCATGGCCAGCAGGCGATCGCATGCCCGGAGCGCGGCGGCGTGGTCACCGACCCAGTGGGCGGTGATGGAGAACTCGAACAGCAGGCCCCACCGGTAGACCCAGGGCTTGGTGAAGAGCAGGTCGTCCGGTGCGGGCCGGTCGACGACGTCGACGAGAAGGGCGTGTGCGGTGTGATGGCGCCGCCGGAGCCGCAGCCGCGAGGCCAACTCGTAGCAGGCTTCGAGCCGGGTGGGACGCGCCTCCCAGGCACGGGAGAACGTGTCCATGGCTCCCGGCCAGTCCTCCTCCTCCGCTCGGAGGATTCCCGCTTCCAGGAGCGAGCAGTAGACCTCCTCGCCCCAGCCGCCCATCGCCGCACGCCGCTCGTACAGCTCGATCGCCTCCCGCGCGTGACCGAGGTCCCGTTCGGTGTTGGCCAGGTAGAAGACGGTGCGGGGGTTGGTGGGGTCGCGTTCCAGCTCACGCCTGAGCAGTTGTGCGTCACGTTCGAACTTGTCGCCGCGACAGCCGCCGTCCGCGTGGTCCTCGATGACGAGGGCGTCCAGGTTCTCCTGGACATCGGGCCCGTCGGTGCACGGGTACTCGTGGGTGACCCCCTCGTAGCGCCAGAGCAGGTCCCCCCGCATCAGGTGCTTGAAGCGGTGCTGGGTGCCCGGTGTGTCGTAGCGCAGCATGTACGAGGTCGCTGTGAGCCGGGGCAGTGGCGCGTCCTGACGCAGTACGTGGTCGGCGTCGACGGTGAGCAGGAAGTCGGCCTTCCCCCGGGCGTGTTGGATGTTCCGGGTCCGGTTGTGGCCGAAGTCGACCCAGGGTTCCTCGCGCAGTTCGCCCGGGACGCCGTCCAGCGCCTCGCGGATCAGGTCCTGCGTGCCGTCCGTCGAGCCGGTGTCGGTGATGACCCAGGTGTCGATCAGTGGGCGGACGGAGGCGAGGCAGCGCTCGATCACTGGCGCCTCGTTCTTGACGATCATGCAGAGGCAGATGGTCTGCGGCTTCACGGCCTCACCGGTCCCGGGACGTTGGAACGCTGCCCGAGCGGCCGCGTGACATACCTCCTCATATCGCACAGATAACAGCAGCCGACGCCGAATTAGCCCACCCGTGAGGCCGGTTTAGGCCGATTTGATGATCTCCATCCCCGTCCGGTCCAGCTCGCTGGTCGAGCCGGTGGACAGGGGCGAGGCTCACGATCGAGTGCGGGGAAAAGCCCCAAACCGGTTGAAACAAGGAGCACATAGATGAGTCCTGAGCGCAGGACGATCTCGCTGATAGGCCCGCTGGCACGCCACAGAATCACCAAGGTCAGCACGTATGCCTCGCTCGCACTTGCGATGACCGCCGGACTCGCCGGCCCGGCCGCGGCGGCGACGGCAAGCATGTCCGAACACTCCACCGTGACGAGGGCCGGCGACGACGCATGCCCGCCCGCCGACGCGAACGGTGATCAACACCACACCGACGACGGACAACACCAGGACGCGTACGACGGATCGGCGCCCGACTGGTACGACGAGCAGGACCGGAACCGCACGGCGGCACTCGGTGGGAACGACGACCACTGTGAGGTGGGGCCCAGCGGCCCGACCGGGCCTCAGGGACCCACCGGCCCGAAGGGCGACACGGGTCCCCAGGGTGACGTCGGCCCTCAAGGTGACGTCGGCCCCCAGGGAGAGGTCGGTCCCCAGGGCGACACCGGCGAGCAGGGCCCCGTCGGACCCACTGGCCCCACCGGACCCACCGGAGCGGACGGCCCCACCGGACCCACCGGACCCACCGGAGCGGACGGCCCCATCGGACCCGAGGGCCCCGTCGGACCCGCCGGAGCGGACGGACAGACAGGGGCCACCGGCGCCACGGGCGCCACGGGGCCCGCCGGCCCCTGCTCCGACATCGACGCCGTGCAGGACTCCAAGAAGCTCGAGTTCCGGGTCGTACTGACCGAGGGACGGGTCTTCGCGGGTATCCGCGACCTCCAGGGCGCGGTCGCCCACCCGTTCCTGTGGACCGACCTCAGCACCCACCCCAACTTCCCGGCGGGCGGCCGTGATTCGCAGGGCCGCTACGTCGGCTTCGCCTGCGGTGTCTCCGTCAACACGCACGCCGCCCACGGACACGGGCAGAAGGACACCGGCAAGGAGACGGGCAACGAGACGGGCACGGAGCACAGCCAGGGCACAGGCCAGGGTCACAGCCAGCAGGCGGGCCAGAGCCAGGGCCACGCCCAGCAGAACGGCCAGAACCAGAGCCAGGGCCATTCCCAGCAGACCGGCCAGAACCAGGGCCACAGCCAGAACACGGGCCAGAGCCACAGCCAGAGCCACAGCCAGAACCAGGGCACGCACACCGGCCACGCCCAGCAGACCGGTCAGAGCCAGAACCAGGGCACCGGCAGCGGCCACGCCCAGGACACCGGCAAGGACTACAGCCAGGGGTCTGGCCAGAACACCGGCAAGGACCATGGGGCGAGCCCCGGCACGGACCAAGGCGAGGGCAAGGGCCAGCCCAAGGGTGACCACGCGAGCGCCACGAAGGGCCTGGTCAAGTTCAACGTCGTCACCACCGTGGGCCAGATCTGGGAGACGACCTGCGTGCCGGTGGACACGCGGCCCCACGCCACCCTGAACTGCGACGACGCCGAGGGCAACCCGCGCCCCTGGTACCGGGTCGAGCTCCAGCCGTCGGACAACATCGTCAACGGCGGCTCGACCGTCACGCCCCGCGTGACCGGCCGGTAATACGCGAGAAGGGGTGCCCGGAAGCGGCCGAACGGCCTTCCGGGCACCCCTCACGGCCTGTCGGCCGCGGCGCCGGGTCAGTGACTGTGACCCGTACTCCCCACCGGCTGCTTCACCGACAGCGGCAGCAGCTTCTTGCCCGTCGGGCCGATCTGGATCTGGGTGTCCATCTGCGGGCACACGCCGCAGTCGAAGCACGGCGTCCAGCGGCAGTCCTCGACCTCGGTCTCGTCGAGGGCGTCCTGCCAGTCCTCCCAGAGCCAGTCCTTGTCGAGACCGGAGTCCAGGTGGTCCCAGGGCAGGACCTCTTCGTAGGTGCGCTCGCGGGTGGTGTACCAGTCGACGTCGAGGCCGAAGTCGGCCAGGGCCTTGTCCGCGCAGCTCATCCAGCGGTCGTAGGAGAAGTGCTCGCGCCAGCCGTCGAAGCGGCCGCCGTCCTCGTAGACCGCGCGGATGACGGCGCCGATGCGGCGGTCGCCGCGCGACAGCAGGCCCTCGACGATGCCCGGCTTGCCGTCGTGGTAGCGGAAGCCGATGGAACGGCCGTACTTCTTGTCGCCGCGGATCTTGTCGCGGAGCTTTTCGAGCCGGGCGTCCGTCTCCTCGGCGGAGAGCTGCGGCGCCCACTGGAACGGTGTGTGCGGCTTCGGGACGAAGCCGCCGATCGACACCGTGCAGCGAATGTCGTTCGAGCCGGAGACCTCACGGCCCTTCTGGATGACGCGGGTCGCCATGTCGGCGATCTGCAGGACGTCCTCGTCGGTCTCCGTCGGCAGGCCGCACATGAAGTACAGCTTCACCTGGCGCCAGCCGTTGCCGTACGCCGTGGAGACCGTACGGATCAGGTCCTCCTCCGAGACCATCTTGTTGATGACCTTGCGCATGCGCTCGGAGCCGCCTTCGGGCGCGAAGGTCAGACCCGAGCGCCGGCCGTTGCGGGTCAGCTCGTTCGCGAGGTCGACGTTGAAGGCGTCCACCCGGGTCGAGGGGAGGGACAGACCGATCTTGTCCTCCTCGTACCGGTCCGCCAGGCCCTTGGCGATGTCGCCGATCTCGCTGTGGTCGGCGGAGGAGAGGGAGAGGAGTCCGACCTCCTCGAAGCCCGTCGCCTTCAGCCCCTTCTCGACCATCTCGCCGATGCCCGTGATGGAACGCTCGCGGACCGGGCGGGTGATCATGCCCGCCTGACAGAAGCGGCAGCCGCGCGTGCAGCCGCGGAAGATCTCCACCGACATCCGCTCGTGCACCGTCTCGGCGAGCGGGACGAGGGGCTGCTTGGGGTAGGGCCACTCGTCCAGGTCCATGACGGTGTGCTTGGACACCCGCCACGGGACACCCGACCTGTTCGGTACGACGCGGCCGATACGGCCGTCCGCGAGGTACTCGACGTCGTAGAACGCGGGGATGTACACGGATCCGGTCCGCGCGAGGCGGAACAGGACCTCCTCGCGGCCGCCGGGCCTGCCCTCCGCCTTCCAGGCACGGATGATCTCGGTCATGTCCAGCACGGCCTGCTCGCCGTCGCCGATGATCGCCGCGTCGATGAAGTCGGCGATCGGCTCCGGGTTGAAGGCCGCGTGGCCGCCGGCCAGCACGATCGGATCGTCGAGCGTGCGGTCCTTGGACTCCAGGGGGATGCCGGCCAGGTCGAGGGCGGTCAGCATGTTGGTGTAGCCCAGCTCCGTGGAGAAGGACAGACCGAACACGTCGAAGGCCTTCACCGGGCGGTGACTGTCGACGGTGAACTGCGGGACGCCGTGCTCCCGCATCAGCGCCTCCAGGTCCGGCCAGACGCTGTAGGTGCGCTCGGCGAGGACGCCCTCGCGCTCGTTCAGCACCTCGTAGAGGATCATGACGCCCTGGTTGGGCAGACCGACCTCGTACGCGTCCGGGTACATGAGCGCCCAGCGGACGTCCGCGGACTCCCAGGGCTTGACGGTGGAGTTGAGCTCACCGCCCACGTACTGGATCGGCTTCTGCACATGCGGGAGCAGGGCCTCTAGCTGTGGGAAGACCGACTCGACAGACATCGCGGGGGTTACCTTCGTGAGCGGACAGGGGTGACCATCTAGCGTAACGCCCCCGGAGACACCCCTCGCACGCCCGTTTACCGGTGAACCGCCTGCGGACGGGTCCCCCGCTCAGAGGGCGGGCCCAGGCGGGCTCAGTAGGGCGGGCTCAGTAGGGCGGGTTCAGAAGAGCGGGCTCAGAAGAGCGGGCTCAGAAGAGCGGGCTCAGAAGGGCATGTCCTTGCTGATCCTGGCCCACTCCCCCGGCAGTGCCCCCTCCGCCAGCTCCGCCCGGCGTTCCTCCCTGCCGTACAGCAGTCCGTACGTGAAGGCGCTCTCCCCCGCCTCATGGGCCTGGAAGGCGAGGTCGCGCAGGGCCTCGCGGGCCATCACGCTGTCCTGGTGGTCGCCGAGGAGGCTCTGCAGGGACTTCATGTCCTTGACGAGCGCCTTGGCCGGCTTGCCCAGCAGGGGTTGTGCCGCCTCGGCCGCGTACCGGGTGCGCTTGGTCTTCTTGCGGGACTCGTGCATGGCCACGTCACGGTCGGACCCGGGCGGCTGCGCCAGGGCCTCCTCGACCAGGGCCGCCACCTTGCCGAAGCCCTTCTCGACCGCCTTGGTGATCACCTTCTCGGGATCGCCGTGGGCGGCCTTGAGCAGCGGCGGGTCCGCGATCACGGCGTCGAGGGACTCCAGCAGCTCCAGATAGCGCGGCTCGTTCAGGGCGTCGAGCAGCTCGCCGCGGGGGCCCGGTCCGTCGTCCTTCTCCGTCCAGGTGCGCAGGCGCGTACGGACCGGCCCCGTCACCAGGGTCTCGGGGAGGTTGTCGAGGGCCTCGGTGAAGCGCTCCGCCAGGACCTCCTGGTCACGGTCGACGCCGAGCTGGCCCGCCAGCCACTTCAGTTCCTCGCCGATCGGGTCCATGATCGCCCGGTCCAGGACCTTCCCGAACGACTTGAACGTGCTGCGCAGACGGCGTGTGGCGACCCGCATGCTGTGGACGGAGTCGAAGACGTCCCGGCGGACCGCGGGGTCCAGCTCGACGATCGCGTCACGCTGGGCACGGATGTAGACGAGGACGTGGTCCCCCGGCGTGACGGGCTCGGCGGACCCTCCGTCCTCCGCCTGCTTCCCGGCCCGCCCTTCGCCCTTCTCGCTCTTCTGTCCCTTGCCGCTCTTCCTGCCCTTCTTGGGTGCTGTCTCCTGAAGGGCCCTGGCCAGCTTCGACGGCGAGTCCGACGACCGTACGCCCGCCTTGCGCAGCTTCTTCTCGACCTTGTCGAGGAATGCGGGGTCCCCCTCGTCGGCGAGTTCGACCTCGATCTCGGACCACTGTGCGGTGCGGCCCTCCTCGGTGAGCCGCTCGGCGACCACGGCGTCCACGCTGACCTCGGCGAGGAGCGTGCCGTCCGCGTCGAGGAGCTCGCTGACGTCGCGGGTGGAGAGGATACGGACCAGCGGGACCAGCTCGGCCGACCGGACCCGGGAGCGGACCAGCCCGGCGAGTTCGTCGGGCAACGTGTCGGACAGCGGGGCTCGGATCTCGTCCCGTACCCCCGAGGAGACCGGGAACTTCAGATGCCAGCCCGCGTCGCTGCCGCCCGTACGGCGCCGCAGGGTGATGGACGCGGCGGCGAGGCGTTCGTCGGGGGTGTCGTAGTAGACGGCGTCCAGCTCCGCCACGCCCTTGTCTATGACGGTCGCGACCCCAGCCACACCGGTGAGGTCCGGCAGGCCGCTCTCGTCGGATTCGTACTTCCGCTCGATCTCGCGCTTGGTGTCCGCCATGAAATGAATCTAGTCGCATATTCGGCAAAGGGGCAGACCATCATGCCCCCGGTGGGGAGCGACGGCCTGCCCCGAAGGAGCGCCGTGCCCTACGCCGACATGGGGCGCTGCACTCTGATGGACTGGAGCAACCCCACCGCCACCCACACCGCGAACATCGACGAACCGCCGTACGACACGAACGGCAGCGGCAGCCCCGCCACCGGCATGATGCCGAGGGTCATGCCGATGTTCTCGAACGACTGGAAGGCGAACCAGGCGATGATGCCGCCGGCGACGATCGTGCCGTACAGCTCGGTGGTCTCGCGGGCGATGCGGCAGGCACGCCACAGGACGACACCGAGCAGCACGATGATCAGCCCGGCGCCCACGAACCCGAGCTCCTCCCCCGCCACGGTGAAGACGAAGTCGGTCTGCTGCTCGGGCACGAACTGTCCCGTGGTCTGCGAGCCCTTGAACAGGCCGGTGCCCAGCAGCCCGCCGGAGCCGATGGCGATCCGGGCCTGGTTGGTGTTGTAGCCCACGCCTGCCGGGTCGAGTTCGGGGTTGGCGAAGGCCGCGAAGCGGTTGATCTGGTACTCGTCGAGCACTCCGAGCTGCCAGACGGCGATCGCGCCCAGCGCGCCCGTGCCGATGAGGCCCAGGACCCAGCGGTTGGACGCGCCGGAGGTGAGCAGGACCCCGAGCACGATGACCACCATGACCATGACCGAGCCGAGGTCGGGCATGAGCAGCACGATCAGTATCGGGATGGTGGCCAGCCCGAGGGCCTGGACGACCGTGCGATGGTCGGGGTGGGCCTTGTCGCCCGCGTCCACCCGGGCCGCCAGCAGCATCGCCATCCCCAGGATGATCGTGACCTTCACGAACTCGGAGGGCTGGAGCGAGAACCCGCCGCCGATGACGATCCACGCGTGCGCGCCGTTGATGGTCGCGCCCATCGGGGTGAGCACCAGCAGGATCAGCAGCACCGAGATGCCGTAGAGGATGGGCACGGCCGTGCGCAGGGTGCGGTGGCCCAGCCAGACCGTGCCGATCATCAGGGCGAAGCCGATGCCGGTGTTGAGCAGGTGGCGGAGCAGGAAGTAGTACGGGTCGCCCTGGTTGAGCTCGGTGCGGTTGCGGGTCGCCGAGTAGACGAGGGCCGCGCCGATCAGCGAGAGCGCGATGGCCGAGAACAGTATCGGCCAGTCGAGCCGGCGGGCGAGCGAGTCCCGGGCGAACAGCCGGGTCCAGCCGGTGCGCTCGGGCCCGTACCCGGAGACGGAGAAGCTGTTGCCGGTCATCCGGACCTCCTCCGTCCCGTGCCGCTGCCGCGGCCGCCGCAACGGCCTCCGCCGCCCGTACGCCGTCGACCGCGGTCTTCGCGTCGGCGTGCGGCGCGGTTGGTGCCGCCGCCACGCGTACCGAGGATCGCCGCCGGGGCGTCGAAGGAGACCGGCAGGGCGCCCGGCCCCGCGGCGACGGCCTGGGTGCCGTCCTCGGCGGCCTCCTTCTCCGACTTCTTCGGCGGGTAGGTCTCCAGCTTCGGGGAGTCGATCGAGCCGTCGGACTCGATCTTCGGCAGTCCCTTCTGCGGGGTGGGCAGCAGGGCCTTCCTCTTGTCGATCTTTCCGTCCTCGGAGACGCCGTAGAGCGCGTTGTAGAGCTTGCGCACGGCGGGTGCCGAGGCGCCGGAGCCCGTACCACCCTGGGAGATCGTCATGACGATCGCGTAGTCCTCGGTGTACGTGGTGAACCATGAGGTCGTCTGCTTGCCGTAGACCTCGGCGGTACCGGTCTTGGCGTGCATCGGGATCTTGTCCTGCGGCCAGCCCTGGAAGCGCCAGGCCGCCGTACCCCGGGTGGCGACTCCCTCGAGAGCTTCGTCTATCTCGTCGCGGGTCTGCTTCGTCATCGGCAGCTTGCCGTGCGCCTTGGGCTCGATCTCCCGAACGTTCTTGCCGTCGGCGCTGACGATGGCCTTGCCGACCGTGGGGTCGTAGAGGGTGCCGCCGTTGGAGATGGCCGCGTAGATGGTGGCCATCTGAATGGGGGTGACCAGGGTGTCGCCCTGGCCGATGGAGTAGTTGACGGAGTCACCGGCGCGCAGGCGGTTGCCTTCGAGGCAGTTCTCGTAGGCGATCTGCTCGGCGTACGAGCCGCCCTTCTTGCCGTACTTGCACCAGGCGTCCTTGTTGGCCTTCCAGTAGTCCTGCTTCCACTGGCGGTCGGGGATGCGACCGGTGACCTCGTTGGGCAGGTCGATGCCGGTCTCGGCGCCGAGGCCGAACTGGTGGGCGGTCTTGTAGAACCAGTCCTTGGCGTTCTTCTTCGGCTTGGTGCCGCCGTCGCGCTTCCACTCCTCGTGGGAGAGGCGGTAGAAGACGGTGTCGCAAGAGACCTCCAGGGCGCGGCCGAGGCTGATCGCGCCGTGGCTCTGGGACTCGAAGTTCTTGAAGACCTGGCCGCCGATCGAGTACGAACTGGAGCACTGGTACGGGCCGTTGAAGGAGTAGCCCGCGTTCACCGCGGCGGCCGTCGGGATCACCTTGAAGACCGAGCCGGGGGCCGACTGGCCCTGGATCGCGCGGTTCAGCAGCGGGTAGTTGGACTTCTTGCCGGTGAGCCTGGCGTAGTCCTTGGCGGAGATGCCACCCACCCAGGCGTTCGGGTCGTAGTCCGGGTTGGAGGCCATGGCGACGACGCGGCCGGTCTTGGCCTCCATCACGACGACGGCACCGGAGTCGGCCTTGTAGTTCGTCCCGGTGTTGCGGTCGTTCTGCTTGCGGGCTTCCTTCATCGCCTCGTTGAGTTCGTACTCGGCGATGCGCTGTACCCGGGCGTCGATGCTGGTGACGAGGTTGGCGCCGGGCTGGGCGGGGTCGGCCTCGGCCTCGCCGATGACACGGCCGAGGTTGTCGACCTCGTACCGGGTGACGCCGGCCTTGCCGCGCAGTTCCTTGTCGTACTGGCGCTCCAGGCCGGAGCGGCCGACCTGGTCGGAGCGCAGATACGGCGAGTCGGTGTCCTGGGCCTTGGTGATCTCCTCGTCGGTGACCGGGGAGAGGTAGCCGAGGACCTGCGAGGTCTTGGAGCCGCCGGGACTCGCGTAGCGGCGGACGGCCTGCGGTTCGGCGGTGATGCCGGGGAAGTCCTCGGAGCGCTCGCGGATCTGCAGGGCCTGCTTGGCGGTGGCCTCGTCGGTGATGGGGATCGGCTGGTAGGGCGAGCCGTTCCAGCAGGGCTGGGGGGTCTCCGAGTCGCAGAGCCGGACCTTGGCCATGACGTCCTGGGGCTTCATGTCCAGGACGCCGGCGAGCTTGGTGAGGACGGCCTTGCCGTCGTCGTCCATCTTCAGCAGGTCGGTGCGGGAGGCGGAGACGACCAGGCGGGTCTCGTTGTCCGCGATCGGCACTCCGCGCGCGTCCAGGATCGAGCCGCGCACGGCGGGCTGGACGACCTGCTGGACGTGGTTGCCGGAGGCCTCCTTGGCGTAGGCGTCGCCCTCACGGATCTGGAGGTACCAGAGGCGGCCTCCGAGGGTGCCGAGAAGGGAGAAGACGAGGATCTGGATGATGACGAGCCGGATCTGGACCCGTGGTGTCCGCCCGGTCTCCGGGATGTTGGTCACTGCCTGTCTCCCCCTCTCAGTGCGTGAACGTGCCGTGCGCGAACGTGCGGTGCGTGCACCGGTGATGCCGGTGCGGATGGTGCGGGTGCCGCGCAGAGTGCTGGTACATGGGGTACACCGCTCGACGGTGATCGGTTCCCACGTGTGTCTCCGCGTCCGTCCCATGTGTCATGTGCGGTGCCGTCACAGCCGCTTGACCCCCTTGATGCGTCCCGCCCTGGCCATCCGTGAGCGCGCGGCCTTGATGCGGAGTCCGCCGCGCTGGCTGCCGATGCGCAGGCCGGTGCCGGAGGAGAGCCAGCCGGAGGAGACGTCGGACGCCTTGGCTGCGCTGCCCGTATCGGCGAGCGGGTCGTTCTCGGCACGCCGGGCGAGCGCCATGACGCCGGGCACGACGAAGGGCGCGAGCAGCAGGTCGTACAGGGCGGCCGTGAACAGCAGGCTGGACAGGCCGACGTGGCGAGCCGCGTCGTCGCCGACGAGGGCGCCGACACCGGCGTACAGCAGGGTCGCGCCGAGCGCGGCGACGACGACCACGGCCATGGGCCCGGTCGCCGACTTCAGGCGGCCCGTCTCGGGCTTCGCCAGCCCGGCGAGGTAGCCGATGACGCAGAGGACCAGGGCGTACCGTCCGGCGGCGTGGTCGGCGGGTGGGGCGAGGTCGGACAGCAGCCCGGCGCCGAAGCCGATGAGGGCGCCGCCGACATGGCCGTAGACCAGGGCGAGGCCGAGCACGGTGAGGAGCACCAGGTCCGGTACGGCGCCCGGGAGATGGAGTCTGGCGAGAACGCTCACCTGGATCACCAGGGCGACGATCACCAGGGTGGTGGAGAGCAGCATCCGGTTGAAGCGCATCAGGGGGTCAGCTCCTACTGTCCTACGTCTACTGCTCTTGCGGCTGTCCGTCGGTGCCGTCGCCGGGTTCGCCCGCGCCCGGTGTGACCGTGACCGTCACGGTGGGCGTGGGGGTGGCCTTCGGCTTGGTCGGCAGGACGGTGTCGCGCGGGTCCTTGCGGGGCGGCTGGACGACGACGCCGACGATGTCCAACTGGGTGAAGGCCACGAACGGCTTGACGTAGATCGTGCGGGTGAGGTCGCCGCCGGAGGGGTCGACGCGGGAGACGACACCGACCGGGACGCCCGGGACGAAGGGCTTGTCGGCCTGGGAGCCGAAGGTGACGAGGCGGTCGCCCTCCTTCACCTTGGCCTTGCCGTTGAGCAGTTCGACGCGCAGGGGCCGGTCGCCCTGGCCGGAGGCGAAGCCGAGTTCGTCGGTGGCCTCCATCCGGGTGCCGACGGTGAAGTCTGGGTCGTTGGCGAGGAGGACGGTCGCGGTGTTCGGTCCGACGGTGGTGACGCGGCCGACCAGCCCGTTGCCGTTGAGGACGGTCATGTCGCGGGTGATGCCGTCGTTGGTGCCGATGTCGATGGTGACGGTCCAGGAGAAGCCCTGGGCCGCTCCTATGGCGATGACCTCGGCGCCCTTGATGCCGTACCGGCCGTTCGCGGCGGTCTTCAGCATCCTGTCGAGCTGTTCGACCCTGCTGCCGTTGCGGTCGTCGCTGCCGAGGGCCGCCTTCAGTTCGGCGTTCTCCTTCTCCAGCGCGGCGAGGCGGTCGTGGCGGGAGCCGGAGTCACGGACGGCGCTTATGGCGTTGCCGATGGGGTCGACGGCGGTCGACACACCGTCCTCGATCGGGCCGAAGACGGTGGCGGCGGCACGTCGGGCACCGTCGACCGGTGAGTCCTCTCCGCCGCGGATGTCCACCGTGATCAGCGCGAACGCGACGGCGATCAGCAGCACCAGGAGCAGCCGGCTCTCTCGTGTGTCCCTCACGTGCGGCGGCCGTGCCTTCCTCATAGGAATTCGACAGGAATTGGGGAATTCGGGTAGCCCCTGGGAATCCCGATACGGGAACGACAGGGGCGCTTTGTGGGAGCTTATGCCTCAATATCAACGATCCGCCGCACGAGAGGAGAACGTCCCGTACGGCGGAATCGAAGGGTGAAGTCATCTGCGGGGCTGCGCGTCGAGCACCTGCTGCAACGCCTCGAACTCCTCGACGCACTTGCCGGAGCCGAGCGCCACGCTGTCGAGCGGGTCCTCGGCGATATGGATCGGCATTCCGGTCTCCCGGCGCAGCCGCTCGTCGAGACCGCGCAGCAGGGCGCCGCCGCCGGTGAGGACGATGCCCCGGTCCATGATGTCGCCGGAGAGTTCCGGGGGGCACTTGTCGAGGGTCGTCTTGACGGCATCGACGATGGCGTTGACGGGTTCCTCGATGGCCTTCCGCACTTCCCCGGCGGAGATGACGACGGTCTTGGGCAGCCCGGACACCAGGTCCCGGCCGCGGATTTCGGTGTGCTCGTCAGCGTCGAGGTCGTACGCCGAACCGATCGTGATCTTGATCTGTTCGGCCGTCCGCTCACCGAGGAGGAGCGAGTACTCCTTCTTGATGTGCTGGATGATCGCGTTGTCCAACTCGTCGCCCGCGACGCGGATGGACTGGGCGGTGACGATGCCGCCGAGGGAGATGACCGCGACCTCCGTGGTGCCGCCGCCGATGTCCACCACCATGTTGCCCGTGGCCTCGTGGACCGGCAGGCCGGAGCCGATGGCCGCGGCCATGGGCTCCTCGATGATGTGCACCTGGCGGGCGCCCGCCTGGGAGGACGCCTCGATGACGGCGCGACGCTCGACACCGGTGATGCCGGACGGCACGCAGACGACGACCCGAGGACGGGCGAGATACCGCCGCTTGTGGATCTTCAGGATGAAGTAGCGGAGCATCCGCTCGGTGATCTCGAAGTCGGCGATGACACCGTCCTTCAGCGGACGTACGGCAACGATGTTGCCGGGGGTCCGCCCGATCATCTTCTTCGCTTCCGCGCCGACCGCGAGAATGCCACCGGTGTTGGTGTTGATCGCGACGACGGACGGCTCGTTCAGTACGATCCCGCGACCCCTGACGTACACCAGCGTGTTGGCGGTCCCGAGGTCGACAGCCATGTCACGGCCGATGAACGACATTGAGTTCCCCATCAGGATTCGTGTGGCCTTCCCAAGCGGAGCACTGACGGCTTTTGAGGGCTTTTCAGGGCTTTCCGGGTCGGCGAAGTGGGTGCTGTGACGTGAAGGCTTACATCGTAGTCTCGCCCGCACGAACACTGCGCGAGGGTCTTCGCCATTGTGGGCATGCGATGCGCCGCCTCGCCTCTGGAGACGGTCCACCGGGGGTGCACGTTCCCCCGATCGCCGCGCATATGCCGTTGTACGGCCGGATTTTCGGCGGGTTGGCTGGTCAGCCGGGGTGTAGGCCGTGTGGGTGGTGGCCGGGTGTTCCAGAAGTGCCCCGGGAGTTCCAGAGGTTGCTCCGGGTGTTCCCGAGGATGTTCCGCGTGTTCCAGAAGTGTTCGGACGGCGGGAGCGAGCGGACTCGCCGGCCCCCGCCGTCGCGAACGCTACTACGCGCGCCCGGGGAAGAAGATCTTGACCTCGCGCTCGGCCGACTCCTCGGAGTCCGAGGCGTGGATGAGGTTCTCACGCACGATCACGCCGTAGTCGCCACGGATGGAGCCGGGCGCGGCGGCGATCGGGTCGGTCGGGCCCGCCAGCGCGCGCACACCCTCGATGACGCGGTCGCCCTCGACGATCAGCGCGACGACCGGACCGGAGGCCATGAACGCCACGAGCGGCTCGTAGAACGGCTTGCCCTTGTGCTCGCCGTAGTGCTGCTCCAGCGTGTCCTGGTCCAGGGTCCGCAGCTCCAGCGCGGTGATCTGCCAGCCGGCCTTCCGCTCGATACGGCTGATGATCTCGCCGGTCAGGCCCCGCCGTACGGCGTCGGGCTTGAGCAGGACGAGGGTGCGCTGGCTCACTGTGGTGACTCCTTCGTTTCACACGGGTGCGGAGCTCAGAGGCTACAGGGCGAGTCCGGCACCGTATTACGCAGCGTCAGGATGCGCCCGCCTCTGCCGAGGCCTGGGCGGCGAACCGGGCCTTGGCCTCGTCGATCTTCCGTCCGTAGTGGATCGAGGCCCACCACAGGGCGGCGAAGATCGCGCCCAGGAAGAACATCGTCGGAACGAAGAACCCGGAGAGGATCAGCGCGATCTGGAGCGCCCAGCCGAGCTGGATCCCACCGGGCCTGGTGGCCAGACCGCACAGCAGGACGCAGAGGAACATGGCGATGCCGCTGACCGTCCAGACCGTGGTCATGGTCATATCCGGGTCCTTCATGGCGACCAGCCCGGCGAAGCCGATCACGAAGAACTCGCCGATCAGTGTCGAAGCACAGAGAGTACGCATGTCGTGGAACTCAGCCCTTCCCCAGCAGCAGCCGGGCCTCGCCGACGGTGATGACGGAACCGGTGACGAGAACGCCGGCGCCCGCGAACTCGCCCCCCTCCTCGGCGAGCGTGATCGCCGCCTCCAGGGCGTCGGGCAGCCGTGGCTCGACCTGCACCCGCTCCTCGCCGAAGACCTCCACCGCGATGCCGGCCAGTTCGTCGGCGTCCATCGCCCGGTGGCTGGAGTTCTGGGTGATCACGACCTCGGCGAAGATCGGCTCGAAGGCCTCCAGGAGACCCCGTACGTTCTTGTCGCCGCTCGCCCCGACCACACCGATCAGCCGGCTGAAGTCGAACGCCTCACCGACGGCCTCGGCCGTGGCCCGGGCGCCCGCCGGATTGTGCGCGGCGTCCAGGACGACGGTCGGGGACCGCCGTACGACCTCCAGCCGGCCCGGCGAGGAGACGGCCGCGAAGGCCTTGCGGACGGTCTCGATGTCGAGCGGCTCGGGCCGCTGCGAACCGACGCCGAAGAACGCCTCCACGGCGGCGAGCGCGACGGCCGCGTTGTGCGCCTGGTACGGGCCGTGCAGCGGGAGGTAGACCTCGGGGTACTCGCCGCCCAGGCCACGCAGGGTGAGCATCTGTCCGCCGACGGCGACCTGCCG
This sequence comes from Streptomyces gottesmaniae, assembly GCF_031845845.1. Classification (NCBI taxonomy): domain Bacteria; kingdom Bacillati; phylum Actinomycetota; class Actinomycetes; order Kitasatosporales; family Streptomycetaceae; genus Streptomyces; species Streptomyces gottesmaniae. Next base: position 54,021 of record NZ_JAVRFJ010000049.1, read on the forward strand.
CGAGACGACACCGAACTCCAGACCCTCGCGGGCCACGGTCGCGTCGACCTCCACGGCCTTCTTCAGCAGCACCTGCGCCGCGTCCACCGGCTGCTGCGCCAGGATCACCGTCGCGTCCTGCTTGACGATCCCGGCCTTCTCGACGGCGATCTCGGCGGGCGTCGTCCCGAGCCGGTCGGTGTGGTCGAGGTCGATGGGGGTGACGACGGCGACGTCCCCGTCGATGACGTTGGTGGCGTCCCAGGAGCCGCCCATGCCGACCTCGACGACCGCCACGTCCACGGGCGCGTCCGCGAAGGCGGCGTACGCCATGCCGGTGAGCACCTCGAAGAAGGAGAGCCGGTACTCCTGGGCCGCGTCCACCATCTCGATGTACGGCTTGATGTCCTCGTACGTCTCGATGAACCGCTCGGCCGAGATGGGGGCGCCGTCGAGACTGATGCGCTCGGTGATCGACTGGACGTGCGGGGATGTGTACCGGCCGGTGCGCAGTTCGAAGGCGCCGAGGAGGGCCTCGATCATGCGGGCGGTGGAGGTCTTGCCGTTGGTGCCGGTGATGTGGAGGGAGGGGTACGAGCGCTGGGGCTCGCCCAGGACGTCCATCAGTGCGGCGATCCTCGTCACCGACGGCTCCAGCTTGGTCTCGCCCCAGCGGGTCGCGAGGTCGGCCTCGACCTCGCGCAGGGCCTTGTCGACGGCCGGGTCGGCGGGCCTGGTCGGCACGTCGGACTGCGGTGCGCCGCCCTGGGCACGCAGGGTACGGCTGCCGGCCTCGATCACCGCGAGGTCCGGATCCCGGTCGGTCTCCGCGGCGATGATCTCCTCGAACGGGTCGCTCGGGTCGGGCTGCTGCTCACTGCGTTCGCTCACGGGGTCAGTCTACGGGTGGGTCTTCGCCGAGCCTGGGCGCCTCATGGCTGCGGGATGCGGGTCGTGCGGCGGCTGCGGGTGGGGCATGCTCGGCCGCGGGCAGTCGTGCCGCTGGGCCGGCCACGGGTGGGCGGGCGGTGCCTCCTGAGCGCCGACTCGCGCGGTCCCCCAGCGTGCGAAGGCCCCCGGTGCCTGAGGAGCACCGGGGGCCTACGCCTGTCTACGATCGGTTACGCCTTCGGCAGCCGGTCCAGCTGTGCGGCGATGCGGGCGATGTCCTCGTCCGCCTTGGCGAGGCGGCCCCGGATCTTGTCGACGACCTGGTCCGGCGCCTTCGCGAGGAACGCCTCGTTGCCGAGCTTGGCCGTGGCCTGGGCCTTCTCCTTCTCGGCCACCGCGAGGTCCTTCGCGAGACGCTTGCGCTCGGCGGCGACGTCGATGACACCGGAGAGGTCGAGGGCGACCTCGGCGCCCGCCACCGGCAGGGTCGCGGTGGCCGCGAAGCCCTCGCCCTCCGGCTGGAGGCGCAGGAGCTGACGGATCGCGGCCTCGTGCGGGGCCAGCGCCGTACCGTCGAGCGTCAGCCGGGCCGGGACGCGCTGGCCGGGCTGGAGACCCTGGTCGGCGCGGAACCGGCGGACCTCGGTGACGACCTGCTGGACCAGCTCGATCTCGCGCTCGGCGGCGTCGTCACGGAACCCACTGTCCTTCGGCCAGTCGGCGATGACGAGGGACTCACCGCCGGTCAGCGTCGTCCACAGGGTGTCGGTGACGAACGGGATGACCGGGTGGAGGAGGCGCAGGGTGACGTCCAGGACCTCGCCCAGGACGCGCTTGCTGACCTCGGCCGGCTCGCCGCCCGCCATGAACGTCGTCTTGGACAGCTCGACGTACCAGTCGAAGACCTCGTCCCACGCGAAGTGGTACAGCGCCTCGCTGAGCTTCGCGAACTGGAAGTCCTCGTAGTAGGCGTCGACCTGCTCGACCGTCTCATTGAGGCGGGCGAGGATCCAGCGGTCGGTCGCCGAGAGCTTCGACGCCTCCGGCAGGGGGCCCTCGACGGTCGCGCCGTTCATCAGCGCGAAGCGCGTCGCGTTCCAGATCTTGTTGGCGAAGTTGCGGGACGCCTGGACCCAGTCCTCGCCGATCGGGACGTCGGTGCCCGGGTTGGCGCCGCGCGCGAGGGTGAAGCGGAGCGCGTCGGAGCCGTACTTGTCCATCCAGTCGAGCGGGTCGACGACGTTGCCGAAGGACTTCGACATCTTCTTGCCGCGCTCGTCGCGGACCAGCCCGGTCAGCGCGATGGTCTTGAACGGGACCTCGCCGTCCATCGCGTACAGGCCGAACATCATCATCCGGGCGACCCAGAAGAAGATGATGTCGTGGCCGGTGAGCAGGACGTCGGTGGAGTAGAACTTCCGCAGGTCCTCGGTCTGTTCGGGCCAGCCGAGCGTGGAGAACGGCCACAGGCCGGAGGAGAACCAGGTGTCCAGGACGTCGGTGTCCTGGGTCCAGCCCTCGCCGGTGGGCGGCTCCTCGTCGGGGCCGACGCAGACCGTTTCGCCGTTCGGGCCGTACCAGACGGGGATCCGGTGGCCCCACCAGAGCTGGCGCGAGATGCACCAGTCGAACATGTTGTCCACCCAGTCGAAGTAGCGCTTCGACATGTCCTCGGGGTGGATCTTGACGCGGCCGTCGCGGACCGCGTCACCGGCCGCCTTGGCCAGGGGCGCGACCTTGACCCACCACTGCATGGACAGGCGCGGCTCGACGGTGGTCTTGCAGCGCGAGCAGTGGCCGACGGAGTGGACGTACGGACGCTTCTCGGCGACGATCCGGCCCTGCGAGCGCAGCGCGCCGACGACGGCCGAGCGGGCCTCGAAGCGGTCCTGGCCGAGGAACGGGCCGTGGACGGTGATGACGCCGTGCTCGTCCATGATCGTCAGGGACGGCAGGTCGTGGCGCAGGCCGATCGCGAAGTCGTTCGGGTCGTGCGCCGGGGTCACCTTGACCGCGCCCGTGCCGAACTCGGGGTCGACGTGGGCGTCCGCGACGACCGGGATGGAGCGGTCGGTCAACGGCAGCTTGATCTGCCTGCCGATCAGGTGGCGGTACCGCTCGTCGTCCGGGTGGACGGCGACGGCGGTGTCACCGAGCATCGTCTCCGCGCGGGTGGTGGCGACGACGAGGCTGTCCTCCCCCTCGCCGTAGCGGATGGAGACCAGCTCGCCGGCGTCCTCCTGGTGCTCGACCTCGATGTCCGAGATCGCGGTGAGACAGCGGGGACACCAGTTGATGATGCGCTCGGCGCGGTAGATCAGCTCGTCGTCGTAGAGCCGCTTGAAGATGGTCTGGACGGCCTTGGACAGGCCCTCGTCCATGGTGAACCGCTCACGGTCCCAGGCGACTCCGTCCCCGAGCCGACGCATCTGGCCGAGGATCTTGCCGCCGTACTCCTCCTTCCACTGCCAGACGCGCTCGACGAACTCCTCGCGCCCCAAGTCGTGGCGGGACTTGCCCTCTTCGGCGAGCTGCTGCTCGACCTTGTTCTGGGTGGCGATGCCGGCGTGGTCCATGCCGGGGAGCCACAGGGACTCGTAACCCTGCATGCGCTTACGGCGCGTGAGGGCGTCCATGAGGGTGTGCTGGAAGGCGTGCCCGAGGTGCAGGCTGCCGGTGACGTTCGGCGGTGGGATGACGATGGTGTACGCGGGCTTGTCGCTCTTGGCGTCGGCCGTGAAGTAACCGCGCTCTACCCAGCGCTCGTACAGCGTCCCCTCTACATCGGCCGGCGTGTACTGGGTCGGCAGATCGGTGGCGGGCGCTGGAGGCTGCTGCTGAGCGTTCTCGGTCACCCGCCCAGTTTAGGGGTGTCACGGGGTGGTCCCGAAACCGGATTCTTCCGTAACGGTGTGACCCCCGGTGCGTGGGACCCCTCGTGTTTGCGCCAGGATGTCAGGAACACATAAGCATCTGGAGGGGAACCCAGAACATGAGTCACAACCAGCCGGGCCCGTACGGCGGGCAGCCCCAGCAGCCCGGACCGTACGGTCAGCCGGGCCCCTACGGCCAGCAGCCGCCGCAGGCCGCCCCCCAGCCCGGCTACGGCTACCCGCAGCAGGCGCCGCCGCAGCAGCCCGGTTACGGCTACCCCCAGCAGGCTCCCCAGGGCGTTCCGCCCCAGACCCCGCCGTACGGCCAGCAGCAGGCCCCGTACGGCCAGCAGCCCTACCCGACGGTGCCCCAGCCGCCGGTGCCCTCCGGCGGTGGCGGCAAGAAGGTCGGCATCATCCTGGGCGCGGTCGCGGTGGTGGCGGCGGTCGCGGTGGGCGCGTACTTCGTCCTCGGCGGCGGTGGCGGCGCGGACATCGCGGACGACGGGCCGCACAAGCTGACGACGCCGGCGACGGTACTCGGTGAGTACAAGAAGGGGGACAGCGGCGGCGACAGCGGCGCCATGTCCGAGGACGATCTGAAGGACGCCGAGAACTGGGGCGTCAAGAACCCCAAGGACGTCAGCGCCGGTTACCAGTCGGGCGATGAGAGCAACCCGCTCGCTGGGAAGATGCTCTCGTTCGGTGGCGTCTACGGCGAGATCGAGGACCCGGAGGCGGCGGTCGACGGATTCTTCGCCTTCATGAAGAAGGACGCCCAGAAGGAGGAGGAGGAAGTCACCTTCGTCGGCGACCCGAAGGAGTACACGCCCGAGGCCCTCGACGGTGCCGTCCTGAAGTGCCAGGAGGTCCAGATGGACAACTCCGGCAGCACTTCGGCGACCGAGCCGAAGAAGGTGAACATGACCTACTGCGTGTGGGGCGACTACAGCACCCTCGGCTTCGTCCTGCCGATGGAGTTCGCCGACATCGCCGCGGGCAAAAGCACCGATCCCGAGGACGCGGCCGACATCACGGCCAAGCTCCGCAACGAAGTTCGCGTCAAGATCTGATCAACCTCGAAGGGGCCCCGGTCTGTTGACCGGGGCCCCTTTCGATGTCGGCGTGTCGTCGGCGGCTTACGCCGTCTTCTGCTCCCCCGGCCCCCGCCCCCGCGCGTCCCGCGGGATCAGGGTCGGGTTCACGTTGGAGTGGACGACGTCCGCGGTGATGACGACTCGGGCCACGTCCTTGCGGGACGGGACCTCGTACATCACGGACATCAGGACTTCCTCCATGATGGCGCGCAGGCCACGGGCGCCGGTCTGGCGGAGGATGGCCTGGTCGGCGATGGCCTCCAGCGCCTCGCGCTCGAAGTCCAGCTCCACGCCGTCGAGTTCGAAGAGACGCTGGTACTGCTTCACCAGCGCGTTGCGGGGCTCGACGAGGATCTGGAGCAGGGCCTCGCGGTCCAGGTTGTGGACCGAGGTGATGACTGGGAGGCGGCCGATGAACTCCGGGATCATGCCGAACTTGACCAGGTCCTCCGGCATGACGTCCTCGAACTGGTCCTTGGACTCCAGCTCGCGCTTGGAGCGGATCGTCGCGCCGAAGCCGATGCCCTTGGCGCCGGCCCGCGACTCGATGATCTTCTCCAGGCCCGCGAAGGCACCGCCCACGATGAACAGGACGTTCGTCGTGTCGATCTGGATGAACTCCTGGTGCGGGTGCTTGCGACCGCCCTGGGGCGGGACCGACGCCGTGGTGCCTTCCAGGATCTTCAGCAGCGCCTGCTGGACGCCCTCACCCGATACGTCGCGGGTGATGGACGGATTTTCGCTCTTTCGGGCCACCTTGTCGATCTCGTCGATGTAGATGATCCCGGTCTCGGCCTTCTTGACGTCGTAGTCGGCCGCCTGGATGAGCTTCAGCAGGATGTTCTCGACGTCCTCGCCGACGTACCCCGCCTCCGTCAGCGCGGTCGCGTCCGCGATCGCGAACGGGACGTTCAGCATGCGCGCGAGGGTCTGGGCGAGGAGGGTCTTGCCGGAGCCCGTGGGGCCCAGCAGAAGGATGTTGGACTTCGCCAACTCGATGGCGTCCTCGCGGCTTTGACCGCCGCCGTTCTCACCGGCCTGGACCCGCTTGTAGTGGTTGTAGACAGCTACGGAGAGCGCCTTCTTGGCCGGCTCCTGACCGACTACGTATCCCTCCAGGAACTCGTAGATCTCGCGGGGCTTCGGGAGCTCCTCCCAGCGAACCTCGCTGGTCTCGGCGAGCTCCTCCTCGATGATCTCGTTGCAGAGGTCGATGCACTCGTCGCAGATGTACACACCGGGCCCTGCGATGAGCTTCTTGACCTGCTTCTGGCTCTTGCCGCAGAACGAGCACTTGAGCAGATCGCCGCCGTCACCGATGCGTGCCACGGTGTGCTTCCCCTTCGCCTGGGAGTCGCCTGGACGATTGCAATCCAGCGGCTCCTGGTGCTGCCTTATGTCGACGGTACCTTGCCGGGCCCCCCGTTCGGGCCCCCCTTGGCACGGTTCGCTTTGACGTGCACCTTGTCGTGCACTGGGTCGAACGGTGCCAACCATGCCAAGGGGCGGCAGACATTACAGCCTTTCCGCGGTCAGCGGACGCTGTCGTTGTTCATCTTCCGCGTGGAGATGATCTGGTCGATCAGGCCGTACGACAGCGCGTCCTCGGCCGTGAGGATCTTGTCGCGCTCGATGTCCTCGCGGATCTTCTCGATCGGCGTGGTCGAGTGCCTGGCCAGCATGTCCTCCAGCTGGGCCCGCATGCGGAGGATCTCGTTGGCGGCGATCTCCAGGTCGGAGACCTGGCCACGGCCCGTCTCGCTGTACGGCTGGTGGATCAGGACGCGGGCGTTCGGCAGCGCCATGCGCTTGCCCGGCGTACCGGCGGCCAGCAGGATCGCGGCGGCGGAGGCCGCCTGCCCCATGCAGACCGTCTGGATGTCGGGCTTCACGAACTGCATCGTGTCGTAGATCGCGGTGAGCGCCGTGAAGGAGCCGCCGGGGCTGTTGATGTAGACCGAGATGTCCCGGTCGGGGTCCATCGACTCCAGGCACAGCAGCTGCGCCATGACGTCGTTGGCGGAGGCGTCGTCGATCTGCACGCCGAGGAAGATCACCCGCTCCTCGAAGAGCTTCGCGTACGGGTCGTACTCACGGATGCCCTGCGAGGTGCGCTCGACGAAGCGGGGGATGACGTAACGGGACTCGGCCGTCGGACCCGAGTACTGGGAGCGTGCGCTGTCGTGGAGGCCGCTGCCGGGGAAGTCGTTCACTTGTGTCTCCTGGGAGCCTGAAAGGGGCTGAGGCGGTCGGCTGGGGGCGTTTGCGGGGTGGGCGTGCCGGCGGCTGCCGTCACGCCTGCCCGGCCCCGGTGCCGCCGCCGCCCGGCATGCCCGCGGCGGTGGCGATGACGTCGTCGATGAGCCCGTAGTCCTTGGCCTCGAAGGCGTCGAACCAGCGGTCGCGGTCCGAGTCACGGGTGATCTGCTCGACCGACTGACCCGTGTGCTGGGAGGTGAGCTCGGCCATGCGCTTCTTGGTGTGCAGCAGCCGCTCGGCGTGGATCTTGATGTCCGAGGCGGAGCCGGCCAGGCCGGCGGAGGGCTGGTGGATCAGGATCTCGGCGTTCGGCAGCGCGAAGCGCTTGCCCGGGGTGCCCGCGCTGAGCAGGAACTGCCCCATCGAGGCCGCGAGACCCATGGCGATGGTCACCACGTCGTTCTTGATGTACTGCATGGTGTCGTAGATCGCCATACCGGCCGTGATGGAACCGCCCGGGCTGTTGATGTAGAGGTAGATGTCCTTGTCCGGGTCGGCGGCAAGGAGCAGCAGCTGTGCAGTGATCTTGTTCGCGATGTCGTCGTCGACCGGCTGGCCGAGGAAGATGATCCGCTCGTTGAGCAGCCGGTTGTAGACATGGTCGCCGAGGCCACCGCCGATGGAAGGCTCGCCGGCGGCGGAGGGCATCAGATTCGTCACGTATCCACCTGCTCGTCTTACGACGGCGCCGGGCCGTCTTCACGTTTCCCTTCCGGGGGCCGAGCCGTGTCGCCGATGGCTCCGCCCTCGTATTCATGGACCCTAACGCGGTGGCTCCGCCGGTGAATCCCGCAGAGGGAACTGTTCGCTGTCAGCGCATGTACCCGGCCGGGCAAGGCGGGGAATGCCCGGTCTCCACCGGCACGCCGAAGGGACGCTGCTCGCGCGGTTCCCCGCGCCCTTCGGGGAAGCGGACGGGCCCCCGGGGGACAAGATCCCCGGGGGCCCGTCACGGCGTCACGAACGGAGCGGTCAGGCCTCGGGGGCCTTCTCCTCGGCCTCAGCGGCGGCGGGGGCCTCCTCGGCGGCCTCGGTGGTCTCCTCGTCCTCGTCGTCGTCCAGGTCGACGATCTCGCCGTTCGTGTCCTTCACGGTGGAGGACTCGACGACCAGGGCCAGGGCCTTGCCGCGGGCGACCTCGCCGACCAGGAGCTGGACCTGGTTGTTCTGGACGACGGCCTGGGCGAACTGGTCCGGGGACATGCCGGAGGAGGCCGCGCGGCGCATGAGGTGCTCGGTGAGCTCCTCCTGGTTGACGTTCAGCTTCTCCTTGGCGACCAGCTCGTCGAGGACGAACTGGGTCTTGATGCCCTTGACGGCCGCTTCCTTGGTCTCGGCGTCGAACTCCTCGACCGTCTTGCCCTGGATCTCGAGGTACTTCTCGAGGTCGAGACCCATCTGGCCGAGCTGGTGGTGCTCCAGGTTGTGCTTGCGGGTGTTGATCTCGTCCTCGAGCAGCTTCTCGGGGACGGGCACCTCGACGAGCTCCAGCAGCTTCTCCAGGACGCGTTCCTGGGCCTGCGTGGCCTGGTCGTACTGCTTCATGTTCTCCAGGCGCTTGCGGCTGTCGGCGCGCAGCTCCTCGAGGGTGTCGAACTCGGAGGCGAGCTGGGCGAACTCGTCGTCCAGGGCCGGGAGTTCACGGGCGGCGACCTGGGAGACCTTGACGGTGACCTCGGCCTCCTTGCCGGCCGCCGAGCCACCCTTGAGCTCGGAGGTGAAGGTGGCCTCGCCACCGGCCTCCAGGCCCTTGACGGCGTCGTCGATGCCGTCCAGCAGCTCGCCGGAGCCGATGGTGTAGGAGACGCCCTCGGCGACTCCGTCCTCCAGGATCTCTCCGTCGACCTTGGCCTCCAGGTCGAGCGTCACGACGTCGCCGTCCTCGGCGGCACGCTCGACCGGGGAGGTGGAGGCGAAGCGCTCGCGGAGCTGCTCGACCGCCTTCTCGATGTCCTCCTCGGTGACCTCGACGGCGTCGACCTCGACCTCGATGCCGGAGTAGTCCGGGATCTCGATGGTCGGGCGGACGTCGACCTCGGCGGTGAAGTTCAGCGTCTCGCCGTCCTTCAGCTCCGTGATGTCGACCTCGGGCTGGCCCAGGACGTTGAGCTCGGCCTCGTTGACCGCGTCGGTGTAGAACTTCGGAAGCGCGTCGTTGACCGCCTCCTCCAGGACCGCACCGCGGCCGAACCGCTGGTCGATGACGCGGGCGGGGATCTTGCCCTTGCGGAAGCCCTTCACCGTGACCTGCTGGTTGATCTTCTTGTACGCCGCGTCGAGGCTGTCCTTGAGCTCCTCGAAGGGCACCTCGATGCTGAGCCGAACCCGGGTCGGGTTCAGGGTCTCCACGGCGCTCTTCACGGTTCGGTCTCCTTGGGGGCTGACTTCTTGGGGTTCTGCTATGTCCCCCACCGGTACGGCGGGGCTTCAGCGGATTCGCGGCCCTTGAGAGACGTGAGAGTGCAGACACACGGGCGCGCAGCTTGCATAGTAACCGCAGGCGGTACACGCCCCAAAAGGCGATCTTGCCGGTGGCGGGTGACGCCGTACCGGCGCGGTGGTCGGGGTGGCGGGATTTGAACCCACGGCCTTCCGCTCCCAAAGCGGACGCGCTACCAAGCTGCGCCACACCCCGTCTGGTGCGACACGTAGGGTACATGCCCGCAGGCCATACGGTTGCCGGATTTACCGAGTGCGCGGGCGCGCGCGACGGCTGCTTCCGGGGCGCGCCCCGGAAGGGGTGTGCGGCGAAGGCGCCCGACCCGCTACGATGCCTTCTGTGCCGCGGTCCTCCGACCTGCGGCGCGTGCCGTGCGGGCGTAGCTCAATGGTAGAGCCCTAGTCTTCCAAACTAGCTACGCGGGTTCGATTCCCGTCGCCCGCTCTGAATGAGTCAGGGCCAGGTCAGAGGATCTTTCCTCCGCCTGGCCCTGATCTTTTCCGGGGGTCCCGATCAGCTCGCCGTGTCCCCCACGTGCCCCTTGGGCTTTCGATCTTGCTTTTTCTTTGCCTTGCGGGACTTCTCGCGCGCCTCACTGACGTCTGCCGTCGCCCCAGGCAGAGCCGAGCAGTGATAGGTGGGGGCGCGCCCCGGGGGCGGAGGGGTGGCCACGGCCCGGATTCGAACCGGGGTTTCCGCATCGGGCGAACCCGCGTACGACGTCTCGGGCCGCTAAAACGACTCATGGCCATGCGGATCGTACTGGCTCAGAGACTGGCAAGCCCACCTCTGTTTTGGGGATGACGCCTCAGGTCGAGCCCATCTCCGCGCTTGGATCACTGCGCCTCTGACCTCGAATGAGGCCAAATCGCGACCTACCGGGATCCTGTCGGATTCGCCCACACTCAAACACATGGGGGCGATTCGGGATCGTGACCAGTCGGCATGCCATCGCTGCGGGGAGACCAACCACACCGTGCGCGAGCGCGGACGGTTCGGCCTCATGGCGAGCTACTGCGATAAGTGCTGGAACACCTGCGCCAACGAGATGGCCGAAGCCGACGGAGCCACAGCCGCGCCCAGACCGGACCACGACCCTGACGACGTGACTTGGATCGAGCCGCCGGTTTGCCCTGAATGCGGCGCCTTGATTCGCATATACCCCACCAACTACGACCGATGGGTCAGCCTCGCCACAGTGGAGTTGCCCGCCAAAGACGTCCCAGAAGCCTTCCGGTGGCGCCTGACCAAGCTTCCGACCCCCTCCACCCCTACGGATCTCGTGGCCGTACGGGTCCGTGGAATCGATCCGCTGCCGAGCGAACCCGTCGTGCCGGCCCACCGCATGATGTGCGTTCCCGAGTGGGGCAAGCCGTAGATCGCGGCGGCGAGCACCGAGTGCGGTCCGTGTCTCCGCGTGCCCGGTCAGGCGGCGACCGGCGGCCAGGAGCGGGGAAAAGCGGGGAGCGAACCAAGAACCGGCACGTCAGCGAGTCGCCAGGTCAGGCCCGGTCCGCATACGCGATCTTCCAAACTAGCTACGCGGGTTCGTTTCCCGTCGCCCGCCCTCATGGCCTCCGGCCCGGTTTCGAGGTGCTCCTCGAAACCGGGCCGGAGGTCTTTCGTCGTCTCGGGGTGGTGGCCGGCGATTCGCTTCCTCACCCTGCGTGCTCGGGTGGTCACTAGAACTGGATCGAATTGATCGTGTCCGCTATCGAGTTCAGGAAGCGTTGGATGTCGTCGGCCATGCCCGTCGAGGCGAGGAAGAAGCCGAAGAGGATGGCGACGACGGCCGGGCCGGCCTTGATCGTCCCTCCTCGCATCAGAACCACCAGGATGATCCCCAGCAAGAGGACCACTGACAGCGAAATGGCCACACAGATCACACCCTCGGTCGGTCCGCACTCCCGGCCCGGGGCGCCGACCCCACGCGCACCCCGCCAGAACCATCGTGCCACCAACCAGCCCGTCATATGCAGCGGCTGAGACAACGTCGGCCACGGCACCGCACCCGCGCCACCCCCGCCCCCGGTCAACAGGAGGGCTTCGGAAGTGAATTCGTGGTGATCGTTTCCGTACACACACAACCTGGGCGCAGGGAATTCGAATTGTTGCCACAGACACACCAAGGGGCATACCCAGGACGGTAATTAACCGGACATTTCACCGGAATCGCCTGCGCACGTTATGCACCATTTAGTCGGGATGAATGCGGACAGACCGATGCATGCCATGCGCCTTGAGGTGTACGGACAGTGATGTTCTGCGGGATGCACACTTCACCGAATCCTGGGTACCCGTGAGTGACACGTACCCCTCAATACAGGATTCACGTCGGTAGTTTTACGGAATCGCACAGACAACGCTAGGGTGCCTCAGATGTTCACCGCTGCCTCGTCCCCCCCTTGCGCAGCGAGTGCTCGGACCGTCCCCCGGGGTCCCCGGTGGGAGGGTCTGTGACGAACTCGCTGCGACCGCACGACCGGTCCAGGACGCCGCTCCCGCCGGCACAGCCACCACAGTCGCCGGCCGACGGAGTGCCGAGTCCGCGCTCGCTGAAGCCCTCGTCCCCTCACCCGACGCCGAGTGGCGCCTCCCCGGAGGCCAGACCGACCAAACAACGTGACGCGTTCTTCGACAACGCCAAGTACCTCGCCATCGTGCTCGTCGCGATGGGGCACGCGTGGGAGCCGCTGACCGACCACAGCCGCGCCGCCGAGGCGCTGTACATGTTCGTGTACACCTTCCACATGCCGGCGTTCATCATCATCTCCGGCTACTTCTCGCGCAGTTTCGACATGCGCGCCGACCGGCTCCGTCGGCTGATCACCGGCATCGCCGTGCCGTACGTCCTCTTCGAGATCGCGTACTCCGTCTTCAAGCGGTACGGCAACGACGATCCCTCGCACCCGATCAGCCTGCTCGACCCGTGGTACCTCACCTGGTTCCTGATCGCGCTGTTCGTGTGGCGGCTGACGACCCCGCTGTGGAAGGTCGTGCGCTGGCCGATCCCGGTGGCGCTCGGCATCGCGGCGCTCGCCTCCGTCTCGCCCGACATCGGCGACGACCTGGACCTGCAACGCGTCCTGCAGTTCCTGCCGTTCTTCGTCGTCGGCCTCTTCATGAAGCCCGCGCACTTCCAGTTCATGCGGCGTCGTGAGGTGCGGATGCTCTCCGTGCCGGTCGCGGCCGCCGCGCTGGCGATGGCGTACTGGGTGGGGCCGCACATGAACTCGGCGTGGTTCTACCACCGTGACAGCGCGCAGGAGCTGGGGGCGCCGTGGTGGGCCGGGGTCGTCATGACCCTCGCGCTCTTCGGCTGCTCCATGGTGCTCACCACCTGCTTCTTCGCCTGGGTGCCCCGGCGGAAGATGTGGTTCACCGTCCTGGGCGCGGGCACGCTGTACGGCTACCTGCTGCACGGGTTCCTCGCGAAGGGCTCGCGTTTCTGGGACTGGTACGACGCCAACGCCTGGGTGTACCAGCCGCTCGGCGAGCTCCTCGTCACGGTCTTCGCGGCGGCCGTCATCACCGTGTTGTGCACCCCGCCGGTGCAGCGGATGTTCCGGTTCGCCATGGAGCCCAAGATGGAGTGGGCGTTCAAGCGGGACGCCGCCGAACTGGCCCGGGAGCGGGGGAAGGTCGGCTCCAAGGCCTAGCCTCGCGGGGCGTGGGCCGTTTCACCACTGCCTCGCCGGATGCGTCACATCGCCTCCTCGGTCGCCGGTTCGTCCGGCAGACCGAGGAGGTTTCGCATGTGGGCGTACTTGGCGGTCAGGCGGGTGCGGGTGGCGGTGTCCAGGGCGGCCAGGCGGGCGGGGTTCGCGTTGTGCGCCAGGTCGGACTGTTTGACCAGGAGGGCGCCGGGGGTGGCGAGGATGCGGGCGGCGTAGTCCTCCGGGGGTTCGCCGGGGTGTTTGGTGAGGGCCAGGACGATGGCCTTCGTGCGGGCGGTCAGGGGGGCCTGGGACAGCCATTCCTCGGTGAGGGCGTCGTCCTCCAGGGCGTCGTGCAGCCAGGCCGCGGCGATCTGGTCGGGGTCGCCGCCGCGGGTGGCTACGCCGTGGGCGACCGCTTGGAGGTGTTCGGTGTAGGGGCGGCCGGCCTTGTCGGTCTGGCGGGCGTGGGCGGTGCGGGCGAGGGTCTCTACTTCGGGGAGCGTGAGGTGGGTTGGGGGCATCGGGGTCGGGCTCCTGTGGGTTTGTGGTTGCGGTACCGGTTGTCGCCCCCGCCTCCCCTACCCGTCACGTCCGCCAGGGGCTGTGCCCCTTCGACCCCCTTGGGCGTCTGCGGGATGGAGGAGCGCCGGAGGCGTTCACCTTGTTGCTGTGGGGCCTTCTCGGCAGATCAGCAGGAGGGCTCGGTCGTCGTTGACGTCCTTGGCGACCGCTTCGATCAGGTGCCAGGCGGCGCCGTGGAAGCCGCCGGCGACGTAGCGGTCGGCCTCGCCGGTGAGGCGGTCGATGCCTTCGACGATGTCGCGCTCGGAGGTCTCGACGAGGCCGTCGGTGAAGAGCATCAGGACGTCGCCGGGGCGCAGGGAGCCCTTGACCGGGTCGAACTGGGCGCCGTCGTAGACGCCGAGGAGGGGCCCCTCGGCGACCTTCTCCTCCCAGCGGCCGGTGCCCGCGCTGAGCTGGAGGCCCGGCGGGTGGCCGGCGGAGAAGAGTTCGTAGTCGCCGGAGTCGAGGTCGAGGACGAGGTGGATGGAGGTCGCGAAGCCCTCGTCCCAGTCCTGGCGCAGGAGGTAGCCGTTGGCCGCCGGGAGGAACGCGTGCGGTGGGAGCGATCCCAGCAGGCCGCCGAAGGCGCCGGAGAGGAGCAGGGCCCGGGAGCCCGCGTCCATGCCCTTGCCGGAGACGTCGGTGAGGACGACTTCGAGGGTGCGGCCGCCGTTCGTCCGGGCGGCCACGACGAAGTCGCCGGAGAACGACTGGCCGCCCGCCGGGCGCAGGGCCATCTCGCGGTGCCAACCGGTCGGCAGTTGCGGCAGCTTGCTCTGCACCCGGATGCGTTCGCGCAGGTCGAAGAGCATGGTGCCGCCGCGTCGCCAGGGGACGCCGACGCGGCTGCGGAACTGGGCGATGAGGAGGCCGAAGAAACCGCAGGCGGCGACCACCAGCACGGTGCCGGGCGTGACCCGGGCCGGACCGTCGGTGTAGGGGCCGAGCTTCACGGACTCCACGATCAACGCCGTCGCCGCGGCCGCGTAGAGGCCGAGGAGGCTGGCGGGCCGGAGCAGCAGACCGCCCGCGACGATGGGGAGGACCAGGACGGCGGGCGAGAACCAGACCTCGTTGATCATCGTGAAGCAGGCGATCAACGGGATCATCATCAGCAGACCGGCGAGGGCGATCCAGTCGGAGCCGTCCCCGCGGAAGTAGTCGACGGCGGATTTGCGCACGCCGGTGCGGGCCCGGTGAACCAGCTTCTTCATCCGGGCGGTGAGCGTATCGGCCGCCGCGCGCCGCTCTCGTCCTGCTGCCATTGTTCGGGACCTTATCCATCGGACCAGCCCCTGTGCACAGGAGGTCCTACTTGTCCCCCTTCCGAGGGCCGGTTCACGACGAATCTCACACAGATCTCACACCGGAACGCGGTACTTCGGCCCCCGTGCGCCCTCCGTGCGGCACCTGGGAAGGATCCCACGTCGAACGGCGACGCGCGGGGCAAATTCGTTCGCTCGTACCGGATCGCCCTGCTAGGCATGGCGTATGACCACTGAGCTGCGGGCGCTGCGCAAGGAAGACTGGAACGTCTGGTACGACAACCTCCTCCGCGCCTTCGGCGGAGCCGTCGAACCCGCCGAGGAACGGGAGTTGTGGAAGGCACTCACTCCGTACGACCGCTCGATCGGCGTGTGGGACGGCGACCGATGCGTGGGCACGGCCGGGGCGTTCGACTTCCGGCTCACGGTGCCCGGGGGCGCCGTCGTCCCGGCGGCGGGCGTGACGATGGTCGGCGTCGCGGCCACGCACCGGCGGCGCGGGGTGCTGACGTCCATGATGCGGCGCCAGTTGGACGACATCCGCTCCTGGGGCGAGCCGCTGGCCGTGCTGACCGCGTCCGAGCCGATGATCTACGGCCGCTTCGGGTACGGCCTGGCCACCCACCGTCTCGCCGCCGACTTCGACACCACCCGGGTACGGCTGTCCCTGCCGCCCGGCACGGACGACGTACGGCTGCGGTACGCGGACCCCGCCGAGGTGCTCGACGTGTGCGAGGCGGTGTACGCCCGCCGCGTGCCGGAGCGGCCGGGGATGCTGGAGCGGCGGCCCGGCTGGGAGCGGGTGGACCTGCTCGACACCGAGCGCCACCGGGACGGGGCCTCGCCGCTGCAGTGCGTGGTGGCCGAGCGGGCGGGTGCCGGCGGCGGTGCCGAGGTGGTGGGCTACGCCCGCTTCCGGATCAAACCCGACTGGGGGCAGGCCGGGCCGGAGGGGGTCGTCCAGTTGAGCTCGCTGGAGGCCGTGGACCCCGCCGCGCGGGCCGCGTTGTGGCGGTTCCTCTTCGACATCGACCTGACGCAGTGCGTGGTCGCCCACCGGCTGCCGGTGGACGAGCCGGTGCTGCACCTGGTGTCGGACATCCGCCGGTGCGGGCTGCGGGTGAAGGACGATCTGCATCTGCGGCTCGTCGAGGTCGGTGCCGCGCTGCGGGCGCGGACCTATCAGGCGCCGCTGAACGTGGTGTTCGAGGTCGAGGACGCCTTCTGTCCCTGGAACGAGGGGCGTTGGCGGCTCACCGGCGACACCAAGGGCGCGACCTGCGAACGGACCGCCGACGCCGCCGATCTCTCCCTCTGCGTACGGGAGTTGGGGGCGGCCTATCTGGGTGGCGTGAGCCTGACCTCCCTGGCCGCGGCCGGGCTGGTGCGGGAACTGCGGGAGGGAGCACTGGCCGAGGCGTCCACGGCCTTCCTGTCGTCGGGGCTCGCGCCCTGGCTGCCGCACGGGTTCTAGGACACCGCGGCAGCAGCGCGCGGATTCACCGCTGTTGGCAGGACGGGCACCAGAAGAGGTTGCGGGCGGCGAGATCGGCGGTGCGGATCTCGCCGCCACAGATGTGACAGGGCAGGGTCGCCCTGCGGTACACGTACACCTCACCGCCGTGGTCGTCGACGCGGGGCGGACGGCCCATCGCCTCCGGGAGGTGTTCGGGGCGGACCGTGTCGATGCGGTTGTGGCGTACGCCCTCACGCATCAGGGCGACGAGGTCGGCCCAGATCGCGTCCCACTCCGCCGGGGTGATGTCCTTGCCCGCGCGGTACGGGTCGATGCCGTGCCGGAAGAGGACCTCCGCGCGGTAGACGTTGCCGACGCCGGCGATCACCTTCTGGTCCATGAGGAGCGCGGCGATCGTCGTACGGCTGCGGGCGACACGGGCGTACGCGCGTGCCGGGTCGGCGTCGGGGCGGAGCGGGTCCGGGCCGAGGCGCGCGTGTACGGCCTGCTTCTCGGCGTCCGTGATCAGGGCGCAGGTCGTCGGGCCCCGGAGGTCCATGTACGCCGTGTCGTTGCGCAGCCGGAGGCGGACGGTGTCCGTGGGCGGGGGCGCGGGGGCGGGGCCGAAGGTGACCTTGCCGAAGAGGCCGAGGTGGATGTGGACGCGTTCCTCGGCGTCCGCGTCGCCGAAGTGCAGGAAGAGGTGTTTGCCGTGGGCCTCGGCGGTGTGGAGGGGGGTGCCGGTGAGGAGGGCGGCCGCGTCGGCGAACTTGCCCTGAGGGCTGGTGACGTGGACGTTCCGGCCGGTGCCGGTGCCGGTGCCGAAGTGGGTGAGGCAGTCTTCGGCGAGGCGGTGGATGGTGTGCCCCTCCGGCACGGGGTCCTCCGGGGTTGGGGGGTGGAAGGTGGGGGGTGTTTGGGGGTGCGTTGTCGGGTGCGGGTGCGTGGGGCTTCTCGCGCAGTTCCCCGCGCCCCTGAAGGCTCAGGCCCCTGCGGGCCTGAGAGCTCAGGCCCCTGCGGGTCTGGAGGCCACGGCCCTTCGGGGGCACGCCCCCACTGAGGCGCGGCAGACCACGAGCCCGGCGGGCCGAGCTCGTGGAGGGGCGCGGAAGGCTACGGCTGGGGGTGGTGTGCCGGGATCGGCGGCAGGTCGCCCGTCGTCTCGTAGGACGCCAGCATGTCGATACGGCGGATGTGGCGCTCGTCACCGGAGAACGGGGTGTTGAGGAAGGTCTCGACGAACTTGGTCGCGTCTTCCTGGGAGTGCATCCGGGCGCCGACCGCGACCACGTTCGCGTCGTTGTGCTCGCGGCCGAGCGCCGCGGTCTCGGCGCTCCACGCGAGCGCCGCGCGGACGCCGGCCACCTTGTTCGCGGCGATCTGCTCCCCGTTGCCCGAGCCGCCGATGACGATGCCGAGGGACCCGGGGTCCGCGGCCGTGCGCTCCGCCGCGCGGAGGCAGAACGGCGGGTAGTCGTCCTGGGCGTCGTAGATGTGGGGCCCGCAGTCGACGGGCTCGTGGCCGGCGGCCTTCAGCCACTCGACGAGGTGGTTCTTGAGTTCGTATCCGGCGTGATCCGAGCCGAGGTAGACGCGCATGGTCCGAGTGTGACACGCGCGTTTCGGCGCGGCACGACGGGGTGTGGGACGAGGAAACCGTGAGCCGAACCACAGAACCTCAAGTAAACCTCAAGTAACAATCTGGATTCAAAGGTTCAGGATTGCCTTCACCTCCGATTCACTGGACCGATCTTTACAGCGGCCCATCCGGCCCCCGGCTGTGCACTCTCGTCCCCCGCTCTGACGAGAGTCGATCGGGGAGTCCTTGGGCAGACGCACGAAAGTCCCCACAACGGCGCAAAGGAAACCTCCCCCCATGACCTCGCAGCCGACTCTGCCGAACCAGGCAGACGCCCAAGGCTCCTCCTCACCCCCCTCACCCGGTCTGCACGCCGGCCTCAAGAACCGTCATCTGTCGATGATCGCCATCGGTGGTGTGATCGGGGCCGGTCTCTTCGTCGGGTCGAGTTCCGGCATCGCCACGGCCGGTCCCGGCATCCTGCTGTCGTACGCGCTCGTCGGCACGATGGTGGTGCTGGTGATGCGGATGCTCGGCGAGATGTCCGCCGCCAACCCGACCTCGGGTTCGTTCTCCGCCCACGCCGACCGCGCGCTCGGGCGCTGGGCCGGCTTCTCGATCGGCTGGCTGTACTGGTTCTTCTGGGTCGTCGTGCTCGCGGTCGAGGCGACCGCGGGTGCGGTGATCCTGGAGGGCTGGATCCCCGCCGTCCCGCAGTGGGGCTGGGCGCTGATCGTGATGGTCGTGCTGACCGCCACGAACCTGGTGTCGGTCGGCTCCTACGGTGAGTTCGAGTTCTGGTTCGCCGGGATCAAGGTCGTCGCCATCGCCGCGTTCATCGTGGTGGGCGGGCTCGCGGTGTTCGGGATGCTGCCGGGGGCCGAGACGGAGAAGGCAGGGCTGGCCAATCTGACCGACCACGGCGGCTTCCTGCCCAACGGCGCGGGCGCCATCCTCATCGGTGTGCTGCTGGTCGTCTTCTCCTTCATGGGCAGCGAGATCGCCACGCTGGCCGCCGGGGAGACGGAGAACCCGCAGAAGGCGGTGACCAAGTCCACCAACAGCATCATCTGGCGGATCGGCGTCTTCTACCTCGGCTCGATCTTCGTCGTGGTGACACTGCTGCCGTGGAACGACCCGTCGATCAAGGAGAAGGGCTCCTACGTGGCCGCCCTGGACTCCCTGGGGATCGCGCACGCGGGGCAGATCATGAACTTCATCGTGCTGACCTCGGTGCTGTCCTGTCTCAACTCCGGTCTCTACACCGCGTCGCGGATGGCGTTCTCCCTGGGTGAGCGCGGTGACGCGCCGCGCGCGTTCGGCCGTACGAACGCCCGGGGTGTGCCGATGGCGGCCATCCTGTCGTCGGTGGTCTTCGGGTTCGTCGCGGTCATCTTCAACTACTTCTTCCCCGAGGGTGTCTTCCTCTTCCTGGTCAACTCCTCCGGTGCGGTCGCCCTGTTCGTGTGGCTCGTCATCTGCTTCTCCCAGCTGCGCATGCGGCGGATCATCGAGCGGGAGACGCCGGAGAAGCTCGTCGTGAAGATGTGGCTGTACCCGTATCTGACGTGGGCCACCATCGGGCTGATCCTCTTCGTCCTCGGCTACATGCTCACCGACACCGAGCACGGCAATCAGGAGATCCTGCTGCTGTCGCTGCTGGTCGCGGCGGTCGTCGTCGGCATCGCGCTCGTGAAGGAGAAGGTCCGGGGCGGGAAATCCGCCGCCGCCGAGGTGCCCGACAAGGTGCACTGACCTCTCCGAGGTCGGGGTCCGGTGGCGGTTCGCCCGCTGCCGGGCCCCCCCTTTTTTTGGTGCTCTCGGGGAACTACAAGGGGGTGAAGCTCTCCTCGACCTTCTCGTAGATCGGGAGGGCACGGTCTTCGATGTCGGGGTGGTACCAGGTGGTCAGCTGGTAGGACTTGCCGCCGGTGTTGAAGCCCAGGGAGCGGACGTGCCAGGGCAGTTCCTGGGCGGTGACGGTGTACTCCCACACGACGGCGGGCTCGCCGCGGAACTCCGTCTCCTCCAGACGGATCCGCTGGTATCCGGGTCCCTCTCCGGTGCTCTTCTCCTTCTTCCGCCACTGCTCCAGCAGGTCGCCGCGCGCGAGGGAGGCCTTGCCGACGATCTCCTGGCGGGCGTCCGGCGAGGTGTAGTGCACCTCCGCGCCGGCGTGCACCTCCCGGGAGAAGCCGTCGGGCGGGACCCAGGCGAAGACGCCGGCCTCCGTACGGGCGCCCGGCGGAAGCTTCGGTGGGCGGGAGGTGCCGGCGACGGTGGGCGTGGGAGACGGGCCGGCGGGCGAGGAGGTCGTCGACGACGCCTTGTCGTCCCTGTCGTCGGGCGAGCCGTTCATCGCCGGTACGACGACCGCGGCCACGGCGGCGATCACGGCCACGGCGGCGGCCGCGACGAGGCCGATACGGCGGTTGTTCCGCCGAGGGCGGCGTACGGCGCTCGGCGGATCGTCGGGTGGCTCCGTACACCTGGACGGCACGGGTGGGCCCGGGAGTTCGCCGGGCGGCATGGGGGCGGGCTCGGGGCTCAGCCCCGGGGTGGGCCTGGGCCGGGTCGGGAGGTCGCTGTCGGCGGAGTGCGCGGGGATCTCGGG